>DASUFJ010000034.1:0-23917 GCA_036274575.1 Candidatus Limnocylindria bacterium
GTGCGTGGTGAAAGGACGAAGGGGAGGGGCGAGGCCCCTCCCCTTCAGGTCGTGCCTATTCCGACTCCCAGGCGGTTTGCGTCTGGTTCTGGAACTCCTCCAGGATCGGACCCATGTCCTCTCCGCGGAGGGCCGACTGCAGGGCCGCACCGAGGTCGGTGCCCGGCAGGAGATCCGAGCCGTCGAAGCGAACCGCCTCGGCGGAGTTGATCTGCTCGGCCTCCTTCTGGATGAGCGAGGTCGGGTAGACGCTCGTGTCGACATCCTTGAGCGGCGAGATGATCGTGCCTCCCTCCGCCCAGACCTGGCCGGCCTCAGCGGTGGTGAGGTACTCCATGAACTCCGCAACGTCGCTGTCGTTGACCAGCGCGGCCATGACGTCGCCGCCATAGGTCACGAGGCCCTCGCCGTTGCCGTCGACGGTGGGGTACGGGAACCAGTCGATCGCGGTGCCTTCCTGGCCCGCGAGGTCGGGGTTCACGTCCTGGCCGGTGGCGATACCGCCGACGAAGCCGCCGCAGCAGTACAGCTCGGCCGATGGCGAGGTGCCAAAGACCTGGGCCACGGCGTCGACGAACGCCGTCGAAAGCGCCCCGTCGACGCCGCCGGCGATGTTGTCGTCGGTGAGGAGCTCACCAAAGACCTTGTCGATGGTCGCCTGCACCGTTGGGTCGGTGAAGTCGCCTTCCGGGCTCCAGAGCTTGTCGTACGCCTCCGTCCCGTGCATCTTCAGATACGTGATCTCGAACCAGTCGGTCAGAGTCCACTGGCTATCGGCGCCGGCTCCGACGGACCACGGCGTGCCGCCCGCCGACTTGATGTCGTCGGTCAGTGCGACGAGATCCTCGAAGTCGGCAGCCTCGGGCGTGACGCCCATGTCGTCCATCCGCTGTGGGTCGTACCAGATCGCTGCCTTCGAGTTGAGCTTGACCATGATCCCGAACAGCTCGCCGTCGACGACGCCGACGTCCAGGATGCCCGGCGCATAGTTGTCCTGGATGTCCGCCTGGTTGATGCCCAGGTCGGACATCGCGATGAGCGAGCCGTCACGCGCGAGACTGCGCAGCGTGCCGATGCCCGGGATGATCGCGACGTCCGGCGGGTTGCCACCCTGGATGCGGGTGCGCAGCACCGTCGCGTAGTCGGTCCGGTTTGGCTCGTACGTCGCCTCGATGCCGGTCTCCTCGGTGAACGCCGTCAGCACGGCCTCGAAGGCCTCCTGCTCGGCGCCGCCCCACAGAGAGGTGATCGTGATGCTTCCGTCGCCCTCTTCAGCGGCGCCGCCACCACCACCACCACTGGCTCCGGGGCTCCCCTCGTCGCCGCCGGAGCACGCAGCGAGCACGAGGACGCCCGCGATGGCGGGCGCTACAAGACGAAACTTCCTCATTCGGTTCCTCCACCTGTTCCATTGGTCGTGGCCACGCCACGAGTCGCTGGGTCCCGTGGGCCCATCCGTGCGTCGTTACGCCGGCGTCCCCCGGGGTCACTCAACCTTGATGAAGCCGGGTACCTCAGCCGGCCAGCGTCTTCTCGGATTCCGGATCGAAGATGTGCAGCTTCTCCATCGGGACGGCGAGCTCGACGTTGTCGCCGACCGCGACCTGCTTGTCGGACGGAAGGAGCGCGACGATCTCGCTGCCCTCGGACTGGGCGTGGATGAGCTCCTCGTTGCCGAGGTACTCGACGACATCCACTCTGGCCGGGAAGCGGACCGCGCTGCTCGACTGGCCGTTGGCGAGCTCGATGTGCTCGGGCCGGAAGCCGATGACCACCTCCGCGCCGTCCGGCCGCGATTCGGCCGCGCGCGCCTGCTCGCCTGCCAGCTCGAGCTTGTGGCCGCCGAGCATGAGGTCCTTGCCCTCGGACTTCGTCGTGGCGAAGTTCATGGCGGGGGAGCCGATGAACCCGGCCACGAAGACGTTGACGGGATGGTCGTACAGGTCCTGGGGCGAGCCGACCTGCTGGAGCAGGCCATCGCGCATGACGGCGATGCGGTCGCCCATGGTCATCGCCTCGACCTGGTCGTGGGTGACGTAGATCGTCGTCGTGCCGAGCCGCTGGTGGAGGCGCGCGATCTCCGCGCGCGTCTGCACCCGGAGCTTCGCGTCGAGGTTGCTGAGCGGCTCGTCCATGAGGAACACCGATGGCTCGCGGACGATGGCGCGGCCGAGCGCGACGCGCTGGCGCTGCCCGCCGGAGAGGGCCTTCGGCTTGCGGTCGAGGAAGCGCTGCAGGCCCAGGATCTCGGCCGCCTCCTTCACGCGGCGGTCGATGTCCTCCTTCTTCGTCTTGCGCAGCTTCAGCCCGAATGCGAGGTTGTCGTAGACCGACATGTGCGGATAGAGCGCGTAGCTCTGGAAGACCATGGCGATGTCGCGGTCCTTGGGCGCGACGTTGTTCACGACCCGGTCGCCGATGAGGAGGCGTCCGTCGCTGATCTCCTCCAGGCCCGCGACGCAGCGCAGCGCCGTCGTCTTCCCGCAGCCCGACGGGCCGACGAGGCAGATGAACTCGCCATCGCCGACCTCGAGGTTGAGGTCGTTCACGGCGACGACTTCCTCGCCGTACCGCTTGTACATGTGATCGAAGGTGACCGTGGCCATCGAGTCTTGCTCCTCAACCAACACGGCAGGCTCGAGCCGCGTCATGCGGCCCGTGCTCGGGGAAGGCATCATAGTACGAGGCGCAACCACGCCAACTGCCGTCGAGCGCCGATCGGACTCCCATGAACCTCATCGCCCGCTTCCTGCGCTGGGTCATCGCCCGCCTTGCCGCCGTCCTCGTCGTCCTCGCCGTCGCGCAGCGCGCGTGGTCGGCATGGCGTCGGTCGACCGGCGGCTCGCGGCGCGCGGCTGAGCGAACGGTCCTGCCGTCGCTCTACGACCTGTACCCGCAGGCGACGCGGGCCACGCGACGGCCGGTGGGCGTCCGCACGGTGCCGCTCGATCGCATCGTCGGGACGACGCGCCACCCGTCGCAGAACACCGCCGACTTCCTGCCCCTGCCCAGGTTGCGCGGCCGCAACTGGGAGGGCCGATGGCAGCGCATCAACCGCGCGATGGGCCGCCTGGAGCTCCTCCCGCCGGTGGACCTCGAACAGGTCGGCGACGACTACTACGTCGAGGACGGCCATAACCGCGTCGCGGCCGCGCTGCGTAATGGTGGCGTCGAGATCGACGCGGACGTCACGCAGCTCCTGATGCCCGGGGCCCAGCCCACCGAGCGCGGATGGACCGATGCGAGCTCCATCGTCGGCGGCGAGGAGCTCCGCCAGGCCGCCACCGGCCGTCATTCGCGGACCGTCGAGCAGCGCCAGGAGGTGGACGGGCTGAGCCGCGCGGACCTGCTCCGCCACGAAGACCCCGGCCAGTGACCCAGCGGCTGCGCGTGGCCTGGCCCGATCGGGCCGCTTTCGCCGGTCGCGACGGCCGGCCGATCCGGATCCTGGCCATCAGCGACGAGCCGGACCCTTCGCTCGACTCGGAAGCCACGCGCGAGGGCATCGGCCACATCGACCTCATCATCGGCGCCGGCGACCTCCAGCCCGAGTACCTCTCCTTCGTCACGGACGCGTTCCACGCTCCGCTCCGCTACGTGCGCGGCAACCACGACGTGGGCTCCGCCTGGGCCGACACCGAGCGACGGCTGCTGCCGCGGCCGATCCCCGATGCCACTCCGGTCAGCGACGCCGGCCTGCGGATCATCGGCTTCTCCGGCTCGCCGATCTACAGCGGTCGGGGGATGGAGGTGAGCGGGCCCGGCATGTGGGCTCGCTCCTGGCTGGCCTGGCTTCGAACGCTCGGGCAGCGCCCGCTGCTCGTCGTCAGCCACGCTCCACCTCGCGGTGTGAATGACGACACCGACCTCGCGCACCGCGGCTTCACCGCGTTCCGCTGGCTCGTGAGCCGCCTCACGCCGCCGCTCTGGCTCCACGGCCACACCGCCCTGGTGCGGCGGGGGATCGACGACCGATGCGAGAGCTTCGGCGGGACGCTGTTCTACAACTGCACCGGCGCGACGCTCATCGAGCTGCACCCCGCGGATGCGGCCGATGGATGAGCCGGTCCCCGTCCGGCGCGCGCTCCTCGGGTGCGGCGCCCTGGCGGTCATCGGGATCGTTGCCGTGCTCCTGGTGCGTCCCGCGATCTTCACGTTCGCCGAGCCGCGCGACGACTCGGTCGTCACGATGGGCACCCTGAGCGCGGCGACCTCGACCGGCCCGACGCGCCACGACGTCATCCTCGCGCGCTCGTACGGCTGGGACGGCGAGCAGGGCGCCGGCGACGGCCGCGTCCAGATGAGCGTCATCGTGTCACCCGTCACGCTGGGCGGCATCGCGGCCGTCGCCGCGGCGAGCCCGGTCGAGGAGGACTGCCCGCTCGAGATCCGCCCGGACAGGCTCGTCGACTGCGACGACCGGCAATGGACCCTCGACGGGCTGCCCCTCGACCCGGCCGACCCACCGCTGGATCGGTTCCCGATCAACGTCGAGGACGGAAACGTCGTCGTCGACCTCACGCGGACCCTGCCGCCGCCATAGAGGGCGAGATTCCCTGGGGCTTGCACACGGTTCACGCAACGGCCACGAGATTCCCTGGGGCTTGCACCCGGTTCACCCAACGGCCACGCTGGCCAACTCGGAGGCTCGGATGTGCGCGGGAGGCACATTCCTGAGACCCGAGGGCGCGAAATCGGGCACTCTGGCCCCCTGCTCGGCCGTTGCGTGCATGGCATGCACGGTGCTGCGAGCCGCCAAGAAATCACAATCCGATCAGGAGGCTCCCCGTCGTGCCCGACCTCGGCTTCTTCGGCTGGATCATCGTCGGACTCATCGCCGGCGCCATCGCGGGCGCGTTCGTGCCGGGGCGCCAACGGTATGGCTGCCTCGGCACGCTGCTCATCGGCATCCTCGGGGGCATCCTGGGCGGCTTCCTGTGGGTCAACGTGCTCGACCAGCCGACCGCCACCGGGTGGCTCGGCGCCATCGTCGTGGCGACCCTCGGCAGCATCCTCGTGGTCCTGGTGCTGCGCGGTGTCAGCCGCGACTGACCTCGCTTGCGGCCGTCGCGCCGATCGGCGACGATGGGGCGCGCCGCGCTGCGACCACGCGCGGCGTTCGTGGTGGCCTTAGCTCAATTGGCAGAGCATCGGATTGTGGCTCCGAAGGTTACGGGTTCAAGCCCCGTAGGCCACCCCAACGACCGTCAGCCGAACGCCAGCCGTAGCCGGCGCATGCCCTCGTCGATGTGCTCGGTGGCGATCGCCCCGTAGCCGAGGATGAGGCCCGGCCGTCCGGGCGGCACGGCGGCCATCGCCGACAGCAAGTGCGCCGCGACTCCGGTCTCGAGGGCGCGGGCCATGACGCGCTCGACGTCCGCCACGTTCATTGTGGGGGTGACGGCACAGACGTGGAGGCCGGCGGCCGCCGGCAGCGGACGCAGGGTCCCGCCGAAGTCGCGCTCCAGGATCTCGACGATGCGGCGGTGCCGGTCGCGGTAGATGGGTCGCATGCGGCGCAGGTGTCGCGCGAACCAGCCCTCCGCGATGAACGCGGCCAGCGCCCGCTGGGTGGGGACCGCGGTGTGCCAGTCGCTGACGAACTTCGCGGCCCGGACGGCATGGCGCACGGCGCCCGGCACCACGACGAAGCCCAGCCGCAAGGTCGCGAGCATCGTCTTCGAGAAGGTGCCGACGTAGATGACCCGACCGTGGGGGTCGAGGCTCTGGAGCGGCTCGATCGGGCGCCCACCGAGCCGGAACTCGCTGTCGTAGTCGTCCTCGACGACCGCCGCGTCGTGCGCCTCTGCCCAGTCGACGAGCGCGAGGCGTCGGCGGAGGGACATCGCGACCCCGAGCGGGAATTGGTGCGACGGCGTGACGACGACCAGCCGGGCGTCACCGGGCAGCTGCGCGACGTCCATCCCCTCGTCGTCGACCGGCACGGGGATGACGCGTGCGCCGAGTGACGCGAGCAGCTGCCGCACCGTCGGGTAGCCGGGATCCTCGACCGCCACGGTGTCGCCGGGCGCCAGGATCGCGCGGGCCACGACGTCGAAGGCCTGCTGCGTCCCGTTCGTGACCACGATGTCGTCGGCGCCGGCCCGCACGCCTCGGCCGAGCGCCACATGGCCGGCGATCCCGGCCCGCAGCTCGGCGTCGCCGGCGGGATCGCCGTAGGCGCCTTTGCCGACCGATGAGCGACGCAGCTCACGCGACATCAGCCGCCGCCACGTGTCGTACGGAAAGAGGCGCGCGTCCGGGATACCGGCGCGGAAGTCGAACTCGGCCGGCCGGCCGAACACCGTCGGCAGGCTCACCTCGTCCCAGATGGCGCGCGCCCGGAGCGCGCTGGGACGGGGCGGCGTGCGGGGGGCTCGGGGCACGAGATCCAGGCTCACGTACGTGCCCGCCCCCACGCGCGAAGCGGTGTAGCCCTCGCTCGTGAGCCGGTCATACGCGACGGTGACGGTGCTGCGCGACACGGCCAGCTGACGGGCGAGCTCGCGGCTCGGCGGAAGCCGGTCGCCGGGGCTCAGACGGCCCTCGAGGATGGCGTCGCGGAGCTGGCGGTAGATCGCATCGGTCAGGTGCGGGCGACCATCGAGGCTGATGTGGAGGTCCACCCGCAGAAGCATACGGCGCCGGCGCGGATTGGCCGGGTCGGCCAGTCGCGATTGGCCCTCGCGCCCGACCGCTGGGGCGCCGTAGCGTCAAGGAATGACCCAGACCGATGCGAGCGACGGGGGAGCCCTCGGCTGCTCCCGCGACTTCGAGAGGGCCCAGCGCACCGACATGGAGTCGTTCCGCGGCTTCGACGCCCGGACCTTTCGCGAGGGCCATCACCCGGAGGCGGTGACGATCTTCGCCAGCGGGGAACGGCGGATGGGGATCGACGCGATCATGGAGGCCCTGACGCCTCATTTCGAGCAGCGGACCGCGAGCTGGCGCTGGGTCGAGCTGCATCGGTTCGTGGACGGCTGCCGCAACGCGTACATCGTGTACGAGACCTGGTACGACGACCCGGGTCGCGCGATCTCGTCGCATCAGCTGACGGCGGTGACGTACGTCCGCGAGCGGGGGCGTTGGCTTGCCATCGCCGACCAGGGAACGCTCCTTCCCTGAGCGTTTCCCCGCTTGTGCCGCTGCTGGGCGTATCAGCCACTGAGTGGCCGTCTTGCCCACGGTCGGACGAACGACGGCGAAGCAGGGCGTGGTTGCTTCGCTATCCTTGCCAGCCGTGGACTAAATCGGCCAAGAAGTGGCCGATGCTCCCAGCCGTGGACCAAGCCAGCTCGAGGCGGCCCGCTCAGCGGCAACCGGCCACGATTTGACACCGCCGGCAGCGGCATAACATGATACGCGTGAGTATCACATTGAGGCTCTGAAGGCTCCGATGACCTTCTCGGAGCGGTTCGCCGTGTGGCGCACGGTGATGAACACCGCGAACCTGCCGGAGGGGATGACGCGACCGCCGGACGCGATCAGCAAGTGGCTCGTCATCACCCGCGCCGCCGTCTTCAGCATGACGGCCACCTCGGGCCTCATCGGGGGGCTGCTCGCCGTCGGCGCCGCCCGGCTCACCGGGGAGGTGAGCGTCGACTGGGGATTCCTCCTCCTGGCCGTCCTCGGCCTCATCGTCGCCCACGCGGCGAACAACATGATCAACGACTACTTCGACCTCGAGGGAGGCGTCGACACCGACGAGTACGTCCGCGCCCTCTACGCACCGCACCCGATCCTCTCGGGCTGGGTGACAAAGCGCCAGCTCGGTGCCGCGATCCTGGTCGCCAACGCCATCGACCTGGCGATCATGCTGTTCCTGGCGTGGCACCGCGGACCGCTGGTCATCGCCTTCGCCCTGGCCGGCCTCTTCGTCTCCGTCTTCTACGTCGCGCCGCCCATCCGCCTCAAGCACATCGGCCTCGGCGAGCCGGGCGTCTTCATCGTGTGGGGGCCGCTCATGGTGGGTGGCACGTTCTTCGTCGCCACCGGCGCGCTGCCGGCCTGGGTGTGGCTCGCCTCGCTGCCGTACGCGATCCTGGTCACCACGGTCCTGTTCGGGAAGCACATCGACAAGATCGAGGCCGATGCGGCCAAGGGCATCCACACGCTGCCGGTCATCCTGGGCGAGTCGCTGGCTCGTCGGATCGCGCAGGGCCTGATGATCGCCTTCTACCCGATCGTCCTGGGCGCCGCGCTCGTGGGGTTTATCGGTCCCTGGGTGGCGCTCGTCGTGCTCGGCCTCCCGCGCCTCATGGCTGTCCTCAAGGTCTACTCACAGCCGAAGCCGGACGTCCCGCCGCACGCCTACGTCGGCTGGCCGCTGTGGTTCGTTGGCGCCGCCTTCGTTCACACCCGTCGGGCGGGCGCGCTCCTCATCGTCGGCCTCCTCCTCAACGCGCTCTTCCCGCTGCATCTGCCCTGGGTCTGAGCGGCCGAGGCAGCTCAGCCGATGCCGGCCGACCTCGGACGCATGATCAGCCGCGCAAGCTCGGCGCGACGATCGGCGAACGCGGCCGAGGCGCGGGTGTCGACCTGGTCGCGCGGACGGGGCAGCCCCATGGTCAGGTCGGCCGCCAGGCGGGCGGCGGCTGACAGCACGATGACGCGATCTCCGAGATACACCGCTTCGTCGATGTCGTGGGTTACGAACAGGACGGTGCTGCCGTGCGCCCGCCAGACGTTGAGCACGGTGTCCTGGAGGTCTGCGCGTGTCTGGGCGTCGACGGACGCGAATGGCTCGTCCATGAGCAGGATCCTGGGCTGGTAGGCGACGGCGCGTGCGATGGCCACGCGCTGCTGCATGCCGCCCGACACCTGCCAGGGATAGCGGTCGGCCGCGTCGGCGAGACCGACCTCGCTCAGCGCGGCCGTCACGCGCTCCTCCCGCTCGGATCGTGTCAGGCCGAGCCCGCGGAGCGGGAGAGCGACGTTCTCGCGAATGCGCATCCAGGCGAACAGCGAGCGTCCGTAGTCCTGGAACACCATCGCCATGGATCGCGGCACCCCGTCGATCTCGATCCCGTCGAGCCGGACGGTGCCGGTGGATGGGCGCGACAGCCCGGCGACGCAACGCAGTAGCGTCGTCTTCCCCGACCCGGACGGCCCGGCGATCGCGACGAATTGGCCGCGCCCGACAGCGAACGTGACGTCGTCGAGCGCCGGTGGTCCCGACGTCGGGGTGTCGGGGTAGCGGTATCCGACGTGGTCGACTTCGATGACCGCATCGGTCACGTCGTGCCGTCCTCGGCGATCCGGCGCCAGGGGAGGACCCGCGTCTCGACCACGCTGAGCACCGCGTTGAGCGCGAAGCCGATGATGCCCAGCAGCAGGATGATGGCCCAGACGTCGAGGCTGCGGAACGTGCGCTGGGCCTGGATGAGCTCGAAGCCGATGCCGTTCAGCGCGGCGTACAGCTCGCTGATCACCATCAGGATGACGGCGATCGAGAGGCTGACCCGCAGACCGGCGAGGATGCGCGGCGCGGCGGCCGGGAGCACGACACGCGTGACCGTGTCGATCGCCGTGAGCCGATAGGCGCGCGCGGTATCGCGCTGGACCGGATCGACTGATGCGACGCCGTCGGCGGTGTTGAGGAGGATCGGCCACACCACCCCGAACGCGATGAGAGCGATCCGCATGCCGTCGCCGGCCCCCAGCAGTACGAGGACGACCGGGAGGACGGCCGGCGGCGGGATCGAGCGGAGGAACGCCACGGCCGGCGCGGCGCCGTCGCGCAGGACCCCGTACCGGCCGATGGCGATACCGGCCGCGATGCCGAGGACGCCCGCGATGGCCCAACCCGCCAGGAGGCGCGAGAGGCTGGGCCAGACGCTTTCGGTCCACGCCGCCGGGCTCGCCAGCCACGCGGTCCACAGGCGAGCGGCCACCGCCGAGAACGGCGGCCAGTACACCGGGTCGTCGGCGGCGGTCGCGGCGAGCTGCCATACCAGCGCCATGCCGGCGAGCACGGCGATCGCAAGGCCGGTCGTCCCGGCCGCGCGCACGCTCACGGCGACACGTCCCGCATGCGAACGTCCCAGCCGATGAACCGGCGCTCCGCACCCACCATCAGGAGGTTGATACCGATGCCGAGGATGCCGGCCACCGCGATGCCGGCGAACAACAGCTCGCGTGGCACGCCCGCCTGCGATGCTCCGATCATCCAGGTCCCCAGGCCGGGTGGCCCACCGGCGATCAGCTCGGCGCTCACCGCCAGGATGAGCGCGATCCCGGCCGCGATTCGAAGGCCGGTCGCGATCGAGGGGAGCGCGGTCGGCAGGGTGACGTCCAGGAACGTGCGGCCGCGGCCAAGGCCGAACGCACGGGCGGTGTCGCGGGCGACGGGATCCACTGCACGGACTCCGGTGATGGTGTTGAAGAGGATCGGCCAGATCGCGGCGAAGGCGATGAGGACGACGCGCATCGGCAGGCCACGGCCGAGGAGCAGGATGGCCAGGGGGATGAGCGCGACCGACGGGATCGGGCGCAGGAAGTCGATGGCCGTCACGGCGGCGAGGTGGACCCAGCGCGACGACGCCAGCACGATGCCGGCCGGGACGGCGATGGCCGTCGCCAGCAGCATCCCCAACGTCCAGGCCGCGAGAGTCCACGCCACGTTGACGAGGAACGCTCCGTCGGTGACGAGCCGCCCGATGGTCGGGACGACCAGCGATGGTGGAGGGATGGCACCGCTGCCGCCGCTCCCCGCCAGCCGGATCGCGGCCTCGATTGTCCCGAGGATGACGAGCGTCCCGAGCAGGCCGCGCAGGACACGTCTCGGCGCGCGATCGGCGCCGAGATCGGAGCTCACTCCGAACGCGATCCCGCCGCGACCAGCCCCGACACGTCGAGGCCCTCCTCGAGCAGCCCGAACTCCACGAGGTAGTCGCGGACCCGCTCGAGGGTCGCCGCATCCAACCCCGCCTCGTAGCTCGGCAGCGAGAGCTCCTCGACGACCTCCCGCGGCAGGCCGGTGTAGGCCAGAAGCGTATCGGTCAGGGCATCTGGCTCATCCCGAATGAGCGCGACCGCGGAGGCGAGGGCTCGGCGGAACGCCGCGACGGTGTTCGGGTTGGCGTTCACGAACTCCTCGGTGGCCTGGTAGCCGGCAACGGGGAAGGCGTCCATCTCGCCCACGAAGGAGTCGGTGACGACCACGGCCTCGAGATCGCGCTTGACCACCGTGGGAACGGGCTCGCTGGCCCAGATGACGTCGGCATCGCCACGCTCCAGCGCCGCGGCCATCTCCGGGAACGGGAACTCGATGAGCTGGACCGCATCGGGCTCCAGGCCGGCGTCCCGCAGGGTCGAGCGGATCGCGAGCTCCCCGATGTTCGCCAGCGTGTTCACCGCGACGGTCGTGCCGGCGAGGCCGGCCGGATTGCCCTCGAGCCCGGACTCGGGGAGCGCGAGGAGCTCGGTGAAGCCCGGCGCGGCAGCGACGCCGGCGGCAACCGCACGGAGGTCGACGTCCGCCTGGTTGGCGAGCAGGAACGAGACCCAGTTGCCGTACGCGATGTCGAGATCACCCGCGACGAGGGCGGGGATCGCCGCCGCACCGCCCTGCACCAGCTCCACGGTCACTTCCAGGCCCTCGTTCGCGAAGAGGCCGCGATCGATGGCGAGGTAGATGGGCGCGACGTCGGCGATGGGGAGGACGCCGATCGTGAGCTCGGCGAGCTCCGGTCGGCCGACGGTGGGGGACGACGGCGCCTCGGCCGCCTTGCCGCAGCCGCCGAGGATCAGCACAAGGACGCCAACGAGCGTCGCAGTCCGCAAGGGCCGTGGCATGGGGTCCTTCACCTCTCCTCGGGAGACCGTGTCCGATCCGGGCCCGGTCATCCGCGGATCATCGCGGCCTCCCCAGACCGACGTCAAACAACGCGACCACGCGAATACGGGTGACGGCGGTGGCCGACGATGCCGCTCGCGAAGGCGATCGCGACGAGGACCGCGGCGGCTCCGACGAGCTGGACCGGCGTCAATCCCTGGCCCAGCAGCAGCACCGACAGGATCGCCGCGGTCGGCGGGTTGAGGAGGAGCATGGCCGAGGCATAGCGCGCCTCCAGGCGTCGCATCCCGGCCACCACCAGCACCTGCCCCGCCGCTCCCGGCGCCACGGCGATCCATCCGGTGGCGATGACGGCATCCAGCCGCGCCGCGTCCGGGACCATCGGCTGCCCGGCCGCGAGCGCGAGGAGCAGGCAGAGCACGCCGGAGATCGTGAGCGTCGCCAGCCCGACGAGGGGACCGGTTAGGCCGTGCGCGGTGCCCCAGCGCCGCGAGAGGACCAGGAACAGCCCGAAGCACAGCGCCGCGAGCAGCGCCAGACCGATTCCGAGCACCGTCTCCTCGCCTGGCTGCACCTCGGCCAGCAGCGCCGTCCCCACCAGCGCCGCCAGCAGCGCGACCAGGGTCGAGCGCTCAAGCCGCTCGCCGAGGACCGGGACGGCCAGGATGGCCGCGGTCACCGCATAGAGGCCGGCGACGAACGCCGTGACCGATGCGCCGATGAGCGCCACCGCCGCGTTGATGGCGACCACGAAGATCGCCCCGCCCACGAGGCCGAGCACGCCGAGCCGCCACGCCGTCGCGCGGTCCAGGCGCCGCGGAAGCGTCGTGCGCATGCCGGCGGCGAGAACGAGGACCATCACGAGGGCGGCGCCGGCGAGGCCGCGCCAGGCCCCGATGGTGAGTGGCGTGAAGCTGCGCAGCGCGATGGCGGTGGCGACGTAGGCGCTGCCGTAGAGGATCGCGGCGGTGCCGGCATAGATGGCCCCGCGGGCGTTCACCCCGTGGAGATCGCCACGCAGCACATGCCCGGACGCTGGTCCAGGCGAGCCAGTTCGCCCGGCAGGCGCGCGCCGCTGAGCATGCCCTGGAGCAGCGCCAGGTTCATCCCGCACGTCAGCTGTCGATGGCGCTGCGCGAGCTCGTGGAACGGACAGTTCAGCATGCGCAGCTCGCCGGGCTGCTCGACCGGCACGTAGCCGGCGTCGCGGAGCACCGAGCGCAGGGCCGTGAGCCGCTGACGGCTACCGGCGCGCGGACCGGCCCGCCGCCGTGCTTCGGTCCCCAGCTCCACGCCGTAGGTCGAGGCCGCCTCGGCCAGGGCCTCAGGACCGCTCTCAGGCGCGGCCAGCGCCTGTGCGAAGAGCTCGGCGGCGACCTCGTAGCGCCGTTCGGGAAGGATCGCCCTGACCTCGCCGTCGGCAAGGCGGTAGAGCTTCGCCGGGCGTCCGGCGCCGGGGCCGGTTCGGCCGGAGAGACGGCGGAACTCGGTCGCCAGGAGGCCCGCGTCGACCAGGCGGTCGAGATGGAACGCGGCGAGGGAGCGGGCGATGCCCAGCGAGGTGGCCGCGGCATCGCGGCTGACGGGCGCCGTCTGCTCGGCGACGTGGAGGTAGAGCCGGCGACGAAGCGGCTCGGCGAGCACGGCCAGCTGCTCCAGACCCTGCTCGGTTGGGTTGTTCAGCATTGAGTTCATTCTATGACCAATGAGTGTTGTCGCATGGGCTTGACCGATCCGGGTTTGTATTCTATAACATATGCAGTTCGATTATAGAAGCCATGCCAGGAGACGCCCCATGCCCCGATTCGCCAGGCTCGCGCTCGTCGTTGCCGTCCTCGGAGCGGTCACGATCGCCGGCGCCGCCGCCTCGTCCACCGTCCTTGCCCGCAGCGACAAGCCAACCGCGAGCGCCTTCCGCGCCGAGATGCGCAAGCTGTGGGAGGACCACATCACGTGGACGCGGCTCTACATCGTCAGCGCCGCGACCCTCGACACCGACCTGCCGGACATCGGCCCGACGGCCGAGCGGCTCTTCCAGAACCAGGCGGACATCGGAGCCGCGGTCGGAGCCTTCTACGGCGCCGAGGCCGGTGACGCGCTCACCGCTCTGCTCAACGACCACATCGCCCTCGCCGCCGAGGCCATCACCAAGGCCAAGGCCGGCGACCAGGCCGGGCTCCAGGACGCGCTGAACCGCTGGTATGCCAACGCGGACGACATCGCGCGATTCCTGGCCGACGCGAACCCGCAGAGCTGGCCGTTCGAGATGATGAGCGCCCACATGCGTGACCACCTCGACCTGACCCTCCAGGAGGCGGTGGCCCGGCTGGACGGCGACTACGCCGGCGACATCGCCGCGTACGACCGGGTCCATGTCCAGATCCTGCAGATGGCTGACATGCTGTCTGACGGCATCATCGCCGCCTTCCCCGGCAGCTTCAACGGCTCGGGCCGATGAGCGCGGCGATCGACCGCGTCGTCGTCGTCGGCGGCGGCCTCGCCGGCGGCACGGCCGCGTTCGCCCTCCGGGAGGCCGGATTCGAGGGCGCGGTGACGCTCGTCGCCGAGGAGCCGCACCTGCCGTACGAGCGACCGCCGCTGTCGAAGGCCTACCTGCGTGGCGAGGAGAACGCAGAGGCGTTCGTCGTCCGGCCCGAGGCCGCATACGACGACGAGGGCGTCACGTTGATTCTCGGGCGTCGGGCGATGACCATCGATCGCACTGAGCGGACGGTGGAGCTGGACGGCGGTGAGCGCCTCGCCTACGACCGCCTCATTCTTGCCACGGGCGCTGCACCGCGTGCACTGGCGGGCGGGGCGCACCTGCCGGGGGTGCACGTCCTGCGGACGCTCGACGACGCCGAGGCCATCCGCTCCGCTCTCGGCGCGGCCGACCGCGTCGTGGTCGTCGGCGGCGGCTGGATCGGCGCGGAGGTCGCCGCCTCTCTGCGCCAGCTGGGTGCCACCGTCACGCTCGTGACGAACCTGCCGCGTCCGCTGGAGCGTGTCCTCGGGAGCGAGATCGGCGAGGTGTATGCCGGCCTCCACCGTGAGCATGGCGTCGAGCTCGTCGCCGGACACGTGGCCGGAATCGTCGGCGAGGAGCGCGCCAGCGCGGTCCAGCTCAGCGACGGCCGGAGGCTGCCGGCGGACCTCGTCGTGGTCGGGGTCGGCGTCACGCCACGCATCGAGCTGGCGCGGCGGGCCGATCTGGCCATCGCGGAGGGCGGCGTCGCCGTCGACGCCAGACTTCAGAGCTCCGACCCGGCGATCTACGCGGCCGGCGATATCGCCGCCGCGGATCATCCACGGCTCGGCCGCCGGCTCCGCATCGAGCACTGGGACAATGCCAAGCGCCAGGGCCGTGCGGCGGCGCGGAACGCCATCGGCTTCGACGAGCCGTACGACCGCACGCCGTACTTCTTCTCGGACCAGTACGACCTGGGGATCGAGGTCCGCGGCCTCCCGCCTCCCGGAGCCGACGTGGTCATCCGGGGCGACCCCGCGTCGCGTTCCTTCGTCGCCTTCTGGGTCCAGGACGGCCGGGTCGCGGCGGCGCTCAACGCCAACGTCTGGGACGCGGGGAAGGAGCTCGCCGCCCTGGTGAAGGATGCAGCCGAGGTCGATCCCAAACGGCTCGCGGACCCGGGGATGCCGATGAGCGCCGTCGCGGCGTAGGGACTGATACAGCCTCTACCATGCAGCGTGGATGAGCGTCGCACGACCATGCTTCGTGGGGATCGACTGCGGCACCGGGTCGACGAAGGCCCTGCTCCTCGACGGCGCGACCGGCGCCGTCCTCGGCGTTCGCTCGGCACCGCACGCGCTCGACGTTCGGGTCGACGGCACCAGCGAGCAGGATCCCGCTGACTGGATCGCGGCAGCGACACGTGCGGTGCGCGAGGTGCTGGCCGCGACACCGGGGGCGACCGTGCGCGGCATCGGAGTCTCCGGGCAGCAGCACGGTCTGGTGGCGATGGACGACGGGGATCACCCGGTCCGGCCGGCGAAGCTGTGGAATGACACGACCACCGCCGAGGACTGCGCCATCCTGACCGATGCGGTCGGCGGCCCCGACGCCCCGCTCCGGCTCACCGGCAACCGGTTCCTGGCGGGTTACACGGCACCCAAGCTGCTCTGGCTGCGTCGCCACGAGCCCGAGGCATATCGCCGCGCCGTCCGGTTCTGCCTGCCGCACGACTACGTGAACCGATGGCTGACCGGCGCCTTCGTCACCGAGCCCGGCGACGCCTCCGGCACGGCCTACTTCGACGTCCGCGCCCGCCGGTACTCCGACCCGGTGCTTCACGCGATCGATCCCGACCGCGACTGGGGCACGGCACTTCCCCCGGTCGTCGACTCGTGCTCGGTCGTCGGCGAGCTCCGCGAACCGGCGGCTGCGGAGCTCGGGCTGCCGCCCGAGATCCCGGTGGTCGCCGGGGGTGGCGACAACATGTGCGCTGCCATCGGCGTCGGGGCGGTGCATCCCGGGCCGGTCGTCGTCTCGCTCGGAACCTCCATCACGGCGGCCACGCGGCGTGACGAGCCGGCGGTCGATCCCGCGGGCGAGGTCGCCGCGTTCTGCGACTCGGCAGGCGGATGGCTGCCGCTCGCGTGCATGCTCAACGGGACCGGCGTGGTGGACTGGCTGCGCGGGCTCATCGGCGCCTCCGCGCCGAGCGTCGATGCCGCACTCGAGGCCTCACCTCCGGGCGCGCGTGGCCTGACCTTCCTCCCGTACCTCTCCGGCGAGCGCACGCCCGACCTCCCGACCGCATCCGGCCGGATGGACGGCCTTCGCCTCGACCACGCCCCCGTCGATATCATCCGCGCCGCCGTCGAGGGCCTCACCGCCGGGCTCGCCCATGGGCTCGACGCACTGCGGCGGGTCGGGGTGGCTCCCGAGGCTCTCATCGCGGTCGGCGGCGGCTCGCGCTCGGACGCCTGGTGCCAGCTCGTCGCCGACATCAGCGGCCTGCCGGTGTCGCGGCCGGAGGGCACCGAGGCAGCTGCCGAAGGCGCGGCGCGCCAGGCACGATGGGTGATCGACGGCGTCGAGCCCGACGGCTTCCGCGTCGGACGCGCGTGGGAGCCCCGACGCGACCCGACGCTCGAGCTCGCGGTCGCGCGGGTCGCCTCGGCGCGTGAGGAGCTCAGTCCTCGGGACTGACGATCACCTGCGGCAGGCCGGCCCGAAGGCTGCCGGGCTGGCGGTCGCCGGCACCCTCGACCGTCGAGTTCGGGCTCGACGACTCGTCGCGCACCCGGGGGCGTTCGTCAGGGGAGCTCTGGACGGTGTGGACGACCTCGCGCACGCGGAAGCGCCGCTGGCGACCGTCGTCGGCGATGTAGTCGATGCGGTCGCCGATGCGCGGCAGGGGAGCGCCGTGCTCGAGATCGGCAGACCAGTCCTCGCCGTCGACGATCAGCGTCCACGGCAGCCCGATCGGTGGGCCACCACCCTCCTCGGGACCGATGGTCGCCGTGGCGTCCTCGTTCAATGTGTCGGCCACATCCGCACCTCCCTGGACGGCTATCGCTTGTGACGCTCTGCCATGATCGGCGCGTGAACCCGTCGGAAGATCCGCTGGCGGATCAGCGTCGCGAGCGCTGGTGGCGATCCACCTTCATTATCGTCGCGACGATCTACGTCTCGCTTCTGCTGCTGGGCCTCCTCGTCGCGGTGCTCGGCGACTTCTGGCAGATCTTCCTCATCGTCTTTGTCGCCTGGCTGCTGGCCTTCATCCTCTCGCCGATCGTGTCGTTCCTCATGGAGCGCGCGAATGCCGGACGCGGGCTCGCGATCGGGGCGACATATGCCGCAGCCCTCGTCGGCATCGGCTTCGTGCTGTTCTACGCCGCGTCCTCCATCGCGACGTCGCTCAACCAGTTCACGGCGATCTACCCCGAGGTCAGGCCCACCGTCATCGCCACGCTCGAGGACGCCGAGGATGCGATCTCGTTCGGGCGGTTCCAGCCGGACCTGACCCAGATCTTCGAGGAGGTCGAGGACGCGGTCGTGAACTCGGCGGCCTCGGCCATCGGTGAGGCGCCGCAGATGACGGCCTCGATCCTCGGGTCCTTCGTCCTGGTCATCATCCTCAGCCTCTACATGCTGGCCGATAGCGAGAACATCCTGGCCAGGATCCACCGCGTCATCCCGTCGCGGTACGCGCACGAGAGCGAGATCTTCGAGCGCACCGTCTCTCGCTCGTTCGGTGGCTTCCTGCGCCTCCAGGTCCTCCTCGCCGCCATCCAGGCGCTCCTCACCGGGGCCGTGGTCCTCCTCCTCGGGCTGCCGTTCGGGTTCCTGATCGTCGCGACCTCGACGCTGGCCATGCTGATCCCGTTCTTCGGGCCTCCGCTGGCGCTCATCCCGCCCATCCTCGGGACGCTCGTCTTCGCGACCCCGTGGGTAATCCTCGTGGCGCCCGCGCTGCTGATCGTCCAGACCATCCTCGTGAACTACGTCCAGCCGCGGCTGATGCGCGAGGCGCTGGGCATGCACCCGATCACGGTCATCGTCGCGCTGCTCGTCGGCGCCACGATCGCCGGACTGTGGGGCGCGATCTTCGTGCTCCCCGTCATCGCCGTGCTGAACGTCTTCTTCAACTACGCCGTGAACCTGCGAGCGCTCGAGGAGGCCGCCGAGTCGCCGGAGGAGGTCATCGAGGAGGTCCGCCAGGAGTCTCCGGACGCGCCGCGCGAGGAGCTCGTGGCGCTCGCCGCCGAACGGGTCGAGGAGGAAGCGACCGAGATCCAGGCCTCGGAGTCGGCGTCGGAGAGCTAGCCCGCGGCCGCGCTCCCGGCGCCCCGATGCAGCCGGCAAGATCGCTCGATCAGCGCCTCGAGCTCGTCGACCGCGTACTTGTCGCGCGCCGGCGAGGTCCAGGACAGCACCTTGTCGCCGGTCATGACCACGATGGGGACCGCGGCGAGCTGCGGATCCGCGGCGACGGCGCGAGAGAGCTCGAAGCCGTCCATGCGCGGCATGCGGACGTCGCTGAGCACGACGCAGGGGACCCGGCCATGGCGCAGGATGTCGAGGGCCGCGACGCCGTCGCAGGCGACGGTCACGTCGTGGCCGGCATCCGACAGCGCGTCGCGATACAGCGACCGAACGTTGGCCTCGTCGTCGACGACGAGGACCGAGTGGCTCTTCACGGCGGGCGGCGTCCCCCAGGCGGTTGAGATCGCATCAGCAGCACGTCGCGTGCCGTCACCGGCCACTCGATCGTCCTGCCGCCGGGTGGTACCGCACCGGCCCGTCCGTCACCCCCCGGACCGGACGTCTCGGCTACAGACCCATCCGAACCTCACGCCTACGGTGGACGACGGGCGCCGAGCCGCCCGCTTCCCGCCGCCTGGAGACATCGGATGCCGCACCTCCCGCGACGACGACCGGACCGCATCGTCGCCCGCACCCTCGGCCTCGGGCTCTCTGCGCTCGTGGCCGCCGGGCTCATCGTGGGAGCACCGGCCACCGCATCCGCCTGGAACCAGGGCTCGGCGGAGGCCACCCTGTGGCAGCTCCTCAACGGCGCACGGGCCAACAACGGGGTGCGCGTCCTGCAGCAGCACTCGACCCTCATTGGCCTGGCGCGCTGGCGCAGCTCCGACATGCTGGCCAAGAGCTACTTCAGCCACACCATCGCCGGGTGCGGATGCCTCGTGTACGCGTACTACGACGCCAACGGGCTTAGCTACGACTGGGCCGGCGAGAACATCGGCTGGAACTCGGGCCTGAGCGACGCCCAGTCGCCGGTCAGCGTCCACGAGGCCTTCATGGGCTCCGCCGGCCATCGGGCCAACGTCCTCGACCCGCGCTTCACGCACGCCGGCGTCGGCGCCGCGGCCGCCGACAACAAGGCGTTCCTCGGTCACGTGCAGAACACGCGCATGTACACCGAGCTGTTCATGCAGGCGAAGGCCTCCGGAACGGCGCCGGCGCCGCCCCCTTCGTCCGGTGGCGGCGGCGGCTCCGGCGGCGGTGGTGGCGGTGGTGGTTCGTCGGCCACCTACACCCAGCCGCAGCCGACGGCAAAGCCGAAGCCGAAGGCCAAGCACGTGGATGTCGACGCGCCGCGGCGCCCGGTCTCCACGGCTGGCATCGACGGCACGACGACCCTCGTCTCGGCGCCGAGGAGCTTCGACCTCGCCGTCCGGCTGCGCGTGGACGAGGTCGCCGCCACCCGAGCGGCGGCCATGACCGCGGCCATGACACCGAAGGAGCCGGTCGTCGCACTTGCTCACGGCGAGATGGAGGTCCAGGCCGCCGGCGCTCCGCAGGCCGGGTTCCTCGAGGGTGTCGTCGGCGCCGTCCTCGGCTTCCTCTTCGGCTGAGCGCGTCAGCGGCCGCCCAGAGCCGGTGGGCGGACGGCTAGACTCTCGCCGACATGCCGGTGATCCTCGAGGCTCGCGACCTCGTCAAGCGCTACCCGCTGGGCGAGGGCGAGGTGGAGGCGCTGCGCGGCGTCTCCCTGGCCGTCGAGTCCGGCGAGTTCGTGGCCATCATGGGGGCCTCGGGGTCGGGCAAGTCGACCATGCTTCACCTCCTCGGCGGGCTCGACCTGCCGACGTCGGGCGAGGTCGTCATCGACGGGATCAGCATCTCGACCCTCGACGAGGAGCACCGCACCTTGACGCGGCGCGAGAAGACCGGATTCGTCTTCCAGTTCTTCAACCTCATCCCGCTCCTCACCGTCGCCGAGAACGTCGCGCTCCCGTTCCTCATCGGTGGCGACGGCGCGGCCCGGCACCAGGAGCGCATCACGGAGCTCCTCGCGCTCGTGGGGCTGGAGGAGAAGGCCGACCATCGACCGGACCAGCTGTCGGCCGGCGAGCAGCAACGCGTTGCCCTCGCGCGTGCACTGGCCACGCGACCGGCCATCCTCCTGGCCGATGAGCCCACCGGTAACCTCGACTACACGACCGGCACCGAGATCCTCGACCTGCTGTGGGACTCGGCCGATCGGCTGGGGCAGACGGTCGTCCTCGTCACGCATGACGCTCGCGCCGCCGCGTACGCGGACCGTGTCCTCGTCGTCCGTGACGGCCAGGTGCGCGACGAGATCGAGCTCGGCCGTCGTCGCGACCACGAGGCCCGGCCGTTGATCCGGCGCCTCGCTGCGCTCGGCCTGTAAGGGACCGATGCGGCTCTCGGCGATCGCCTGGCGCGGGCTCCTCTCGCGCCCGCTGCGCACCGCCCTCTCGATCATCGGCGTGGCTCTGGGCGTCGCCGTGGTGACCGCCACGATCGTCGTCGGCTCCGCGTCCGAGCAGGCGCTCGAGAGCGTGAGCGTCGGCCTCCTCGGCCGTGCCGACGTGCGGCTCCGAGCCTTCGCCGACGAGGGCTTCGGGCCGCGCACGGTCCAGGCCCTGCGTGGGCTGCCGTCGGTGGCCGCCGCGGCCCCGGTGTCGGAGCGGCGGCTCACGGTGTCGACGGCGCCCGGCCAGAACGAGCGGGTCTTCACGCTCCTCGTCCTCGGCATCGACCCGACCGATGACGTCGCCTTGCGTGACATCCCGCTCCGGGCCGGCCTCCCGCTGTCGCCGGACAGCCCGACGGACGCGCTCGTCCCGGCCTCGTGGGCGTCCGCGAACGGCCTGGGCCTCGGTGACGCGCTCCTCCTCTCAGGCCGTCGTCCGCAAGTCCCACCATTGCGGATCGTCGGTCTCATGGACGACACCGGGTTTTCGCTGCTCGAGCGCGGGGAGGTCATCGTCGCCTCGCGCGAGACCCTCGACGAGGCCTTCGAGGTGCCGTCGCCGGTGCGCTACATCGACCTCGACCTCGGGGACAGCCCGACGCCGGCGCAGATCGAGCAGGTCACCGCGACCCTCGACGAGCCGTTCGTGCTGGAGACGCCCGCCGATCTCGCCGCGCGCTTCGCGCCGGCCCGCGAGGCGTTCATCGGTACCGCCTTCCTCTTCGGGTTCGTGAGCCTCGTCGTCGGCGCTTTCCTGGTGGGCAACACGCTGGCCATGACCGTCGGCGAGCGGACGCGCGAGCTGGGTCTGCTGCGCGCGGCGGGGACGACCGCGCGCCAGGTCGTGGGCCTCGTCGTGCGCCAGGCGCTCGCCCTGGGCGTCGCCGGAGGTGCCGGCGGCGTCCTGCTCGGCCTCGTGCTGGCCGCCGCCCTCACCAGCTTCCTCGCGTCGACACGCGCCGTGCTGGCGGTGGGCCTGCCCCTGCCGATTGGCGGGCTGCTGGCGGCCGTCGCGCTGGGAGTCGTCGTGACCCTCATCGGCGCCGTGGTTCCGGCGCTGCGCGCATCCGCCCTCTCGCCGCTCGAGGCGCTCCGGGCGTCCCATCAGCCTGAGCGGTCGCTGTCCGATCGGCTCGGCCCGCTCGTGGCGGCCGAGATCGTCGTCGCCATCGTTGCGATCGCGCTCCTCGCCGTCAGCGGTGCCGGCGCGGCACCGGTGGCCGTCTTCGCTTCCCTCGGGCTGTTGCTGGGGGGCGCGCTGGCCGCGGCGTGGGTCCTGGAGCCCATCGGCCGCTTCATCGGTCGCCCGTTCGAGTGGTTCTTCGGCGCGCAGGGCATGCTCGGGCGGCTCAACCTGTCCCGCGATCGGGTCCGCACCGGGCTGACAGTCGGCGCGATGATGATCGCCCTGGCCACGGTCGTCGCCCTGGGCACGGTCGCCGAATCCGCGCGAGCTGCAACCGAGTGGCAGGTCGCCTCGATCCTGCCCGGCGGCCGTGCCATCCGCACGACGCTCCCCGTCGACGTCGAGTCGTTCCGGCCGACGTTCGAGGCGATCGACGGCGTATCGGTCGCGAGCCCGGTGCTGGAGGCGCCGGTCGTCCGCGTCACCGATGGCGGAGGACGCGAGGAGGCGGCCATCGCCGGCATCGATCCGAACGTGTTCCAGGACGCCGACGCCCTGATCATCAGCGGCGCCACGAGGGCCGAGGCCTTCGACGCCCTGCGCGCCGGCGGCTCGGTGCTCCTGCCCGCGGCCTACGCCGCCCGGGAGGGGATCGACGTCGGCGACGTCCTTACGCTCGGCGTTCCCGGTGGCTCGAGCGCGGACGTCACGGTCGCGGGTCTGGTCGAGTACTCGATCCCGGGGCGCACGCCGGACGGCGCCCTGCTCGTCAGCTCCGCCGACGCGCGGGACCTCTTCGGCGCCACGACCGCCTCGCTCTGGATCCTCGTCCCGCAGTCCGGCGTCGCGGCCGCAGCGGTCGACGCTGCCGTGCGCGAGGCCGCGGTGACGCTGGCGGCCCAGCCGTTGGCCGCCGCCGACCTGGCCGACGAGGTCGCCGGCCCACTCGAACGCCTTGCCGGGCTCTTCGACGTCCTGGCCCTCGTCGCCGTCGTGATCGCGGCGCTCGGGATCGTCAACACGCTCGGCGTGGGCGTCGCGGAGCGGGTTCGCGAGATCGCCATCCTCCGCTCGCACGGCATGACCGTGGGGCAGGTCCAGGCCATGGTCGTCTCCGAGGCCGCGATCATGGGCGCCATCGCCGGGCTGCTGGCCATCGCCACCGGGCTGCTCGTCGCCCTCGCGCTCGTCGGCAGCCTCAGCGCCGGGGGCAGCGACGCCGCGATCCGGCTGCCGTGGGGCCTGCTCGCCGGCGTCGTTCTGGTCGGCACCGGAGTTGCGGCTCTTGCGGGCCTCTACCCCGCGCGCGTCGCGGCCAGCATGCCCATCGTCGGCAACCTGAAGCACTTCGAATAAGGAGCGACTGATGCCAGCCGGATTCCAGGAGCTCAAGGCCGGGCGCGGCTTCGTCGGCCGGCTCGAGACCGGCAGCGACCTCGTCGAAGAGATCGAGCGCTTCTGCCTCGAGCACAGCGTCGTGGCCGCGCAGGTCACGGCGATCGGCGCCCTCCGCCGGGCGGCCTTCGCCTACTACGAGCAGGGAGACCACCGCTATCGCGAGCTCTCGTCGGGCACCCACCACGAGATCGTGGGCTTCACCGGCAACGTCAGCCTCCGCGACGACCGGCCATTCCTCCACGCACACGGCACCTTCGCCGATGCGTCCGGCGCCTGCGTCGGCGGCCATCTCCTGCGAGGCTGCGAGGTCTTCGCGGCCGAGATCATGATTCGCGAGATCACCGGCGTCGAGCTCGTCCGCATGCCCGACGAGACGACCGGCCTCGC
>DASUFJ010000035.1:0-3500 GCA_036274575.1 Candidatus Limnocylindria bacterium
CCCCAGCCCCAGGGCGTGGCCCAGCTCGTGGAGCGTCACCCAGCCGAGGTAGAACGGCTCGTACGGGTCCACGCCCAGGCTCGGCGGAAGGTCGGTGCGGACCAGGATGTTCGGGCACTTGTGGTCGCCGCACACGGCGTAGCCGGCGAAGACGACCCCGCCGGCGGTGGGCACGTAGTGCACGACGATGTCCGCGCCACGGCGCGGCTGTCCGGTGACATCGGTGAGCGTGATGAGGCCGTCGAAGCACGAGCGGAGGACCGCGTCCCAGGTGGCGATCGCATCGGCGATGGCGGCGCGCTGCTCCGGCGTGGCGCTGGGGTGGACCTTGGCGACGACGGTCAGGTCGGTGTGGTCCCACCAGTAGCCGGGGTAGAAATTGCTCAGGATGTCGAGGCTGTCGGCATCAGACGTCGGACGGCAGGCGGCCACGTCGGGGACGAAGGTCGCGTCCGGGTTGCCACCGTGCTTGGCGAAGGCCGATGCGGGGGCGATGAGCGAAGCCGTCAGGATGGCCAGGACCGGAACGACGGTGCGACGACGCATTGAGCCAGCCTCGATCCGAATCGGACTCGACTCTACTCCTCGCCATCGCCGAGCGGCAAGGACTCGACGCGGATGGGTGAGTTGGAGCGGGAGACGGGTCTCGAACCCGCGACATCGACCTTGGAAGGGTCGCGCTCTGCCAACTGAGCTACTCCCGCGCGACGAAGAGCCTACCAGAGGGAGGTCGCGTTCACTCCCCGGCGCAGGAAACGTCATCCTCCCAGGCCGGGTCATCGGAGTAGCGCTCCAGGTAGTACGCGACCTGGCATGGCGATCCGAAGCCGAACAGGGGCCTCGAGAAGCGCAGGCGGTCGACGTCCTCGAACTCGAACGTCGATGACGGCGCGCCCAGTGCGAGGACCGCGTCACCCCAGCTCCGGCACTCGTCCGCGCCGACGCCCGTCGATCCGTCGCAGGCGATCGTCACCCCGGGATTGGAGCCGCTCGCGACCTCCTGGCCGGGCCGAACGACGAGGTAGAAGGCAGCGCCCACGAGGGTGACGAGGACGACGGCGATGACAACGCGGATCATGCCGGCAGGGTATCTCCCTCGCCGAGGACCTCCGCTGTGTGCTCGCCCAGCCGCGGCGGTGGACGCCGCACCGATGGCCGGGTCCCGTCGAGGCGTATCGTGCTGGGCGGCAGTCGCACGCCGTCGGTCTCCTCCACCCACGGTCCGACCGACGCCTCCATCGCGGCCACGGCCTCGGGGACGGAGTTGACGGGACCGGCGGGGACGTCGGCCTCGAGGAGCGCCGCGACGAGCTCGTCGCGATCCCGATCGGCAATGGCCGGCTCGAGCCAGGCGATGAGCTCCTGGCGCCGGGCGAGACGGTTGGCGTTCGTGGCAAACCGGGCTTCGGCGTCATCGAGGCCGAAAACGTCGAGGAGGCGGCGGAACTGCGAGTCGGTGCCGGCCGCCACGACCAGGGCGCCCCCGCGCGCCGCGAATGACTGGTAGGGCACGATGTTCGGGTGCGCGGTGCCGTGGCGGCCCGGCTCCGCGCCGTTGGCGAGATGGTTGCCGAGGACGTTGATGAGCGAGCCGATGGCCGCCTCGACCAGGCTGACCTCGACGAGCGCGCCGCCCCCGCGCCCCCGACCGACGAGTGCCGCGAGGGCCCCGACCGCGCATTCGAGCCCCGCGATGAGGTCCAGCACCGCCACTCCGACCTTCATCGGCGGCCCGCTCGGCTCGCCAGTGATCGACATCAAGCCCGAGACCGCCTGGGCCACGAGGTCGTAGGCGGATCGCTCCGCCTGGTCGCCCGGAAAGCCGCCGATGACGGAGACGACGAGGTGCGGGTGCCGCTGGCGAAGCCGATCGGCCGCCAGCCCGAGGCGCTCGGCGGTCGACGGCCGATAGTTATGCACGAGCAGGTCGGCCCCGTCGAGGAGGCGGTCGAGATGCGCTCGGGCGTCATCGGTGCGCAAGTCGAGCACGACGCTGCGCTTGTTGCGATTGACCGATGCGAAGTAGGCGCTCCGTCCGTCGGTCGGCTCGCCCCACCACGGCGGGCCCCATCGGCGTGTCTCATCCCCCTCAGGCGGCTCGATCTTCACGACGTCGGCGCCGAGATCGGCGAGCAGCATAGTGGCGAACGGTCCGGCCAGCACGCGGCTGGCGTCGATGACCCGGATGCCGTCGAGCGGCGCGGTGGACATGGCGGGGATAACCCTAGCCGGACGCTGGCACGCGCGACGCTACGATGACCTGCATGAAGATCGGGCTCATGCTTCCCCTGGCCGAGGACGAGACGAGCGGCTACTCCGTCCTCAGGGAGATGGCCGTTGCCGCTGAGGAGGGGGGCCTCGACTCGGTGTGGGGCGCCGACCATCTCATCTTCCGCGACGAGGGCGAGACGGTCGGCATCCACGAGTCGTGGACCCTGCTGACCGCCGTCGCGGCCGTGACCTCGCGGGTCGAGATCGGTCCGCTGGTCCTGGCGCTCCCATTCCGCAATCCGGCGCTCACCGCCAAGATGGCGGTCGAGCTCGACCAGATCAGCAACGGCCGGCTCATCCTGGGGCTCGGGTGCGGCTGGCACCAGCCGGAGTTCGATGCCTTCGGCTATCCGTTCGACCACCGCGTCAGCCGCTTCGCGGAAGGCCTCGAGATCATCAAGCCGCTCCTGAGGGGCGAGTCGGTGACGTTTGACGGGCGCTACTACCGCGTGGAGGACGCGCTGCTCCTCCCCCGCCCGGTACGGCCGGATGGACCGCCAATCCTCATCGCCGGCAAGCAGCCGCGCATGCTGGGTCTCGTGGCGCGCCACGCGGACCAGTGGAACGGCGCCTGGTATGGCGACCCGCGCAACGCCGACGAGCTGCGGACGCGCCTGACGAACCTCGATGCCGCGCTGGATGAGGCCGGCCGCGACCGGTCGAGCCTGGTGCGCACGGCGGGAATCTTCGCCGCCTTCGAGGGCGCACCCGACGACACGCCGGAACGGGCGATCCGCGGGACGACCGAGGAGGTCGCCGACGCCCTCGCCCGCTACGACGAGCTCGGCATCAGCCACCTCATCACCCACATCTACCCGCGCACGCCGGATGCGGTGCGGCGACTGGCGGAGGCCGCCGCGCTCGCCCGCGATCGGGTCCCGGCGCCGGCCTAGGGGTTGCCCGGTCGCCGCACGGGGGTCAGCTGCCGATCTCAGCAGTCCAGAGACTGTGGCGCAGTGGCCGCCGGGCTCGTCGCGCGCGGGCGAGCTGCGCACCCACCACCCGCTGGCGGCAGGTGACGCAGACCGTCCAGCGACCGTCGCGCTCAAGGCGGACGGCATGCTCAGGCACGAGGACTCGCCACTGAGGCCGAGGCCGCTCCCGCAGCGCCGCCCGGTGTGCCGCGAGCGCCTCGTCGGCCCCTGCGACGCCCAAGCGCGACGCATGGCGCAGCGCTCCCCGGTAGCGGGCCGACTCGAGGCGCAGTGCGTCGGACGCGGCAAGGCCAT
>DASUFJ010000036.1:0-4210 GCA_036274575.1 Candidatus Limnocylindria bacterium
CTATCGGCGCTACTGGTTCGGGCAGATCGGCTCCCTGGTCGGCACCTGGATGCAGTCGGTCGCGCTGCCGTGGCTGGTCCTGCAGCTCGGCGGTTCCCCATTGGAGCTTGGCCTGGTGATGGCCTTCCTCTTCGGCCCCTCCATGGTCGTCGCGCCGCTCGGCGGCGTCCTCGCGGATCGCGTCGACAAGCGACGCACGCTCCTCGTCGTCAACGGCGTGGCCATGGCCCAGGCCGCGGCGCTCTTCGCGCTCACGGCCAGCGGCTCCATCGAAATCTGGCAGATCTACGCCCTTGCGCTGGTCGCGGGCGTCGCCGGCTCCATCGAGATGCCGGTCCGCCAAGCATTTGTCGCCGAGCTCGTGCCGCGTGACGACCTCGTCAACGCGATCGCCCTGAGCTCGACCTCGTTCAACCTCTCGCGCGTGATCGGACCGGCGATCGCCGGCGTGACGATCGCGGTCTTCGGGGTCGCCATCAACTTCGGCCTCAACGCGCTGAGCTACGTCTCGGTGCTCGTCGGGCTGTTCCTGATCCAGCCGGCGATGCTCCACGCCGTGGAGCGGCCGACGCGGTTCCCATCGGTCCGGGCCAGCCTGGCCGAGGGACTGCGCTACGCCAGGGCCACGCCCACGGTCCTGTGGCCGCTGGTGCTGCTGGGCGGGATGGCGGCGCTGGCGATGAACTTCCAGACTCTGCTGCCGCTGTTCACGCGCGGTGCCCTGGCCATGGACTCAGGTGGCTACGGCGCGATCTACGCCGCCATGGGCGTCGGCTCGCTCATCGGCTCGCTGGCGCTCGCCTTCGCGACGAGCCAGCGCCCGCTCATCCGGCTCATCGTCGGCGGCGGGGCTGCGTTCCTGGCGCTGACCTTCACCCTGGGCTTCGTGCGGGATCCGCTGTATGTCTTCCCGGTCGTCATCGCCATCGGCCTGGCGTCGATGCTCATGGTCAACACGATCAACGTGACGATCCAGAACAGCGTGCCCGACGCGCTCCGCGGCCGGGTCATGTCGCTGTACGTGACCGTCTTCGCCGGCAGCGCGCCGATCGGTGGGCTGTTCGCGGGATCGGTGGCGCAGGCCTTCGGCGCGCCGGTGGCGCTCAGCCTCGGTGCCGCGCTCGGCGCGATCGTCCTCGCCATAGGCGGCTGGAGGCTGCGCGGCGCGCGCGTCCCACGGCTCGAGGACCTCGCGCCCACCGCGGCCGCGGCCCCGCAGCCCATCTCGAAGCCAAGGGCGGCATGAGGCCTGCACCTGCGTCTGCTGGCGTGGGTGATTAGCATGGACAACTTCCCCGGATGAGCAGGAGCACGGTGGCCGAGGACATCGCCGACCCTCGCAGCGACCAGCCGCGGACGATGCCGCTCCGCTCGGCGCTGGGTGGGTTGCGGCGCGGGTTCGAGTCGCTCGGCGTCCGCAACTACCGCCTCTACTGGTCCGGCCAGGTCGTCAGCCTCATCGGCACCTGGATGCAGCAGGTCAGCCTCCCATGGCTGGTGCTGGCCTTGGGCGGTTCGCCGCTCCAGCTCGGTATCGTGTCCGCCCTCGAGTTCCTGCCGGCCACGATCCTGGCGCCGTTCGGCGGGGTCTTCGCCGACCGCATCGACAAGCGCCACGCGCTCATCGGCGCGGGGGTCGCGTCGGCGCTGCAGGCGTTCGTCCTCTTCGTCCTGACCATCACCGGCGTCATCGAGATCTGGATGGTCATGGGGCTCGGCCTGTGGCGTGGGCTGGTCAACGCGGTCGAGATGCCAACCCGCCAGGCGCTCGCCGCCGATCTCGTGCCGCGCAACATGCTGCCGAACGCCATCGCCCTCAACTCGATGGCCTTCAACTCGGCTCGCGTCGTAGGCCCGGCCGTGGCCGGCGTCATCATCGCCGCGGGAACGGCCGCCACCGGGTCGGCAACCGCCGGCGTCGGCATCAACTTCGGCATCAACACACTCACCTTCGCCGGCGTGCTAACCGGGCTCCTGCTCATGGACCCGCGGCAGATCCGCCGCATGACGCGACCGGAGCGCCACCCACCGGTGCTCGAGTCCATGCGCGAGGGCTTCTGGTACGCGGTCCGCACCCCGCTCGTGCTGTGGTGCCTCGTCCTGCTCGGCGGTATCGCCGCCTTCGGCTTCAACTTCCAGATCCTGCTGCCGCTCTTCGCGAACGACGTGCTGGGCCTCGGGGCCGAGGGGTACGGCGGCCTCTACGCTGTCATGGGCATCGGCTCGCTGGCCGGCTCGCTGACCCTGGCCGTCATGAGCCAGCGCCGCGCCATCCCGCTCATGCTCATCGGT
The DNA here is from genome assembly GCA_036274575.1 of Candidatus Limnocylindria bacterium. Lineage (GTDB taxonomy): Bacteria > Chloroflexota > Limnocylindria > QHBO01 > QHBO01 > JACDBZ01. The sequence continues at coordinate 2,293 of DASUFJ010000036.1, forward strand.
GGCGTCGTCTTCTCGGCGCTCCTGGTCGGGATCAGCGTTGGCCGGAACGTCATCGTCGTCGGCGCACTGGTCATGGCTGCCGGCTACGCGAGCATGCTGATGGTCAACACCATCAACGCCACCGTGCAGGCCAACGTCACCGATGCGCTCCGCGGCCGGGTCATGAGCTTCTACGTCACCGTCTTCGCGGGGTCGGCGCCAATCGGCGGGCTATTCGCCGGCGCCGTCGCCGAGACCCTGGGCGTGCCGGCGGCATTCTTCGCCGGGGCGGCGCTATCGCTCCTGACCGTCGGCATCGTTGCCCTTGGGCTGCGATCGGCGCGCAAGAGGGGACCGCTGGGCGTGACGAACATCGACAGTAGGGGAGCGAGGCGCGAGGCCACCGGGCCGCCGGCCCGGAGCGCGTCAGCGACGCACTGAATGGTCGGGCAGGAGGATCTGCAGCTCCTGCAGAGCGGCGGCGACCGCCTCGCGGCGGTCGTCGGGGATCGGCTCGAGCAGGTCGTGGGCGGCCTGGAGCAGGTCGCGTCGCATGGCGCGCGCCCGACGCCGACCGGTCGGGGTGAGGGCCAGGAGCACCGCCCTTCGATCCTTCGCATCCGTCCGGCGCTCGACGAGCCCTGCGTCGGCCAGCGTCGCCGCCAGCCTGGTGACGACCGGCGCGGTGACCAGCAGGCGTCGCGCGACTTCGGCCTGCGGCTGGGGCCCCATCGTGTCGATCATGCGCAGCACGTTGTACTGCTGGTACGTGAGCTCGCTCCACGCGCGGCGGCGGCGGGCGTAGGCGACGAGATGCCGCATGACCGGGGCCACCGTGGCAATGAGGCTCGCCTCGAGTCCGGTCTCTGCGCCCTTGCCGGTCCGGGGCGTCGCACGCGGCCGGGATCCGGCTGAGGTGGACATCGCCTCCGATCGTAGCAGCCGTGACCGGCCGCGGCTGACCCTCGCGCTGCTGTCCACGGCCCATGCAGCGATCCATGCCCTCTCGGCGCTGATGCCCCTGGTCTACGCCGCGGTCATCGTCGAGTTCGGTCTCACCGAGCGCGACATCGGCATCTTCATCGCCATCACGACGGCCGTCGGCGGCACGATGCAGCTTGCCTACGGAGTCCTGCCGCGGCTCGTCGCCCGACCCGTCCTCCTGGGCGGAGGGCAGCTGATCTTCGGGGCGGCGCTCCTCCTGAGCGGGCTCACGCAGGCCATCGGTCAGCTGGTCGCCACCATCAGCATCTCGCGCGTCGGCGCCAGCCCGCAGCACCCGGTCGGCAATGCCGTCCTCTCCGACACCTTCCCGGTGGAGCGGCGCGGGTTCGCCATCAGCGCCCACATCGCCGGCGGCAACGTCGGCACCATCCTCGTGCCATTCGTGGGCGGCGCGCTCCTCCTCGCCCTCGGCTGGCAGATGACCCTCGTCCTGTTCGGGATCCCGGCACTCGTCATCGGCGTCCTGATCCTTGTCTTCGTGCGCGAGGACCACGCGGCCTACCGGGCGCGGGCCCGCGCGTCCGGATCGGTATGGGAGCAGGTCAAGGTCGTGCTCGGCCGGCGGGACCTGCGTCTCATCCTCGCCGCATCGCTCGTCGCCGCGGGTGGCCGGGGGCTCGACATCGTCGCGCCGTTCATGGTGCTTTACCTGGCCGGTCCACTTGGCTTCGACCAGGCGACCGTGAACCTCCTCTACGCCCTGCTTCTCGTCGGCGCGGTCGTCGGACCGATCCTGGCCGGCGTCCTCTCCGACCGTTACGGGCGCCGCCCGGTGCTCATCACGTACTACGTGCTCTCCGCGATCGGCATCGTCGCGTTCACCGCGGCCGGTGCGAACATCGCGCTCCTGATTCCCCTGCTGCTGCCGTTCGGGACGGCGGTCTTCAGCGAGTCGCCGGTGCTGCAGGCCTACCTGGCCGATCGCGCGACCGGG
>DASUFJ010000037.1:0-26476 GCA_036274575.1 Candidatus Limnocylindria bacterium
TGGCAGGAGCCGATCGAGCGGCCCGAGGCGGCCAGCCGCCCGGGTGGCGGGATTCCTGCAGGGCCGGGCCGCACTGATTAGCCGCGCTAACCTTTGGTGATGTTCGAATTCGCCGATGCCGCCGTCGAGGCGGCCCTCGCCGCCGGTGCCCGCTACGCCGACGCGCGCGTGATGGACCGCCGCCACGAATCGATGGATGCTCGCAACGGCGAGATCGAGGCCCTCACGCAGGAGGGCTCGGTCGGGCTCGGTGTGCGCGCCCTCATCGGCTCCGGCTGGGGATTCTTCGCCACCGCCGACCTCAACCGCGAGGCTGCCGCGGCGGCAGGTCGCCAGGCTGCCGACATCGCCCGCGCCAGCGCGTCGGTCCCCGGCGCGGACCTGGAGCTGACCCCGGTCGAGGCGCGCCAGGACCACTGGGAGAACGCGGTCGCGGAGGACCCGCTGGGTGTGCCGCTGGCCGAGAAGGGCGACATGCTCGTGGCCGCCACGCGGACGATGCGCCAGCACGGCGCCGACACGGCCAACGCCGGCTACGACGTCTGGGACACGACCAAGTGGCTGACGAGCAGCGAGGGCCATCGGATCGACCAGCACATCATCGAGTGCGGCGCGCGGATGGACGCCACCGCCAACGGCGAGACGGAGACCCAGCGCCGCAGCTATCCCGGCATCCGCGGCCAGTACGGGACGCGCGGCTGGGAGCTCGTGCGGGAGATCGACCTTCCCGGGAACGCGGCGCGCATCGCGGAGGAGGCGCTGGCGCTGCTGTCGGCGCCGGAGTGCCCAAGCCACGACGCCATCGACCTCATCATCGGCTCCGAGCAGATGGCCCTCCAGATCCATGAGTCAGTTGGTCACGCTGTCGAGCTCGACCGCATACTGGGCTGGGAGGCCGCCTTCGCCGGCACCTCGTGGCTGGACCTGGCCCAGCTGGGATCCATGCGCTTCGGCTCCGACCTCATGAACGTCACGGCCGACGCGACGCTGCCCGGCGCGCTGGGCAGCTTCGGCTACGACGACGAGGGAACGCCGGCGCATCCGGTCGACATCGTCAAGGACGGCATCTGGGTCGGCGTCCTCTCTGGACGTGACTCGGCCGCGCTCGCCGGCCTGGCCGAGTCGGGCGGAGCGGTCCGCGGTGACGGCTACAACCGCCTGCCCATGGTGCGCATGACGAACGTCGGCCTCCTGCCCGGGACCACGAGCCTGGACGACATGATCGCCGCCACCGACGACGGCATCCTGATGGACACGAACCGGTCCTGGTCGATCGACGACAAGCGCCTGAACTTTCAGTTCGGCTGCGAGATCGGCTGGGAGATCAAGAACGGGCGGCGCGGCCGGATGATCCGCAACCCGACCTACACCGGCATCGGGCCCAGGTTCTGGCAGAGTCTCGACATGCTCGGCACCGAGGCCGAGTGGACCTACTGGGGCACGCCGAACTGCGGCAAGGGCCAGCCCGGACAGGTCGGCCACACCGGCCATCCGGCGGTCCCGTGCCGCTTCCACGGCGTGCGCGTGGGTGTGCGCGGATGAACGCCGACGAGCTGCTCACCACCTGCGAGCGGGTCCTCTCCCTGGTCGGGACCGATGCGGAGGCCGAGGTCGCGGTCACCTCCGGCACGGAGGCCCTCACCCGCTTCGCGACGAGCTTCATCCATCAGAACGTCTCCGACGATGCCCGCAGCATCCATCTTCGCGTCGCCCTCGACGGACGCGTCGCGGAGGCGACCGTCAACCAGACCGATGACGAGGCCCTGACCCGCCTCGTGCGCTCGACGCTCGAGGCCGCGCGCCTTCGCCCCGTCGACCCGGGCTGGCCCGGGATCGCGCCGCCGGCGCCAGCCCCGAGCCTCGAGCACTGGGACGACGCCACGGCCGGGGCCCCTCCCGCCGAGCGAGCCGAGCGCGTCGCCGCGTTCGTGGGGGCCGCCGACGGCCTCGAGACCGCGGGCTTCTGCTCGACCGAGGGCATCTCGACCGCCTTCGCCAACTCCGCCGGCCAGCGCCTGAGCGGCCGCTCGACGACGGCGCTACTCGACGGCATCGCCCGCACCGGGACCTCTGATGGCTCCGCACGCGCGGCATCCGCTCGCATGGGCGACCTGGATGGAGCCGATGCTGGCCGCGAGGCGACCCGGCGGGCTCGTGACGGCGCCGCCGCATCTGACCTCGAGCCCGGCTCGTACGAGGTCATCCTCTCGCCGTCGTGCGTCGTCAACGTCCTCAGCTTCCTGGCGATCTACGGCTTCAACGGCCGCGCCGTCGAGGAGGGTCGCTCCTTCGCGAAGGTCGGCGAGTCGCAGTTCGACACGTCGATCACGCTCGCCGACGATGTCACCGATCCGCGCGCCATCGGCGTCCCGTTCGACGACGAGGGCACCCCGAAGCGGCGCGTGGAGCTCGTCAACGCAGGCATCACTGCGGGCCTGGTCCACGACCGGCGCACGGCGAAGGCCCTCGGCCACGAGTCGACCGGCAACGCGGTCGCCGGCGCCGGGCCCTTCGGCGCGCTGCCGGGAAACCTCCTCCTCGAGCCCGGCTCCGCCGATGCCGACGCGCTCGTCGCCAACGTCGGGCGCGGCCTGCTGGTCACCGACTTCTGGTACACCCGCATCCTCGACCCGCGGACCATGGTGGTCACCGGGCTCACCCGCAACGGGGTGTGGCTCATCGAGGACGGCAAGGTCGTGCGGCCGGTGACGAACCTCCGCTTCACGCAGTCGTACCTCGACGCGCTCGGGCCTGGCGCCGTTCGCGGCGTTGGCTCGGATGCCACGCTCGTCGGCGGCGCGACCTTCGGCTTCGGCGCCTACCTCGTCCCCTCGCTGCACCTGGCGGCCTGGAACTTCACCGGCGGCGCCAAGGGCTGAATGAGCTCGATAGGACTCGACCTGTCGAGGCCGATGCACGCGGGCGGCTCGATAGGCGGCGTTTCCTCGACACATCGAGGGTTCAGGAGCGTGAGCCACACCGGTGGGCGCGGGTCGTGCGCATCGGCCCTCGATCCATCGCGGATACCGCGCCGGGCGTAGCGGTCCGGGCAATCCAGCTCGATCAATCGAGCTCGGCATCTCGGGAGGGTCAGCTGCTCCCCGGCTTGCGCAGCGGAATGCCCGCGGCACAGAGCTCGCACGCCTCGGCGTCCCACGACGGAATCTCCAACGTCCCCAACGCGTGGAGCGGGAAGCCGAGATCGACCGGAGCGGTCGAACGGTCGACGATGACGGCCGCGGCCACCGGTTCCGCGCCGGCGCTCCGCACGGCCTCCACCGTCTCGACCAGCGACATGCCGGTGGTGAGGATGTCGTCGACGATGACGACCCGCTCGTCAGGCCGGATCTCCCAGCCCCGGCGCAGCGCCCGACCGCCGTCGGGCGCGGGCTCGGCGAACGCTGCCCGAACCTCGCCGCCAAGCTGACGGGCCGTCTCGAACGAGAGGAGCACGCCGCCCGTCGTCGGCCCAATGACCAGCGTCGGCCGATATGGCGCGAGGATCTCGGCGAAGCGACGGCAGATCTCGACGCCGTAGCGCGGGTGCTGCAGCACGAGGAACTTCTCGAGGTAGCGGCCGGCATGGCGTCCGGACTTCAGGAGGAAGTGTCCATCGAGCAGGGCTCCCGCATCGGCGAACAGCGACTCGACGGTTGCCTCCGCGAGCGACGCATCGGTGCTCATTCGTAGACGGCGCTGAAGTCGACCGCCGGATATCGCTCGGCGAGCGCCTCCGTCACCCAGTGAAGGACGTCGGCGGGGTCGTAGTAGGTCGCGATGATCCTGGCCTCGGTGACTGACAGCCCCGGGCGGCGCGCCTCGACCGAGGTCACCACCTCGCTCGGCTGGTCGGACAGGTCGAGTGAGGTCTCGAAGCGACCGTCGGCGCGGAGCACGAGCACATCCTCCGCCTCGTCGAGCAGTGTCAGGTCGCCGGTGCGGCGCAGGACCTCCTCGGCGTTCGAGGTGAACTCCCGGAGATGCTGGGCCTGGGCCGTGGCAAGCTGGGCGCGGTAGGCATCGGCCAGCTGCCAGAGGCGTTGGGCGGCCAGGGTCTCCTGCTGGGGCGCCGGCAGGTCCGACTGCCAGTCATCGGTCTCGACGAGCTCCTCCTCCCTGGCCAGCTCGTCGGCGGCGATGAGGTGACCGGGAGCGTCCTTGGCCGCCTCGATCATCCAGGCGAAGATGTCGGCCGGGTTGTAGAGCTCCACCAGCTCGGCGATCGAGTCGACGATCTGCTCCTCGTCGTACCACTCACTGTCGGCAGGGTCCTGGTAGGTCAAGCGAGTGGTCCACGTCTCGTCGACGGGGTGGTAGAGGAGGTAGTCCTGCTCGTCGTCGACGAGCTTGATGGGACCGACCTCTCGCAGCCGATCGCGGTTGTGGTCGATGAAGCGGCGGAGCTGCTCGGTGGCCTCATACAGGAAGTCGCGGCGCTCGAGGTCGGCTTCGCCGGCCAGCTCGCGAAGCGCCGACAGCCGAGGGGAGCCCGAAGAGCCGTCCTTTTCCTTGCCGCTCACGGCTTGTACACGAAGTCCGGCCCCATCCGCTCGCGCAGGAAGATCGTGTGCTTCGAGTCGAAGACGGACTCCGCCACGCGATGGCCGAACCCGCGCATCGAGGGATCGGCGTAGAGCCTGTCCAGGACGGCGTAGTTCGGCAGGTCGATGATGATGACGTTGTCCCAGGTCGACCCCTCCGTCACGTTGAACCAGCCCACGAACTTGACGCCGTATTTCGCCTCCGTCTGACGCGCTGTGCGCGGGAACAGGTGCCGCATGCCGCGCTTGAAGAGCATGTCGCGGCCCTTGCGCACGTTGAAGAACGTCACCATCAGCGGCATCTAGGGATTGCCTCCCTCATCGGTGCTCTCCTCGTCCGTGCTCGTCACGATGACCCGAGTCTGCGGCTTTGCGACCCCGGTCTGCCGGCCGCGTCCGCGTCGCCGGTCGGCGAAGAAGACCCGCAGCAGGAAGACGCTCGTCATGCTCACGAAGAACAGCAGGATGAGCGCGATGACCAGCAGCCCGGTGAGCAGCCACACCGGCCAGTTGAACGTGAACAGCCCGACCGGGATGAGCAGGAGGATGACCGCGAAGAGGATCGCCTGCGTGACGAAGCAGCCGAATCCAGGACCCTCGTTCGGGTCGAGCTCCTCGTTGGTGCGAATCGACAAGCCATTCCTCGTCTTCATTGCGGCGGCGAGTGGCGGCCCGATGCTCCCACATCTCGCCCAGGGTCGCTGGAGGCGGCGTGGTCCTTCGGGTTGTGGACGGCCAGCAAGCGGGCAGTACGTCGCCGATAGGCGGCGCCGGCGTGCAAGAGTGATGGTGTCCTGAACTCTCCTCAGGCGATGCTGCCAAGTCCCCGGGTGACTGGTCAGGACCGGAACGTGACGCGCCCGGCCGCCAGCGTGAGCCGGACGACACCGGGTAGCTCCATCCCCAGGAGAGGCGTGTTCGCCGATCGAGATGCCAGCGCCCCAGCCTCCACGCGCCACCGTGCCGCCGGGTCGAAGAGGACCAGGTCGGCCGGCTCTCCCGACGCAAGCGAGCGCCTCTCGCCGATGATCGAAGCGGGCCGCGAGGCGAGCGCCGCGACCAGTGCCGGGAGCTTGAGGCGGCCGGCCTCGACCGCTGCGAGACCCAGGGATAGCGCCGTCTCGAGGCCGATCAGACCCGGCGCCGCGTCCTCGAACGGAACCAGCTTGCGCTGCGGCGGATGCGGGGCGTGGTCGGTCGCGATCGCGTCGACCGTGCCGTCGGCCACGCCGGCCAGCAGGGCCAGGGCATCGTGGCGCGATGCGAGCGGCGGGTTCACCCGGCAGCGACCGTCGTAGGCACGATCCGCGTCGGCCTCTGGCTCCTCCCATGCGAAGGCCCGCGAGCCGGCGACCCAGGCATCGGTGAGGGCGAGATGGTGCGGCGTGATATCGCAGGTGACCTGACTGCCGCGCCCTCGAGCCTCGACGACGCGGTCGAGCGCCGCCCCCGTCGAGAGGTGCGTGAGGTGCAGGCGCGCGCCGGTCTCCTCGGCTAGTGCGAGGTCGCGCTCGACGACCGCGAGCTCGGCGTGGGGTGACCACGGGCGCAACCCCAGCCGGGAAGCGGTGGCTCCGGCGCGCATGACGCCACCGGCAGCCAGTGCAGGATCCTCGGCATGCTCGACGATCGGCACGTCGAGCTCGGCGACGGCGGCGAAGACCGATCTCGCGGGCTCCGGACCCGGGATCGCGGCGCCGTCATCCGAGAAGCCGACGGCGCCGGCGGCGACCATGCCGGCCAGGTCGGCCACGGCCTCACCGGCCCGTCCCACCGTGGCGGCCCCGATCTGCCGGACCCGGCAGGCCGCACCGCGCGAGCCGGAGGCGACGAGCCGCGCGTCGTCGATCGGGGGCTCGGTGTTCGGCATCGCACAGATGGTCGTGAACCCGCCGTGCGCGGCCGCTCGCGCACCACTCTCGTTCGTCTCCGCCCCAGCCGAGCCGGGCTCGCGGAGATGGGTGTGGAGGTCGCAGAATCCGGGCGCCACGACGAGCCCGCGACCATCGATCCGCTCAAGGTCCGGCGTGGCAGCGTCAGCGAGGACCCCGTCCCGGACGACGACGTCACGCAGCACATCGGCCCCGGAAGCGGGATCGATGACCCGGGCGCCAACGATGACCAGGCCGGCGGGTGGGTCGGCGAGCGTTCCGAACGAGGTCACGCCGTGCCGGCGAGGAGCGCCAGCACCGCCATGCGCACCGGGACGCCGTTTTCGACCTGCCGGCCGATGAGCGACCGCGGCCCGCTCGCGAGGTCGGCCGTGATCTCGACGCCCTCGTTCGTCGGCCCGGGATGCAGGATCGGCGCGCCCGGCGCGGCCCAGTCCATGCGCGAGTCATCCATCCGCCACTCGGCCGCGTGGGCGTCGAGCTGCGCGCCGCGCTCGAGCTGGACGCGAAGGGCCATGACCGCATCCGCGCCGCGGATCGCGTGCTCGAGGGTCGTCGCGACCTCGACTCCCGGCCAGGCGTCGAAGCCCTCGACCCAAGCCGGCGGCCCGCCCACCCGGACCCGCCCGCCGAGCGCGGTCACGCAATGGATGTTCGAGCGGGCGACGCGAGAGTGCGCCACGTCGCCGACGATCGCCAGCAGCCGGCCCTCCAGGCTGCCGAGCGCCTCTCGAAGGGTGAGGGCATCGAGCAGGGCCTGGGTCGGATGGGCGTGGCTGCCGTCGCCGGCGTTGAGGATGTGCATGCCAGTCGTCCTGGCGCCCAGGGACGCGGCCCCGGCCGAGGAATGGCGCAGGACGAGCATCGTCACTCCGGTGCGCTCGAGCGTCCGGAGCGTGTCGACTAGCGACTCGCCCTTCGTGACGCTGCTGCCGGCCACCGAGAGGTCCACCGTCGTCGCACCCAGGGCCTTGGCGGCGAGCTCGAAGCTGACCCGCGTCCGGGTCGAGGCCTCGTAGAAGGCGAGCCCCACCGTCTCGGCCTCGAGCATCGACCGATCCCGCCGAGCGGCCCGCGCCTCGCGCATCGTCACAGCGAGGTCGAGGATCCGTTCGATCTCCGCGCGCGTCAGCCCCTCGACATCGATGAGATGCCGGTGCGCCCAGGCCGGAGCAGCAACGTCCACCGTCATGCCGCCCCCTGCGGTCGCTCGATGACGACCTCGTCGACCTCATCGGTCTCCGTCAGGCGCACGTGGACGATCTCGTCCTCGCTGGTCGGCAGGTTCTTGCCGACGAAGTCGGGCCGGATGGGCAGCTCGCGGTGCCCGCGGTCGACGATCGCCGCCAGCCGGACGGCGCGCGGCCGGCCGTGATCGGTGAGGGCGTCGAGCGCGGCCCGCACGGTGCGGCCGGTGTAAAGGACGTCGTCGACGAGGACGACGACCTTGCCGCTGACGTCCGCCTCCAGGTCGGAGCGCTTGATGATCGGGGCGTGTGCGATGCGCGTGAGGTCATCGCGGTAGTACGTGATGTCGAGAGAACCGACGGGAACCGATGCGCCCTCGTGCTGCTCGATCAGCCCGGCCAGGCGTCGCGCGATCGGAACGCCGCGGCTCCGGATCCCGACGAGCACCAGGTCGTCGACGCCGCCGTTGCGCTCGACGATCTCGTGGGCGATGCGGGTCAGGGCGCGACGCAGGCCATCGGCGTCGAGGATGCGGCGCTCACTCATGCGGCTTCTCCTTGGCGGCCTCTCCGGACCGCGTTAAAGGGCTCGCCGCCGAGTATACCGATGCGTCAGGGCGCCTCGTCGAAGGCCGCGGGACCGAACCAGCCGTCCCCGTCGGGGACGACGTTCTGCACCTCGTCCGGAACGTCGCCAAGGTTGCGGGTGATGAGCAGCAGGTCGGCACGGGGCGGGTCCATGACGCCGGCTCGAGGGTGCCCGGCCGTGACGACGAGGTGGCGCCCGGTCGGCGAGACCTTGACGTCGACCACGAACTGGTCGGCCGGGATGTCGGCGACATCGAGCGCCTTGTCCTTGTTCAGGCCACCCGGATCGGTCGCATGCCCGAAATAGATCCGGGCCGGGTCGGGATAGAGGACTTCGGTGGAGCCCTGCGGCGTCCCGGTCCAGGCGGCCGCCCACACCGCGTAGGCGTCGCTGTCGCCGCCCCACTCGATGGCGGCCGACTCGAAGGCCTCGCGGCCGATCGTCAGGTCGCCGAAGAGCGGGCGAGCGTCCTCGAACCTGTAGCCACCCTCTCCGTCGGCGGCCACCTCGGCCAGCCATGGAGATCCGCCCTGGCCGAAGACCCACTCGCCGTTCGCCTCGCGCATGCCTCCCGCCCAGAAGATGACGAGCTCGCCGTTCGGGCTGACGATCGGTTGGAAGACATCCTCAGCCCCGGGGAAGTGGTTCTCCGACGGATCGGCGAGCGAGACGAGCGCGCTGGTCGGCGTCTCACCCGCCTGGCTGATCCAGAGGAGGGCGCCGAAGGACTCGTCGGCGATGAAGCTGCCGGCATACGCTTTGCCCGTATCGGTCAGTGCCGAGGCCCGGCCGTCCGCCGGCTTGAAGACCCACACATCGATCGAGCCATCGTCGGGGCTCACGCGCGTGTAGGCCATCGCGGAGCTGTCGGGCGCCCAGAACAGGTGCTCGAGGAACGGGCTGCCGGCCACGGACTCGCCCAGCGGAACGGTGCTGCCGACGCTGACCGGCGAGTCACCCTCGGTGCCGAGTCGAGTCACGCGGACCTCGTTCATCCCGCTCTCGCCACGAACGCTGATGTAGGCCAGCCACTGGCCGTCCGGGGACAGCTCGGCGGCGATCGGCTCCCCGCCGGGCGGATCGGCCTCGACGACGGTCTGCGCCGCGGCGTCCCTGACCTCGAGCGTTGGATCCTCGACGGATCCGGTCAAGGCCAGGAAGACGTCCGGCTCCGGCGAGGGGACCGGTGTCTCGACCGGCGTTGCGGCGATGCTCGGAGCCTCGGTCGGCGCCTCGGACTGAGGGGCGGCCGTCGGCGAGGCGGGAGCGAACGACGGCTGAGCCGATGCCGTCGGCGTGGCGGCGCCGACCGGCGGCTCGGTCGGCGCGTTGTTGAGGAGGACGATGGCGAGGAGCGCGCCGGCGACGACTGCCAGCCCGCCGCCGATGCCGGCTAGCATGACGGGCGGCCTCCGCCACCACGGCAGGTCGGCGCCGTCACCGCGCTCGATCCCGCTGCGCACCCGGGCGTCGAGATCGCGCGGCGGAGCCACGTGGCGGAGGCCCGCCATGATGCGGCGCTGCTCGGAGAACGAGGCGAGGGTCTCACGGCACTGCGCGCACGTGTCGAGGTGGGCATCCAGGCGCGCCTGCTCGTCGGCGGTGAGGTCGCCGTGCAGGGAGGCGCTGATCAGCTCTTCGAACGGCTCGTGGCGGTTCATGCTCATCGGCTGAAGCCCTCGGCCGCCAGAGCACGCCTCATCTCGCCGCGGGCCCTGCACAGGAGCGTTCGGACGGCGCCGTAGGAGAGGCCCATCACCTCGCCGATCTGCTGCGCGCTCATGTCCTCGAGGTCACTGAGCAGGAGGCACTGCCGATGGTTCGGGCGGAGGGTGAGGAGCGCGCGCTGCACGCGCTCGTCGAGGGTGGCGGCCATGACCTGCGCCTCCGGGCCGGGCCGGAGGTCGGGGCGGTTGGCGAAGGTCGGCTGGTCGTCGCTCATGGTCGTCACATTGCGCCGGCGGCGCATGTCGTCGATGGCGGTGTTCGTCGCGATCCGATACAGCCACGAACGGGTCGAGGTCGCCTCGGTCAGGGTGTCGAGCTTGCGGTAGGCCTTGATGAACGTGTCCTGGGTGATGTCGGCGGCGCGGTCCGGGTCGGCGACCATGCGGAGGACGTAGTTGTAGATCGGCGAGGAGTACTCCTCGAACAGCTGGGCGAATTCGGCTTCACGAGCCTCGGCCGTCCGACGGCTCACTGGGGGAGCGCCCCACAGCAGCCTGCCGGGCACGGCCATTGACTCCACCTCGTCCTCCGCAGAGACCACCCCCCTCGAATTGGGCTGTGACGCATCGCTCGCACGATCTGTTACCGATGCAGCTGCGTGCGCAGGACCTCCGCCGCGTACTCGGGCGCGGCGGGGTTCACGGCGAGGGCGGTCGCCCGCTCCAGGCCGGCGATGACGCGGAGGCGGGGATGGACCTCCCAGTGCCAGTGGAATGTCTGGTCCAGCCGCTCGCCGGCGGGCGCGGTGTGCAGGAAGAGGTTGTACGGCGGGTCGCCGAGCGCATCGAGGGCGTGGAGGGTGCGCTGCAGCGTCGCCGTGGCGTCGACGATGGCCTCGTCGTCGAGGGCCGTGAAGTCGGCGGCGTGCTGGCGCGGGACGATCATCATCTCGAACGCGGAGCGGCTCGCCGCGGGGGCGAACACGACCGCATGATGGTCCGCGAGGATCAGTCGCTCGCCCTTCTCCTCCTCCGCCTCGGCCAGCGCACACCACACGCATCGTCGCGACTTGATCATCTGCCTGGCGCCGCCGCCGATCTCCTCCGCCACCCAGTGCGGCACCTGCGGGATGGCGTACAGCTCGAGGTTCAGGTGCGACGAGCGCGAGCCGGCCTGCATCCCGTAGCTCTGCACGACCTGGATGTACAGCGGCTCGGCCTGGCCCTCGGCGTCGCTCGGCCGCGGCTCGTCGGCCAGGGCGCGCATGGCGTCCCGGGCGGCCCGCAGAATGGCGGCGCCGAGCTGGGGCGCGGCATCGGCCAGGCGCTCGTGGTGGTCGCGCGGCGCGACGAGGATCTCCCAGGCGCCGGTCGCACGCTCGACCTCGCTCAGGCTCAGCTGCGTGGCGCTCGCCTTCGTCGAGTCGATGCGGTGAAACGCCTGCGAGCGAAGGGCGATCCGTCGCACGAGATGCGCGGGCGCGTTCTCGGGAGCCTCGTCGCAGTGGCGGCAGTGCGTGCCCTCCACGCCCTGCGCCTCGACCTCGAACGCGGCCTTCTCGAACGCTCGATCCGCCACGATCGCCGACCACCACCCGGTGACCGGGTCTCGCCGCAGCTCGAACACGGCCGCATCGTACCCGATGCCACCTCCTGCGCCGGGTTGGCACTCGTGGCGTTCGCGGCAGATCGAGTGAGCGGCCGCCCACTCAGCGCAGAGCGGCGATCAGCTCGTATGGGTCAGTGCCGACGATGGGGGTGGCGAAGAGCTCCATGGCCCCGATGTCGGACGGGCGGCTGGCGAGGTCGCCGCGGTCCACGATGCGGGCCATCGGGCGCAGCCAGCGCCACTCGGGCGGCCCGTCGAGCGGCGGACGCCACAGCGCGAGGTTGAAGGAGCGCACTCCGACGCGGTCGCGGAAGGCCATGAGCGTCTCCGCCACGCGCTCGGCGAAGGCGGGATCGCGCTCGTCCATCCCGACCGGGCCGATGACCATGGCCTCGCGCTCCTTGACCGGCGTCAGATGAGCGATGACGGTCACGCCATCCCGCCCGCCCGTGGTCAGCCCGAGATCGCGGTGGATATCGACCATGTCGTCGAGGAGCTCACCGTTGTGCGCGGATCGATAGGCGTCGGCGTCACGGCGCAGCCGCTCCAGGCGGGCGTAGTGCGCGCCGGTGCCAAGCAGGGCCTGCGCGTGGCCGTGGACGATGGATCCACCGGCGCGCCACAGGCAGTTCCAGATGAGGAGATAGTGGGTCGCCGCCGGGTCTGAGGCGCGGGCGGCATCAGCCCATGCGCGGCCGGTGGTCAGGAGGTCGGCGACGAGGTCAGGGTCGAAGGCCAGCGGATCGTGGGACTCGAAGACGATGACCGCGTGGTGGGCATCGGCGGCGGCGGCATTCGCGCCGCTGATCATGCGGGCACCGCGCACGCGGCCGAAGGCGTTCGCCGGCGTGCCGGTCAGCGGGTCGCAGAACGGATCGCCTTCGGTGGCGGTGATCTCCTCGGCGAGCTCGCGGCCTGCCCCCGGACCGTCGACCGGCCGATGGGCGCGGAGCGGGGCGTACAGCGTCGACTCCAGCGTCGCCCGGTTCGTGACGCGGACGACGGTCTGCTCGCGGACCGCGGCCTCGGATCCGAACGTGTCGACCAGCCACGGGACGAGCTCGGCCGGCGGGTCCGTGCGAGCGGTGACGACGCGGACGTCGTACAGCCGCGTCGCCCGCTCGCGAGCGGACTCGTCGAGACGCTCGATCGCCGCCGGAAGGTCGGCCAGCGAGATCAGTCCGGCTCCCATGCTCGTCGGTGGGTCATCGCGGCCCACTCGTCGCGCAGCAGGCTCATGACGTGGACGTCCTCGTACTCGCCGCGCGCGAAGTGCGCGTGGCGCAGCGTGCCCTCGTGCGTGAACCCCGCCTTCTGGTACGCGTGACGCGCGCGCTCGTTGCCCGCGTAGACGAGGAGTTCGATGCGCTCGAGCCGCAGCGAACCAAAGCCGAAGTCACAGATGGCGCGCGTCGCATCGGTCCCATATCCGGCATCCCATTCCGACTTCTCGCCGATGGCGATCCCGAACTCGGCGCTGCCGTTGTCTCGGTCGATGCCATGGAGGCCGATGGTGCCGATGGGCCGTCCGTCCGAGAGGAGGCAAATGACGAAGTGGTGGTCGGTCTTGCCCTGCGCCTCGAGCATGCGCTCGAACCAGCCCGTCTCGCCGGCCTCGCTCATCGGCGCGCGCATGGCGAGGTGGCGCATGACGTCGGCATCGGTGAACCAGCGCACGAAGGTCGGGATGTCGCTGCGCTCCGCCGGTCGGAGGTAGATCCGCTCGCCGCGAATCATCGGGCGGTGTTCCGGTAGGCTGGGCATTCCGCCCGAGTCTAGCGAAGGAGATCTCCTGCGATGGCTGGCACTCGAACCGCAACCGTCACCTGGAACGGCACGCTCCTCGAAGGTGAGGGGACCGTGAGCGCCGGATCCAGCGAGCTCTTCACCGACCTGCCGGTCTCGTGGCCGTCACGGACCGAGGGACCAGGCGGTCAGACCTCGCCGGAGGAGCTACTGGCCGCCGCACATGCCGCATGCTTCGCAATGGCCCTCTCCGGGGGCCTCGCCCGAGCGGGCACGCCGCCCGACCACGTTCACATCTCGGCGACGGTCACGTTCGACAAGGTGGGCGACGCATGGACCGTTACCCGCTCGGAGCTCGACGTGGTCGGCACCGTCCCCGGCCTGGACGAGGCGGCGTTCGTGTCGGCGGCCGAGGAGGCCAGGACGAACTGCCCCATCTCGCGCGCTCTCACTGGCAATGTCGAGATGACCGTCGACGCCACGCTCGAGGATGAGCACTGACCACGCGTGATCCCATGCGTGGTTGAAACCCTTTCCGTGCTGGCCCGCTCGTAGGGAGTGACGCCGTGATCTCGCGGCGGTATCCCAAGCAACGGAGCCCAGCACTGTGAACATCAGCTCATCCCTCCGATCCCTGGTCCTGGCGATCGGGGGACTCCTCGTCATGGCGACTGTCGTGCTCGCGACGGGCGGCGGGGGCGGGACCGATGACGCAGCCTCCGCGTCCCCGTCGACGTCAGCCAGCGCGCCGGGTCTCGTGACCTTCGGCGGCAGCGCCAGCGCCAGCCCGAGCGCCTCGCCCGAAAACGTGGTGGAGGACGAGACCGATGACGACGCCAGCCCATCGGCCTCCGCCGAAGCCTCAGCCGCCGATGACGACGCAAGCCCATCGGCCTCCGCCGAAGCGTCGTTCGGAAACGCATCTCCCAGCGCATCGCCCGACGACGACGAGGAGCACGAGGACAACTCGGGCCCCGGCAACGCCGACGACGACGAGGAGCACGCGGACAACTCCGGCCCCGGCAACGCCGACGACGACGAGGAGCGCGAGGACAACTCGGGCCCTGGCAGTGGCGACGGCTCCGGCCACGACGACTGAGTCGGCCCTGGAGCTGGGACGTGACCTCCCGGATGTGGGAGGCCGCATGGCACGATGGGAGCGTGGACGACCACGCTCTCGTCGCAGCCGTCCGGTCCGGCGATCGTGATGCGTTCGGCCTTCTCGTCGATCGTGAGACCGGCGCGGTGTACCGGACCTGCCTGCGCATCCTCGGCCGCCCGCACGATGCCGAAGACGTGACCCAGGAGAGCTTCGTGGCCGCCTATCGCGCCATCGGCCAGTTCCGCGGCGAGGGATCGCTCCGCGGCTGGCTGATGCGCATCGCGACCCGGCAGGCGTTCCGGCGCCTCTCGCAGCGCCGGCCGGATGCCGAGCTCGATGTGGTCGGCGAAGCCAGGCTGGCCGATACCTCCACCGATCCGACACGCGTGGTGGTCGCCGCGGAGCAGCGTGACGACGTGCGGCGCGCGGTGGGCGCGTTGCCCGAGCCTTACCGCGAGGTCGTCGCCCTGCGCTTCTTCGGTGAGCTCTCGCTGGCCGAGGTATCCGAGGTCACCGGACGGCCGATCAACACCGTGAAGACGCACCTGCGACGCGGCCTGGAGCGGCTCCGTCCGGTCCTGGTGCCTGAGGCAATCCAGCCATGACGCGCCACCCGTACGGGCCGGACGAGCTCGATCGCCACGATCCCGCGCTGGACGACGCGGCGGCCCGGCTGGAGGAGTACGCCGCCGCCAGCGGTGGCCAGCCACCGCTGGATCTCTCGGCGCGCGTCCGCGCTGCGATCGACGCCGAACCTCCGGTCGCAATGGGGTGGTGGCCGACGTTCCTGGCGTGGCGGCACGGCGCTCCCGCCCGCGCCATGGCGGTTGCGGGCGTCGTCGTGATTGCCGTGGCCGGCGCCCTGGCGCTGGGTGAGCTCGCACGGAATGCGCGGGTCGACAATGTGGGCAGCAGCCCCTCCGCAGCGCCGTTGCCGAGCCTCTCGCCCAGCGAAGTCGCCACCCCAAGCCCCTCGCCAAGCCCGTCGGTCACGCCGACGCCCAGGGCCAGCCCGCTGCCGACCGAGACCGAGACGCCCGAGGCGAGAACCCCGCTGCCGACCGCGACCGACGACGATGGCGAGGACGTCGAGACGCCGGAGCCGAGCGGGTCGGACAACAGCGGCCCCGGCGGTGGAGGCAGCGGCGGATCAGGCAGCGGCGATTCGGGCGACGACAGCAGTGGCCCGGGTGGCGGCTAGACGATGGCGAACATCGGCGGGTAGACGACGGTTCCGGCCGGGATCGGCATCGCGCTCGGCGGCGCCCACACCTGGAATGCCGGTCCAGCCCCCTCGTATGGGCCATCGACGTCATGGTCGGCGGCCGGAACGAATCCGAATCGGCCGAAGAACGACGCGGCGCCGAGGACCAGGACGAACGGCTCGTCGCGAAGCATCGACCGCTCCAGCGCCGCGACCACGAGCTCGGAGCCGATCCCACGCCCGCGGTGCGGAGACAGGACCGCAATCGGCGCGAGGGCGAGGACGTCCATCGACTCGCCGCCGTCGGCCAGGTTGAGCACCACACGGCTGACGAGCGCGTGCCCGAGGACACTGCCGTCATCCGTCACCGCCACGAGGGACAGCTCGGGGATGAACGTCGGCCCGCTGCGAATGGCGTCGACCAGCTCCGCCTCGGCCGGCCCGGGGAACGCTGCGCGATGCAGCTCGTGGATCTGGTCGAGGTCGAGTGGCTGCTCGGCGCGGATGGTCCACGCCGGCGCCGTGACGGGCGTATCGCCCATGTGTGTGGTCATGCGCGCCGGGACAGCACGTCGCGCGCCATTCGAGGCTCCGCCGGGTCGGGGCGGTGGCTGAACCGACGCTGGACCTCCGCGGGGACGCGTAGCGGCCGTCCGTCGCGCAGGCGGACCCAGATCCACTCCGTCGCGACCTCCGTGGTCAGGGCCTCGTCAGAGACCCGGCGGATCTCCGTGCGACGCAGGCCTCGCGCGCCGGCGATGTCCTGTGGCAGCGTGGTGACGAGCACGACGTCGCCGTACTCGACGGGCCGGTGATACGTGATGTGGTGCTCGCGGACGACCCACGTCCCGCCGTGCTCCTGCGACCAGGCTCGACCGAGACCCATTGCCTCGACGTGCTCGATGGCGGCCTGCTCCGCCCAGTTGAGGTAGACGGCGTTGTTGACGTGTCCCAGGGCGTCGAGCTCGTACTGCCTCACGGCCCAGCGCACCGTGAAGCGCCAGGGGTCGACCGGGCGGTCAGCGTCGGTCATGGGACAAGGATCTCGAGCGAGTGGAGCGGGAGACGGGGGTCGAACCCGCGGCCTCAACCTTGGGAAGGTCGCGCTCTGCCAACTGAGCTACTCCCGCCGGCAGGTTGGCGATGATACAAGAAGGCCCGGCGCCGGACACGGACCGACGCCGGGGGGTAGGTTCCCGGCGTCGGGTGGTTCGCTGTCGGAGGCAGGTCAGCGAATGAGGACGGCACCCCCACCACTCGCATGGTTCGGAGCGGCGGCGACGGCGCCGACGCCACCCGCGGCCAGCGCGGCGGTGAGGACGAAGCCGGCGATTCCGGCAGCCGCCAGCCGTCGAACGGTGATGGCGCGGTGCGGCTTGGCATCGAACTCGTTGTGATCGTGGCGGTCACTCTGGATCTTCTGGATCCGGGCGGAGTGACTCAGCCGCTCTTCGTATGACTGGTTCGCCAGGTTGAACGTGTGCTGATTCGGACCGAGCATCGGATCCTCCTTCGAGCGCTGGGTGGCTCGTCGTTGTTGCGATGCATCGTCGTCTCAAATCCCCGGATCGCCGATCCGACCGACGACACCCACGCCGTCAACATGGCGATCCGATTCGTGTCGGTGGATGGCGGACATCCTGTCGGGCAGGCGACACGAAGCCTTGACGCCATCGGTACGGTCGGGGAGAGTGTCGGGCACTGCGACCATCGGTTCCGCCCCAGCCCGAGGAGCTCGAGCGTGCTCGACCAATCCATGGCGGTCGACAGCCTGCGCCGGTGTGCGCTCTTCGCGCACGTGGAGGAGGATGGGCTGCGCACGATCGCGGCGCAGATGCGCCGCCGCCGCTTCCGTCGCAATGAGGTGATCTTCCACCAGGGCGACATCGGCGACTCGCTCCAGATCGTTGCGTCGGGCGGCGTGAAGATCGTCCTGCCCTCTACCGAAGGCGACGAGGCGATCATCGCCAGCCTGAAGCCCGGTGACTTCTTCGGCGAGCTCGCCCTGCTCGACAGCTCACCTCGCTCCACGACTGCAACGGCGCTCGAGCCGACCGAGACGCTCGCCCTTCCGCGCGACCCGTTCCTCGGCCTCCTCGCCGATGACCCGCGCCTTGTCCGAGCCCTGCTTCATGCGCTGGCGGAGGAGCTGCGACGGCTCACCGGCCACGTGGAGGAGCTGCACTTCCTCGATCTCGCCGGCCGCCTCTCGATGCGCCTCGTTCGCCTCGCCCGCGATCAGAACCCGAGTGCCGTCGGACGAGCCGAGCTGGACTGGCCGTTCACGCAGTCCGACCTTGCCGCGATGATCGGCGGCACCCGGCAGAGCGTGAACAAGCTCCTCAGCGGGCTGGTTGACGACGGCCTCATCACCATCGAGCGCGACACGCTCGTCATCATCGACATCGACGAGCTCGAGCGCGTGGGAAGCCGGTGACTGTCGCGCAGCCGACACCCAGACTGTCGCGTTCGCGCTTCGGCAGTGTCGGGGGTATCACTAGGATCACGGGCATAGCGGTCCAGGCCGCGAGCTAGGAGGCGCAGAAAAGAGGCATGGACAGGTTCCGGCAGCCTCAGCCAATGGAGGGCTTCTCCCGTCCGGGTTCGCTCGGCGGGGAGGCACACGACGATGACTCAGTGGAGGGTCACATGATGGACGACGAGAAGATCCAGGAAGGGACCGGGTCAGGCTTCCGCGTCAGCGATGACGAGGACGTCGAGGGCCACGGCCAGCTCAAGGGCCAGCTGAAGGCGTCCGATGACGACGACACCGAGGGCCACGGCCAGCTCAAGGGCCAGCTGAAGGCGTCCGATGACGACGACACCGAGGGCCACGGCCAGCTCAAGGGCCAGTTGAAGGCGTCCGATGACGACGACACCGAGGGCCACGGCCAGCTCAAGGGCCAGTTGAAGGCGTCCGATGACGACGACGTTGAAGGCCACATCCACGGCCTGAACCGTCGGGCTTCCGACGACGACACCGAGGGTCACGGCGGGCAGATCCGCTAGCCGACCCAGCCAGTGGCACAACCGCCAGTGGATGCCGCGATCGCCGCGCTCGTCGCGGCATCGCGGCGTTCGGCGGTCGGCCGACGACTCCAGGGCGACATCGAGTCGCGGCTGCTCCAGAGCATCGTCGACGCGACCGTTCGCCTCTTCGACGCCGAGGCCGCATCGATCGCCCTCTTCGAGCCGGATCCCGATCGGCTCGTGTTTCGTGTCGCCGCCGGCGAGCAGGGCGCCGGCGCCATCGGCCTCTCCGTACCGCCGACGCAGGGCATCGTCGGCTTCGTGTACTCGACCGGACAGGCGCTCGCGCTGTCGGACGTCGCGAACGACCCCCGATTCAACCGCGACGCGGCCGAGCAGACCGGCTATGTCCCGCGCTCGATCGCGGCCGCGCCGCTCCTCGACGAGGAGGGCGCGATCGGCGTGCTCCAGGTCCTCGACAAGCGCTCGTCGGCGTCGTTCTCGCTCCAGGACATGGAGCTGATCGGTGTCTTTGCGGCCCAGGCGACCGTCGCCATCGCGGCGGCCAGGGTCATGCGCGATACCACGCGTCTCGTCGCCGCCTCCCTCGCCGACCTGGATGCGGAAACGAACGCCGAGGATGTCGAGGCCGTCGCCTCCCGGGTCACTGCCGGGCTCGACACCGATGACGACGCGCCGTTCTGGCGGGTCGTCGACCAGGTCGCCCGACTGCGCGGGCTGACCGATCGCGAGCTGACGCTGGTCGCCGACATCCTGGCCGTCGTCGCGGCCGATGCCGAGCGGCACCGCGGCCGCCCGCGCCGATGAGCTCCGAGCTGCCTGCCTGGTCCGAGCCGTTTGCCGATCCGCGACGTGAGCTGCGCCGTTCCCTGCGCATCAAGGGCGTGACGCGCGACTGGGCGTGGGGCGGCGCGACCGGCGCCGGGGTCCGGGTCGGGATCATCGACTCGGGCCTCGAGAACTCGCATCCCAGGCTGAACGGCCGCGTCGTCGAGAACGTGACCGTCGAGATGACCGATGACGGCCCGGTCGTCGTCCCCGACGAGGCCGGCGAGGACATGTTCGGCCACGGCACGGCGTGTGGGGCGATCATCCTGGGCCTGGCGCCGGAGGTCGAGCTCGTCTCGATCCGGGTCCTCGGACCCGACCTGCGCGGCAAGGGCACCGCGTTCGCCGCGGGGCTGGAGTGGGCCATCGAGCAGGGGCTCCACGTCTGCAACCTCAGTCTCTCGTCCAAGAGCGAGTCGCTCTACCCGGTCTTCCACGACCTCGCCGATCGCGCCTACTTCCGCTCGATCGCGCTGGTCAGCGCGGCGAACAACGTCCCGGCGCCCAGCTATCCGTCGCTCTTCTCATCGGTCTTCTCGGTCGCCGCGCACGGAGAGCCGGATCCGTGGCGCCTCTACTACAACCCCGCGCCACCGGTCGAGTTTGGGGCGTGGGGCGTCGACGTGCCGATCGCCTGGAAGGACGGTGGTTCGACGGTCGCCACGGGCAACAGCTTCGCGGCGCCGCACATCGCGGGCCTCGTGGCGCTCATCCTCTCGAAGCATCCTGGCCTCACCCCGTTCGAGGTGAAGGCCGTGCTGGCGAGCGTGGCGGACAACCCCGGGCGCCGGCACCCCTGGCGCCGTCGCCGGGACGCCGCGGGGTGAGCCTGCTCCGCGCCTACCGCGAGCTCTTCCGCCGCAACGGCGCGCTGGCCCGCCTCCTGTTCGGCGAGTTCGTCTCGAGCATCGGCGACTGGCTCTACCTCGTTGCCATCCTCGTCGTCGTCTACCAGGAGGGTGGCTCGCCCGTGCTGCTCGGCATCGTCGGCGCCGCCCGGATCCTGCCGTATGTCCTGCTCTCGGTGCCGGCCGGCATCGTCGCCGACCGCTTCGATCGGCGGATGGTCCTGATCGTCACCGACCTCGCGCGCGGAGCGCTCATGCTGGTGCTCGCCGCCGGCGTGATCCTCGACGCATCGACCATCTTCATCATCGCCATGGCGATCCTGGCGGCGTGCTTCTCCACGTTCTTCGGGCCGGCGATCGCCGCCTTCCTGCCGACCCTGGTCAGTGAGGACGACCTGGGTCCGGCGAACAGTGCCTGGGCGACGCTCGACAACCTCGCCTTCATCATTGGTCCGGCGCTGGCGGGGATCCTGTTGGCCGGCGGGAACCTGGCCGTCGCGTTCCTTCTCAATGCCGTCACGTTTGCCGTCGTGGCCGTCGTGCTCTGGCGCCTGCCCGTCGACCGGCGCGCGCCTCGCGGGGAGGTCACCGAGGCCGCCGGCGGGGATCGAGACGAGGGAATCAGCTGGCGCGAGCTCGCCGGGCCGCTGGCGGGTCCGTTCCTGCTCGACTCGGCCAACAGCTTCGTGACCGGCGGCGTGGGCGTGCTGACCGTGGTCATCGCCCTCGACGTGCTCAACGCCGGCGAGGCGGGCACCGGCTACCTGAACGCGGCCACCGGAGTCGGCGGGGTCGTGGCCGGCATCGCCGGTGGCGCGCTCCTGGCGCGGAAGCTGAATGTCCCGCTGCTTATCGGTGGCGTTGCCGCCGGGGTCGGTCTCGTCTGGCTGGCGCTGGCAGGGCAGCTGGCGGTGGCCATGATCGCCATGGGGATCGCCGTCGCCGGGCTCCTGCTTCTCGATATCGTGAACACCACCCTGATCCAGCGCCTGGTGCCCGACGAGCTCCGCGGCCGGGCCATGGGCGTCCTCCAGACCAGCTCGGCGATCATGTACTCGTTCGGGTCCCTCGTCGTGCCGGTCGCGGCCTCGGTGCTCGGCGTGGGCGTGGTGCTCACTGCCTGCGCGGTCATCGCGGTCCTCGGCGTGGTCGCGGCCGTGGTGCTCAACGCCGGGCGCGGCGAGCCGAAGCCGATCGATCCGGCGCGGGCACGGCTTATCGGTCATCCCATCTTCGCCGGCCTCCCGACTGTCCGGCTCGAGACGGCGGCCCGCCTGCTGGAGCCGGTGCCGATGCACGCCGGCGACGTCGTCGTGCGCGAGGGTGACCCGGCGGACCGTTTCTATGTCATCGCGGCGGGATCGCTGAGCGTTACGCAGGGACCCGAGGGCACGCACCTGCGCGATCTCGGCCCCGGCGACGTGTTCGGCGAGATCGGGCTCCTGCGCCAGTCGCCACGCACGGCGACCGTCACGGCCACTACCGACGGCTCGCTGCTCGCGCTCGAGGCCGACGAGTTCCGCGATCTCGTCTCCGCCGGCCCGGGACTCAGCACCCGGATGCTCGACCTGTACCGGGGTGCCCTGAGCCGCACCTGACAGCCGGCTCGTGAACCCCGCGTGTCCGGCCGGCGTATCGGTGGCAGATGGACCGATGCCTCCGACTCGCCGCGCTGGCGCTCCTCGTCACCGGCTGCGGGTCGCAGTCCCCCAGCGTCACGCCGGCGAGCGACCCGACCTCGGCTGCCTTCGTGGCCGACCCGGCGCGACTGCGAGCCGAACTGGCATCGCTCCAGGACATCGCCGACGCCAACGGCGGCATTCGCGCCGCCGGAACCTCCGGCTACGAGGCGTCAGTGGACGCCATGGCCTCGGCGCTCGAGGGCATCGGCTTCGATGTGGACACGCCGTCGGTGCCATTCACCGGCTTCACCGAGGTGCCTGGGGGGTCGCTCGTCGTCGACGGCCGGAGGTTCGAGGCTCCCGACGACCTCCACGCCCTCATCTACTCGGCCGGCGGCGATGTCAGCGGCCCGATCGCGGTGCTCGAGGACAGCGGCTGCGAGGCAGATGACTTCGACGGTGTCGAGCCGGGCGCCGTCGTGCTCACGACCGGCGGTGGCTGCTTCCGGCGCGACCAGGTGCTGAACGCCATCGGCGCCGATGCCGCGGCGTTCGTGGTCGGCTATCCGGGACGGGGTCCGCGTGAGATCTACCGACCCACGCTCATCGATCCGGCCGGCATCACGATCCCGGTCGTCAGCTTGACCGATGAAGGCGTTCAGGCGCTGACCGGGGCGGAGGGCGAGGACGTCCGGCTCTCGGTCGAGACGGAGCGGGAGCCGACCACCCTGCGCAACGTCATCGCGTCGCTGGGCGACGGCCCGTCGGTCCTCATGCTCGGCGCCCATCTCGACTCGGTCCTCGACGGACCGGGGCTGAATGACAACGGCAGCGGCGTGGCGGCGCTGCTCGAGATCGCGCGCGGGATGGTCGCGGCCGGGGTGCCCGACGGGTGGGCGGTGCGCATCGGCCTCTGGGGTGGCGAGGAGTTCGGAGACGTCGGCTCACGCGCCTACGTCGAGACCTCGGCCGAGGACGTCACCGCCTACCTCAACCTCGACATGACCGGGTCGCCGAACGGCGCGACGCTGGTGTACGACGAGGCGGCGGCACCGCCGGGCTCGGAGGAGATCACGGCCGCATACCAATCGTGGCTCGATGCGCGGGGCGAGGCGCATGCACCGGTCGACATCGGCGGCTCCAGCGACCACTTCGCGTTCGGCCAGGCCGGGATCCCGACCGGCGGCCTCTTCTCGGGCGCCGGCGACACGGGCTCGGCCGCCCAGCCTGCGGCATCCGGCTCGACCGGCGAGCCACCCGACGCCTGCTACCACCTGGCCTGCGACGACCTCGACAACGTCGACGTCGACCGGGTTGCCCTCTTCGCCGAGGCCACCTTCGCCGTCGCCTACCAGCTCATGGAGTCCGGCTTCGCGCGGCCCTAGGTGGGCGACTCGCCGGAGCGCAGCCGCCGATACGAGTCGTACCGGGCCTCGCTCACCGCACCCGCCCGCACCGCCGCGCGCAGGGCGCAGCGCGGCTCATGGAGGTGGGTGCAGTCGTTGAACGCGCAGCCCTCCAGGTACTCGCGAAACTCTGGGAAGCACGACGCCAGCTCGGATCCAGGGATCTCCCACAGCCCGAGCTCGCGGATCCCGGGCGTGTCGGCGACGTAGCCACCGGCGCGGAGGGGGTGGAGCTCGGCATGCGTCGTGGTGTGGCGTCCCTTGTGGAGCGCCTCGGACACCTCGCCGGTCTCGAGGCGGAGCCCGGGCTCGATGGCGTTGAGCAGCGTCGACTTGCCGACGCCGGAGGGCCCGGCGACGATCGAGATCCCAACGGTGAGCCGGTCGGCGAGCTCCTCGAGGCCGGTCCCGTCGGTAGCGCTGGTGTACACCACCTCATAGCCGATTGCCTCGTACGGCCCGAAGACCGATCGCGCGCGCTCAGTCGACACGAGATCGACCTTGTTGGCCACGACCACCGCGGGCAGCTCCTCGTACTCGGCCACGACGAGGAACCGATCGACGAGCCGCGGGTTGGGCGGCGGCCGGTCGCAGGCGAACACGGCGACGACGAGGTCCGGGTTCGCGACCATGACGTCCTCACGCCACGATCCGCGCGGCCCGGGCTGACGGCGGCTGAAGCGGCTCTGCCGCGGCTCGACCGACTCGATCACGCCGGTCCCGTCGTCGAGGCGCTCGACACTGACGCGGTCGCCGATGACGGCCAGGTCTGACGACTGCCGCTCCCTCTTCATCCGCCCGCGGAGCTTCGCTTCCAGGCGATCGCCGTCGTCGGTCGCGACGGTGTAGAAGCCGGACCTCGCGCGGACCACCAGGCCGGCCGCGGAGCTCACCCCAGCGCGCCCACCACGCTGCCGTAGATCGTCGACTCGCGCCGTGGGACCTGCGGGCCGCGCGCCATGCGCCCGTCCCAGGGATCCAGCTCCACGCCGATCGACTCCAGCCATGCGGTGGCCGTCCGGTTCGAGGTCGGGACATTGACGCTCAACGGCTCCCCCGCGGCGTGGTCCCAGGCCGCGGCGACGAGCTCGGCTGCGGCATCAGGGTCGTCGGCAAGGAATGGACCCATGCGGCCCTCCTCCGGCCGCAGCCACGCATAGCCCGCCACGTCTCCGTCGCGTCGTGCGACGAGCAGCGGGCGACCCGCGTCGGCGGCCATCATCGACAGCAACGACGATCGGTCGCCGCCGAAACGTGGGGCGTCGTAGGCGGCGATGGCGCCGACATCGGCCGCGGCGACCTCGCCCACCGTCGCGCCGTCGAGCGACGCCTCGACGCGCGGGAGGTAGGCCCGCGCCCCGGGCTCGATCGGCTCGAACCCGTGGCGAGCGTAGAGCGGGCGGCCGTCCGAGGTGGCGAAGAGCTCGAGGCGACGGCAGCCGCGCTCATCGCGCAGGTAGTCCAGCACCGTCTCGAGGATGGCCGACCCGACGCCGCGGCGACGATGCGGCTCGGTGACGATCATGTTGCCCACGACACCGAGCGCGCCGTAGGCGATGCCTGAGCCGACGCCCGCGATCGCGTCGTCCGTGCCGACCACCACGACCAGGCGGGCGGCGGGCGCGTCCACCACGGCGCGCAGGGCCCACTCGTGCCCACGCCAGCCGACGGCGTCGCGCAGCGCAACGATCGCCGGCACGTCCTCGCGGGTGCCGTCACGCATGCGGAGGTCGGAGGGAAGGGGCATCGCCAGCGAGTCTAGCCGCCTCGGTAGCATGGCCGTGTGAGCGAGCCCGGACATGCCGACGTGCTGCTGGTGGGTGGCGGCGTGGCCTCGGTCCGCTGCGCGCGGACGCTGCGGCGGCACGGCTTCGGCGGATCCATCGTCCTGGTCGGAGCAGAGCCCACGCCGCCGTACAACCGGCCACCGCTCAGCAAGGAGCTCCTGCGCGATGACCTGCCGGATGACCTCGTCCTGGCGGAGCCCGAGGCATGGTACGAGCGGCGCGGGATCGGCCTCCGGCTCGGCGCCCGGGTGGCCGGCCTGGATACGGGGGCGCGGACGGCCTCGCTGGAGAATGGCGGCACCATCGGCTTCGAGCGGTGCCTCCTCGCGACCGGTGCGGAGCCGCGGACGCTGCCGGTCGCCGGCGCGGAGCATGCCCTCCTGCTGCGAACGCTGGTCGACGCCCGGCGGCTTCGGAGGTCGGCGGTCGCGCTCGGCGACGGCGCCGCGGTCACCGTCGTCGGCGGCGGGTTCATCGGCGTCGAGGTGGCGTCCGGCCTGGCGGCTCTCGGGCTCCGACCGACGATCGTCGAGATGGCCGGTGAGCTGTGGGGCGGCACGCTCGGTGGCGAGCTGGCCTCGTGGGCGCGGGCACGCCTCGCCGACGCCGGTATCACCGTCCGGCTCGGCGCGCGCGTGACCGAGCTGACCGAGTCGTCGGCGCTCATCGGTAACCAGCACCTCGAGCATGCCCTCTGCGTCGCCGGCATCGGCGTTCGCCCGCGCACCGAGCTCGCGGAGGCGGCCGGAATGGCAGTCGAAGACGGCATCGTGACCGATGTCGAGCACCGCACCTCGGCGCCGTCGATCTGGGCCGCTGGCGACGTCGCGCGCATGGATGGCCGGCGGGTCGAGCACTGGCACTCCGCGCGCGATGGCGGCGAGAGAGCGGCCCTCTCCATGCTCGGCATGGCGGTTCCTCCCCCGCGAGCGTCCTGGGTGTTCTCCGAGGTCGCGGGCACGCTGATCGACGTCCTGGGTGATGCCCGGTCGTGGGACGAGGAGCGCTGGCTGTTCGGTGGCTTGGTGCTCGCCTACCTGGACGCGAAGCGGGTCGTGCAGGTCGCCATCATCGACTCGGCCGTACCGGTGGAGGAGGCGCGGGCCATCGTCGAGCGGGCCGCGCCCCTGTCCGAGCTCGTGGCCCTCACAGCTGTCTAGGCTCGCACCATCCGCGCGTGCGTCGTCATGCCGCAGGGCACCCAAGGGGCTCGGTTGACCGCCATCGAGCTCCGAAGGACAATGGCCTCAGCAAACACCGACCGATTTAGTCGGGATTGGCGGTTCCACCGCCGTCCCCCGTTCACGCGAGGAGCCATGGCCCTTCCGAATCCTGCGCTGACCCAGATTCCCGACTCGTACAAGTACGGCTGGAACGACCCCGAGGCGACGCATCTCAACGTCGCT
This sequence comes from Candidatus Limnocylindria bacterium, assembly GCA_036274575.1. GTDB lineage: Bacteria > Chloroflexota > Limnocylindria > QHBO01 > QHBO01 > JACDBZ01. Next base: position 26,426 of record DASUFJ010000037.1, read on the forward strand.
CGCAAGGGCCTCTCCGCCGAGATCGTCGAGGACATCAGCCGCTTCAAGGGC
>DASUFJ010000038.1:0-17323 GCA_036274575.1 Candidatus Limnocylindria bacterium
CCTCAGGGGATCGAGTCACCTACTTCGGAGGAGGAAGCAGACCCATGCGCATTGCCAGACTCGCGGCCCTGTGGGCCGTCGTCGCCATCGTCATGGCGGCGTGCACCGGCGACGGTGCCTCTCCTTCGGGCAGCGCCGGAGGCAGCGGTGGTGCCACTGCCGACTGTCTCGTCGGCGTGTCCTGGAACAACTACACCCAGCCTCGCTGGGCCGCGACGGACGAGCCGAGCATCCAGGAAACCGTCGAAGCCGGAGGTGGAAGCTACACGCGCGCCGACGCCGCCGACTCCGACACACAGCAGCTGACCGACGTCGAGAACCTGATCAACCAGGGTATCGACGTCCTGATTCTGCTGGCGGCTGACACGTCGACCATCGGGCCGGCGGTCCAGCAGGCCAAGGATGCCGGCATCCCGATCATCGCCTATGACCGGCTGATCGAGGATCCCGAGCTCCTGTATATGACGTTCGACAACATCGGCGTCGGCGAGGCCGAGGCTGCAGCGATGCTGGAACGGGTGCCAGAGGGCACCTATGTCGTGATCAAGGGCGACCCAGGGGATCCGAACGCCTCGACCTTCCTGCCACTCGGCTGGGAGAATGCCGGCTTCAATGACGCGGTCGACAGTGGAGCCATCACGATCTTCGACGAGCAGTTCACCGACGACTGGAGTCCGACGACGGCGCAGAACACGATGGAGGCCATCATCGATCGGGCCAACGCTGAGGGCGTCCAGATCGATGCGGTGCTGGCCGAGAACGACAGCACGGCCTTTGGCGTCGCGGCGGCACTCCAGACCAAGAACTACGACCAGATCCCCGTCAGCGGACAGGATGGTGACCCTGCCAACCTGAACAACGTCGCGCTGGGGTGGCAGTACGTCGACGTCTGGAAGAACAGCAACGAGCTCGGCAAGGCTGCCGGGCAGGCTGCGGTGCAGCTGTGCGATGGGACGGCCATCGAGGACCTCACCATCGAGGTCGACGAATCGGTGGCCCCGACCGAGGGCAACAGCCCGACCGGCTTCGACACGCCGGGCGGCAACACCGTCCCGTCGCTCATCCTCCAGCCGACGCCGATCATCGCCGAGGATCTCGGCCTGGTGTTCGACGCGGGCTGGTACGCGACGAAGGAGGAAATCTGCGAAGGGGTCACCGAGGACAACCCCGGCTTCGAGCCGTGCCAGTAGCGGTCTCTTCAGTGGTTTCCTGACCCGGCGACTGCCTGCGCCCCCGGCCATGCTGGGGGCGCAGGCCCCTTCTTCATCCGCATGTCGAGGAGGGCCATCGTGACGGACGTGGCCGATACGGCGCCCGTCTCGCGGAACGGTCGAGAGGCGGCATGGTCGCGCCTGCGCGGCTGGGTCGCCGCGACGGAGGTCGACCTCCGGCTCTTCGGCATGCTCCTGGCTCTGGCGATCATCCTGCTGACCTTCAACGTGCTGACCGACGGCGACTTCTTCCGACCCGGAAACATGGTCACCCTGGCGGTGCAGGCCATTCCGGTCGCGATCCTGGCGACGGGGATGGTCCTCGTCATCGTCGCCCGCAACATCGATCTCTCGGTCGGATCGCTGACCGGCATCATTGCCATGACCTACGCGATGCTGATGACCGACTGGCTGCCGAACGTCCTCGGCATCGGCCCCGACTTCCCCGCGCGGTGGGTGATCGCCCTCGCCATCGGCGTCGGCGTGGGCGCCGCGATCGGCGCCGTCCAGGGATTCATCATCGCCTACATCGGGGTCCCGTCCTTCGTGGTCACCCTGGGTGGCCTCCTCTCGATCCGTGGCGCCATCTGGTACTTCTCCAACGGTGCCGCGGTCACCGGCCTGGATCCCACCTTCCGGCTGATTGGCGGGGGCGGGCAGGGTTCGGTGGGGGAGCTGCTGACGTGGGCCATCGGCCTCATCGGCTGCGCCGGCGTGATCTTCGTGCTCTGGAACAGCCGCCGCCAGCGTCGCCGGTTCGGCTTCCCGGTCCGGCCGATGTGGGCCGACCTCACGCTCGGCGTCCTCGGCTGTGCCCTGATGCTCGGCCTCTCGTGGTTCGCCAACGGCAACTACCTCCCGGCGAGCCTCGCGACCCAGTACGCGCAGGAGCACGGGATCACCGAGCCGCCGGAGGGCCTCAAGGTGCCGGCCGGCTACCCGCTGCCCGTCATCCTGCTCATCGTGGTCGCGTTGGTCATGACCTGGATGGCGACCCGACGCCGCTTCGGGCGCTACGTCTACGCCTATGGCGGCAACCCCGACGCCGCCGAGCTGGCCGGCATCAACACGCGCTTCACCATCCTGAAGACCTTCGCGTTGATGGGCGTCCTGGCCGCGCTCTCTGCCGCGGTCGTCTCGGCGCGCCTCAACGGCGCCACGCTCGATATCGGCAATAGCTACGAGCTGTACGTCATCGCCGCGGCGGTCGTGGGTGGCACCTCGTTCGCCGGCGGCATCGGCACCATCCCGGGCGCCGTGCTCGGCGCGTTCGTGATGCAGGCCCTCGCCTACGGGCTCAGCTTCATGGGCGTGAACTCGCCCGGCCAGAACGTGGTGGCCGGCCTCGTCCTGATCCTGGCGGTCGCCTTCGACAGCTGGAACCGGCGACGATCCACGCGCTGATGGAAGGACGACGCCGATGACCGCCGAGACCGCAACCACTGAGCGGAGCAACGATGCGCCAGCGATCGTCGAGATGCGCAACATCGACGTGTCGTTCGGCGGGGTCCACGCCGTCCGCGACGTCTCGGTCGACCTGCACGAGGGTGAGGTCGTCGGCCTCGTCGGCGGGAACGGCGCCGGCAAGACGACGCTCATGCGCACGCTGTCGGGCGCGCACCCGGCGGATGCCGGCGAGATTCACGTCCGCGGCCAGCCGGCCCAGATCGGCAACCCGCGCGACGCGAAGGCCTACGGGATCGAGACGATCTACCAGAACCTGGCCCTTGCGGACAACCTCGACGCCCCGGCGAACGTCTTCCTGGGCCGCGAGCTCACGTCGGGCATGGGGTCGCTCGACGAGGGGGCCATGGAGGACGCGACCCGCAAGGTCATGGGCCGTCTCAACCCGAACTTCCGCAACTTCGTTGTCCCCGTCATGTCGCTGTCCGGTGGGCAACGACAGTCGGTGGCCATCGCCCGCGCCGTCCACTTCAACGCGAAGATCCTGATCATGGACGAGCCGACCGCCGCCTTGGGTCCGGCGGAAACCTCGCAGGTCCGGCAGCTGATCCGTCAGCTGAAGGAGGAGGGGATTGGCATCTTCCTCATCAGCCACGACATCCATGACGTGTACGACCTGTCGGACCGGATCAGCGTCATGTACCACGGCCGCATCGTCGACACCGTCCGCAAGGACGACGTCGACACCGATGCCGTCCTGGGGATGATCATCCTCGGCAAGCGCCCGGGCGAGGTCAGCCAGGAGGAGCTCGCCGCCCTCCGCTAGCCGATGCGGGCCCAGGCCCGCCGCGCCGCCCTGCCGTGTGCATGAGATTCATGCATCGGCCAGGCAGGGCTCGATCGTGTGCATGAGCGGCAGATTCCCGCCAGGCGGGCCGTGTTCTTGGCCGCAATGTGCGTGAAGGGAACATCCTGCCCTGCTGCTTGGCCGATGCGTGCATGAGCGGCACACGGCCACTCAGCGAGCCGACCAGATCCGCTGGTTGACGACGTTCTCGAGCCGCTCCTGCTGTCCGGAGCGTGGCCTCGGGTCGATCCCCTCGTCCGCGACGCGGCCCTCGATCTCGGCCAGGGACAGCCCGCCGCCCAGGAGCTCCGGACCCAGCCCGTCGTCCCAGCCGGCATAGCGCGCGGAGCGCAGCCGCTCCAGCTCCCCGGCCTCGAGCATGTCGGCCGCGACCAGCAGCCCCCGCGCCAGCGTGTCGATCCCGCCGATGTGCGCGTGGAACAGGTCGTTGCGGTGCAGGCTCTGGCGCCGCAGCTTGGCGTCGAAGTTGAACCCGCCACCATCCGCGAACCCGCCGCCGCGAACGATCTCGTACAGCGCCAGGGCCAGCTCGTCCACGGAGTTCGGGAACTGGTCGGTGTCCCAGCCGTTCTGGTAGTCGCCGCGGTTCACGTCGATGCTGCCGAAGATCCCGCGCGCCATCGCGGTCGCCACCTCGTGGTGGAACGAGTGCCCGGCCAGCGTGGCGTGGTTGGCCTCGATGTTGACGCGGTACTCGTCGGCCAGGTCGTGGCGCACCAGGAAGCCGTCGACCGTGGCGACGTCATAGTCGTACTGGTGCTTCGTCGGCTCCTGGGGCTTGGGCTCCAGCAGGAGCTGGCCGCCGAAGCCGATGGCGTGCTTGTGCTCCGCCACGAGATGGAGGAAGCGCGCCAGCTGCTGCTCCTCACGCGCGAGGTCGGTGTTGAGCAGCGTCTCGTAGCCCTCGCGTCCGCCCCACAGCACGTAGTTCGCGCCGCCCAGGCGGTGGGTCGTCTCGAGCATGACCTTCACCTGCGCGGCGGCGTAGGCGAAGACCTCCGGATCCGGGTTCGTCGCGGCGCCGGCCGCGTAGCGCGGGTGGCTGAACAGGTTCGCCGTGCCCCACAGCAGCCGGACGCCGGTGCGCTCCATGTGCGACTCGATCGCCGCCGCCACCGCGTCGAGGTTGGCTCGCGTCTCGGCGAAGCTGCGGCCCTCCGGCGCGACGTCGCGGTCGTGGAAGCAGAAGAACGGGATGCCCAGGATCGAGAGGAACTCGAAGGCGGCGTCGACCTTGGCGCGCGCCGCGTCCATCGGCGCCATCTCGCCCGTCAGCCAGGGCCGATCGAAGGTGCCCACTCCGAAGACGTCGGAGCCGGGCCAGTTGAAGGAGTGCCAGAGGCAGACCGCGATGCGCAGCTGGTCCTCCATCCGCTTGCCCAGCACCAGCCGGTCGGGGTCGTAGACCTTGAAGGTGAGGGGATCGTCCGAGTCGAGCCCGCCGAAGCCGATCCGCTCCGGCACGTCGGGGAAGAATGGAGCCACGAGATCCTCCTGCCAGGGGCGTCAGGCGCGCCATTGACCGTAGCAGAACGGTTTGTCGATGAGAAGTACAAAAACCTCGCTTGCCCGCGCACGGTACGCTCCGCTTGACCTCCACGGAGTCGAACCCGATGCGCTGCGCCGCGTGCGGCACCGAGAACCGGGCGGGGAGCCGTTTCTGCGACAACTGCGGGACGCCGCTCGAGTCGCCATGCCCCAGTTGCGGTGCGCCGAATCGATCTGACGCGAGGTTCTGCGCCAGCTGCGGCCACGCCTTCGCGGATGCGCCGGCGGCCCTGGCGACGGCGCCGGAGCAGGAACCATCCCAGCGCAACGCGGAGCGGCGCGTCGTCTCGGTCCTCTTCACGGACCTGGTCGGCTTCACGACCCTTGCGGAGGATCGCGATCCGGAGGCGGTGCGCGATCTCCTGAGCCGCTACTTCGAGCGAGCGACCGGGATCATCACCGTCCACGGCGGGACGGTGGAGAAGTTCATCGGCGACGCGGTCATGGCGGTGTGGGGCACGCCGATCGCCCACGAGGACGACGCCGAGCGCGCGGTCCGCGCCGCCCTCGAGCTGGTCGACGCCGTGCATGCCCTGAGCCCGGATCTCCAGGCCCGCGCCGGCGTCCTCAGCGGCGAGGCCGCAGTCACCCTCAACGCGCAGAACCAGGGCATGGTCGCCGGAGACCTCGTCAACACCGCCGCGCGGCTCCAGGGCGTGGCGGAGGCGGGGACCGTCCTGGTCGGTGAATCGACCATGCGCGCGGCCGAGCGGGCCATCGTCTTCGAGCCGATCGGGGATAACTCGCTGAAGGGCAAGACCAGCCCGGTCCCGGCGTGGCGGGCGGTGCGGGTGGTGGCGCAGCGAGGCGGCCATGGTCGAGCGGATGCGCTCGAGGCGCCCTTCGTCGGCCGCGAAGAGGAGCTGCGCCAGCTCAAGGAGACGCTCCACGCCGTCGGCCGCGAACGCCGCACGCGCCTCGTCTCGATCACCGGTCCCGGCGGCATCGGCAAGAGCCGGCTCGTCTGGGAGCTGGAGAAATACGTCGACGGCGTCGCGGAGGACGTGTACTGGCACCGCGGCCGCTCACCGAGCTATGGCGAGGGCGTCACGTTCTGGGCGCTCGGCGAGATGGTCCGCCGGCGCGCCCAGCTCACGGAGGACGCGGACGAAGCGACGACCCGCGACCGCATCGCGTCGACGGTCCTCGAGTACGTCAACGACGCGAGCGAACGCGAGCGCATCGGCCCGGCGCTGCTCGCGCTCCTGGGGGTCGAGGATGCCCCCGCCGGAGGTCGCGACGAGCTCTTCCCGGCGTGGCAGACCTTCTTCGAGCGGATCGCCGAACGCGGGACGACGGTCCTGGTCTTCGAGGACCTGCAATGGGCCGATGCCGGCCTGCTCGACTTCATCGACCACCTCCTCGACTGGTCGCGCGGCCTACCCATCATGGTCGTCACCCTGGCTCGCCCTGAGCTCTTCGACCGTCGCCCCGGCTGGGCTTCCAACCGCCGTCACCTGACCGCCCTGGCCCTGGAGCCGCTGACCGATGCGGCCGTGCGCGAGCTGCTCAACGGCCTTGTGCCGGGGCTGCCGGACGACGCACTGGCCGCGATCGTCGGCCGGGCCGAGGGCGTGCCGCTGTATGCCGTCGAGACGGTGCGCGGCCTGCTGGCCGACGGCCGGATCCGTCGCGATGGCGATGTCTACGAGCCGGTCGGCGACCTCTCGACCATCACCGTGCCGGACTCGCTGCGCTCGCTCATAGCCTCGCGGCTCGACGCGCTCGAGCCGGCCGACCGCGGCCTCCTCCAGGACGCCGCGGTCCTCGGACAGGTCTTCACCGCCGACGCCCTGGCCGCGACCAGCGGCACCGAGCTCACCGACCTCGAGCCGCGACTCCGCGACTTCGCGCGCCGCGAGCTCCTGGACCTCGAGCGCGACCCGTCCTCGCCGGAGCGCGGCCAGTACAAGTTCGTGCAGTCTCTCATCCGCGAGGTCGCCTATGGCACGCTCGCGCGCCGCGATCGCCGATCGCGTCACCTCGCCGTGGCGCGCCACTACGAGGGCCTTGGTGACGACGAGCTGGCGGGCGCACTGGCCAGCCACTATTTGGCCGCCCACGATGCGTCCGAGCCCGGTGAGGAGGCCGATGCGGTCGCCGCGCAGGCCCGGATCGCGCTGAGCGCGGCCGCCGCCCGCGCCGCCAACCTCGGGTCGCACGAGCAGGCGGTCGCTTACCTCGAGCAGGCGCTGGCCGTGACGACGGCACCGGCGGACCGCGCGCCGCTTCTCGATCGGGCCGCGCGCTCGGGTGCGGCTGCGACCATGGAGAGCGCCGAGACGTACGCAAGGGAGGCCATCGACGCCTATCGGGAGACCGGCGACGCCGGCGCCGCGGCGCGTGCCACTGCCCGGCTGGGCCGAGTGCTCATGGACGGCGGACATGTCGGGCGCGCCCGAAGCATCCTCGAGGCCGCCGTCGCCGAGGCGGAGGCCTCCGGCGAAGAGGTCGCCCTGGCGCAGGTGCTGGCCAACCTCGCCCGCGCCTACATGCGTGCGGGGAACGGCGCGTCCGCGGTCGAGGCTGCGGACCGCGCGCTCGTCATCGCCGAACGGCTGAACCTCGACGACGTCGTGGTCGAAGCGTGGGTGAACAAGGGATCCGGCTTGAACATTCTCGGTCGCCGTCGCGAGGCGATCGTCCTGCAGGAAGCGGCGCTCGAGCTCGTCCAGCAGGTCGGAGATCGCAGCACCGAGATGCGAATCCGCAACAACCTGGCCTCCGCCATGACCGATGACGATCCGCGCCGCGCGATCGAGCTCTACACCGAGGGCGCCGAGCTGGCGCGCTCGATCGGCGATCGCGGCATGTACAACTGGCTCACCGGCACCGGGGGCGCGACGGCCTTCGCGACCGGGCGCGACTGGGACCGGCACCTCGCGGCGATGCGCGAAGCGCTCGATGGCGCGACGCTCCGGACGGACCGCGCCAGGCTCATCACGTTGATCGGCATCTACGAGCGGACGCGAGCCGAGCGACTCAGCGAGATCGTTGAGGACCTGGAGGCCATCGTCGGCGACAGCTCCGAGGAGGACGACCAGTTCCTGCTGAACATGAGCCGCGCCGAGGTTGCCATGCTCACCGGTGACACCGGGCGAGCGCATCGGATGGGGATGGAGATGGTCGCCCAGAACCCGCAGAACCCCGAGGTGCCCGGACTGCTCGCGATGCAGGCCGCTGTGCTCTCGCGAGACCCCGCGTTCATCCGCGCGGCCGCGGAGATGACCGCGGAGCTGCGGCTGAGCGGCGCCTGGACGAGTGCCCAGCGTGTGATGGGACGGGCGATGCTGGCCGCGGTGGACGGACGGCCGCAGGACGCGATCGCCGACATGCGCGAGGCACGGGCGGTCCTCAAGCGTCTCGGGGTGTCGTTCGAGGATGCGACCTACGTGGTGCTGATTGCCACAGTGCTCCCCGACGAGCCCGAGGTCCGCCGGTGGGCCGAGGAGGTCCGCCCGCTCTTGGTGGAGCTGCGCGCGACGCCGTGGCTGGGCTTCCTCGACGAGGCGCTCGCGCGCGGGACAGGCAGCCCGGGCACCGGCGCGCCGGCCGAGGCCAGCACGCCCGTCGAGTCCTAGGCCGGCTCCGCGGCGGTCGGCGTCGACACCGGGCGCCCGGAGACGCCGCGGAACATCACGAACGAGATTCCCGCGGCGATGAGCGTGATGACGCCCGCCGCGAAGAACACCTCGCGGATGCCGATGAGCTGGCCGAAGATCCCGCCGAGCGCCATCGAGGTGACGCTGGCGGTCGACATCGCCGCCTGGATCAGCGACACCACCCGGCCGCGGGACGCATCGGGCGCCGAGGTCTGGACGAGGGTCTGGACCATCGCCTGGAGCGGAGTGACGAAGAGGCCGACGAGCACCAGGATCACGAGCACCTGCCAGATCGCGTTCACGCCGGTCATGAGGCCGATGCAGACGCCGATGCCGATGAGGCCGAGGGTGATGATCGAGGTGGGCGAGATGCGTCGGACGAGCGTCGTGACCAGCGCCGCTGCGGCGAGCATCCCGACCGTCTGGGCCGCGTCGATCCCGGCCATCCACGTCGGGTTGACGTCGAGCTCGTTCACGACGAGCGGGACGAACAGCACGTTCACCGCGCCGAGCCCGAGCATCGTCACCGCCACGGCCATGATGATCCCGGCCAGGACGCGCGAGTGGCGCACGATCCCGAAGCCCTCGCGCAGGGATGACAGGACGTTCGCGCCCGCCGCTCGTTCTCGCACCTCGCCGCTGATCTCGCCGGCCGAGGCGACGATGCGCGAGATGAAGAGGAACGAGACGAGGAACGTGCCGGCGTCGATCGCGAAGCCGATGGCGCCGGAGCCGAGGAGGCCGAACAGGAGGCCGGCGATGCCGGCACCGATGACGCCACCGATGACCTGGGACGCCTGCGCCAGCCCGTTCGCCGCCGGCAGCCCCTCCTCCGGCACGATGTGCGGAAGCAGGGCGCCGCGGGCCGGGCGGAAGAAGCTGCTGACCGAGGCCTGGACGAAGCCGAGCACGAAGAGCAGGGGCAGCAGCTCCGGGCTCGCGACGAGCCCGAAGGTCAGGACGATGCCGGCCCGCAGGAGGTCGGAGGCGAGCATGATCGATCGCCGGTTCCAGCGATCGACGTAGACGCCCGCCACCAGGCCGACCGTGAACGCCGGAATGGCCTCGGCGATGGCCATGAGCGCGATGGCGATCGTCGAGCCGCCGGTCAGGTCGTTGATGACGAGCAGGACGAGGAGGAACGTGATCCCGTCGCCGATGTCGGACACCACCTGGCCCCCGAACAGATGGCGGTAGTCGCGAATGCGCAGGATGTCGCGGACGCCCATCGGCGCCGCGGTCGCTTCGGTCATCGGTCGGTCGTCCCTTCGGTGTCCCTGGGATAGAACGCGACGACAAGGCCGTAGGCGCTGCCGCCCGGCTCCTCGAGGTCGTCGATCTCGTTGAGCCTCTTGATGAGGCGCATGACCTTCTTCACGCTGGCCGGGCTCAGCCGCGCATGCGTGGCCCACAGCGCCATGCGGCGGCGCTCGAAGTCCTCGGTGCTCATGTCGATGAGCCCGGCGCGCTGGCCCGCGAGGATCTCGTCGCGCGCCTTCTCGAAGATCGCGTCGAGGATTCCGCTCATCGCGTCCCCGCCGGCGTTGGCGGCGAGGATGCTGCGGTCGACGCGGAAGCTGAGGGCGACGACTGCGTACCGCTTCTCGACGATGCCAGACACGACGCGCGTCTCGGCGACCCGGATGAAGCCGCGCTCCTCCAGGGTCGCCAGGTGGTGGTAGAGCTTCGTCTGCTTCGCGATCCCCAGGCGCGCCGCGATCTCCTTCGCGGTCCAGCCGCGGATGGGCGCCTCGGCCATTGCCTCGATGATCCGAAGACGGAGGGGGTCGGAGATGGCCTTCAGCTGCTCGACGTCGGTGATGACCATCTCCGGCATCGGCTCAGCGCTCGCCTTGCGTCGGGTCGCCATTCAGCCCTTTCTAAGCGTTCATAAGAAGGTGAACGATAAGGTAGGCGTGAACGGCTTCTGCTGTCAAGACCCGGCCGGCCGGGGCCGTGTGCATGGCGTTCACGCATCGGCCAACGTCACCCTGATTCGAGCGCCCGAGGGCTCCAGCGTTGCCTGTCGTGTGCACGGCATGCACGCGCCAGGCAGGCAAACGGCACCGCCCTCTCCGTCCCTGGCCGTTGCATGAACCTGGTGCAACCGGCCGCTCCGTCCCTGGCCGTTGCGTGAACCTGGTGCAACCGGCCGCTCTGTCCCTGGCCGTTGCATGAACCTGGTGCAAGCAGCGGCAGCGGCCCGGCCCGGTGACGGCATAGTCCCATCGGTGCAGCGTGAAACGTGACCATTGGGGTAGCACCCCACGGGCGTTGAGGCCGTACGGTCGTCGGTGCACGCACGCCACACCGGGGGAACGGACCCATCTCACTGCGTTTCGCGGACCTCACGCGGCTCTGGCGTCATCCCGGCCGCCTCAGCGTCGCCGTGCTCGTCGCCGGCCTGGCGTTCCTGGTCGTCTACTTCGGGTTCCTGACGACCGAGGCCCAGGACCTCGCGTACCAGATCCCCGGGATGTTCGCGCCCATCGCCATCATCGGCGGCGTCTGGCTCTACAAGCCGGACGACGGGCGCCCGTGGGTGATCCTCGCCGTCAGCCAGGTGCTGGCGGTGATGGGGGACTGGACCTGGGTCATCCTCCAGCGCCTGGGCCTCGAGCTCTTCCCCTCCATCGCCGACGCGCTGTACCTGGGCGGCCAGGCGCTCGTCGCCGTCGCCGTCATCAGCCTCGTGCGCGGCCGCATCCCGGGTGGAGATCGGGCGGGCCTCATCGACGCCCTGGTCGTCGCGGTGGGCGTCGCGCTCCTGACCTGGACGTTCCTCATGGTGCCGCTCGTGAGCGATCCGGAGGCCTCGATGCTCGAGATCGGCGTGGCGCTCGCCTACCCCGCCCTGGACGTCCTGCTCCTCGGCGTCCTCGTCCGCGTCATGCTGGCGCCGGGCCGACAGGTCCCGAGCCTGCGCCTCCTGCTGATCGCGCTCGTCGTGCTGCTGGCGGGAGACTTCCCCTACGCGTTCATGTCCATCGAGGGCACGTACCAGACCGGCGACCTCATCGAGGCCACCTGGATGGCGGCCTCGTTCCTCTTCGCCGCGGCCGCGCTCCACCCCTCGATGCGCGAGATCGCGCGCCCGGTGGCGCCGTCGGAGGGACAGCTCTCACCGGCACGCCTGGCGATGCTGGCGGCCGCCTCCCTCATGGCGCCCGTCGTGCTCGTCATCCAGGGCCTCCGCGGCGAGTCCGTCGACATCCCGGTCATCGCCACCGGCTGTGTCGTCCTCTTCCTGCTCGTCATCGCCCGCCTCGGCGGGCTGGTGAAGGACCTCCGCGCGACGCTCCAGCAGCGGCGGACGCTGGAGCAGGAGCTCGAGCACCGCGCGCTGCACGACCCGCTCACCGGCCTCCCGAACCGGGCGCTCTTCTACGAGCGGCTGGAGCAGGCGCTGCGGCATCGGTCGGAGCAGGTCGCCGTCCTGTTCCTGGACCTCGACGACTTCAAGACGGTCAACGACACGTACGGCCACCAGGTCGGCGACGAGCTCCTGTGCGTCGTGGGCGAAGCGATCCGTGGCGCAGTGCGCGCCTCCGACACCGTTGCCCGCCTGGGCGGCGACGAGTTCGCGATCCTGGTCGACCGCGACGCCAACGTGGCCGCGGCGACCTCACTCGCCGGCCGGCTGCTGAGCGAGGTCGGCTCGCCGAAGCCGATTGCCGGGCGCGACCGCGCCGTCGGCACGAGCATCGGCATCAGCGTGGGCGCCAGCGGCGGGACCACGGCCGAGCGGCTCATGCGCGAGGCGGACGTGGCGATGTACGTCGCCAAGAGCCAGGGCAAGTCCGGCTTCTCCGTGTTCGACCCGCGCACCCACGACGGGGTCGTCCGCACCATGGGCCTCCAGGCCGATCTCGAGCGGGCCATCCGCGAGGGCCAGTTCGAGCTCCACTACCAGCCGATCATCTCGCTCGACAGCGGCGAGGTCGCCGGCGTCGAGGCCCTCGTGCGCTGGCAGCATCCGACCCGCGGGCTCCTGCTGCCGGGCGACTTCATCCATCTCGCGGAGACGACGGGCATGATCGTCGCCCTGGACCGATGGGTCATCGAGGAAGCCTCGCGACAGGCCGCCGCCTGGGGCGCCGGCGGCCCGACCGACGGCGGCCGCTTCCTCTCCGTCAACCTCTCGCCGCTCGCCCTGGTCCAGCCGGGCCTGGTCGACCTCGTCGCGTCGTCGCTGCGGTCGTCCGGCCTCCAGCCTCGCCAGCTCATGCTCGAGATCACGGAGTCCTCGCAGCCGGATCCGACCATCGTCGCCGAGACCGTCGCGGCCCTCAAGACGCTCGGCGTGCGGCTGGCGATCGACGACTTCGGGACCGGCTTCGCCTCCATCAGCCGCCTGCTCGACAGCCCGTTCGACGTCATCAAGGTCGACGAGGGCCTGCTGCACGCCATGAAGACTGATGCGCGCGCCGGCGCCATCGTCAGCGGCGTGCTCGACCTCGGCCGGCGGCTCGGCTCGACGACCATCGCCGAGGGCGTGCAGGATGCGGCCCAGGTGACTGAGCTCCGGCAGCTCGGTTGCGACTACGGCCAGGGCTTCCACTTCGCGCCGGCCCTTCCGGCCCATGAGCTCGAGGCCGCCCTCCGCGTCGAGACCTCGGCCGCCTCATCGCCGTGGCGCCGGGCCAGCCCGGAGCGTGTGACCCGGTTGCTGGGGTAGGTGCCACTCTGGGTTTTGGTTCGCGGCTGGGCGTATCGGACAATCAGTGCCCCTTTGTCCCCCGCACCGACCAAGAATGGCCAAGCACGGGCCTCCACTTCGCCGTTAGTCAGGGGCGGACCACAAACAGCCACTCAGTCGCTGATACGCCCACCGGCGGACAAGAGGCGCGGTCGGCCCTCAGGCGACTTCGCGCCGCAACGTCAGGGACGCGGCGCCGATGACCAGCACGCAGAACCCGGCCAGGACGGCGATGTCGCGCTGGACCGTGGCCGAGGACAGGTCCGCGCCGCGCAGCATGACCTCCTGGAGCGCATCGACGGCGTAGGTCAGGGGCAGGACGTTCGAGACGACCTGGAGCCACTCGGGCTCGGACGAGACCGGCACGAGCAGCCCGGACAGCAGCAGCTGCGGCACGATCACGAGCGGGATGAACTGCACCGCCTCGAACTCCGTGCGGGCGAACGTCGACAGCAGGATGCCCAGGTTCACCGCGCCCAGGGCGAGCAGCACCTCGATCCCGAAGAGCAGCCAGATCGAGCCGGCGTTGTACAGGTCGAGCACCAGCAGCCCGAAGAGGAGAACCTCGGCCGACTGCACCAGGGCGACGACCATGAATCCCAGCGCGTAGCCGAGGACGATCTCGGCGCGCCGCAGCGGCGAGGCCATGAGGCGCTCGAGCGTCCCGAGCGACCGCTCGCGGAGGAAGGAGACGCTCGTCACGACGTAGACCAGGAAGAAGACGAGAAGGCCGATGAAGGGGCCGCCGATGAGGTCGAGCGTGTCGAGCTCCTCGTCCCCGCCATACAGCGACCGGACGTCGACATGCAGCTCGGGTTGCATCAGCTGCGTCGGGAGCGTGGCCAGCGCTCGAGAGAGACCCTCCAGCACCGCCGTCTGCAGCGCCGCGGGGACGATGGCGGAGACGCGCGGGTCCGTGCCCTCGACCACGACCTCGATCGTGCTCGGTCCCGTCGCGATGTTGGGAACGACGATGTAGGCGTCGATCGTCCCGTCGCGGATCAGGGCGTCGGCATCGTCGTCCTCGCTGAGGCGCATCGCGGAGATGGCGTCAGAGTCATCGAGAGCTTCGGCCAGGCTCGTCGCGAAGGCGTCGCTGCCCTCCAGCAGGACGCCGACCCGCGGGTCGGGGACGTCGGCCCGGAACAGCAGCGCGAACAGCGTCAGGAGGACGAGCGGTGTCACGAACAGGATCGCCAGCGTCCGGGGGTCGTGACGGAACTGCGCCAGGAGCCGTGCCGTGATGGCGAACGTGCGTCGGAGGCTCATCGGTCGATGGGTCCGCCGCTCAGTCGGAGGAAGGCGTCCTCCAGGCGATCGGTTCCGGCCGTGGCCAGCAGCTCGGCGACCGTCCCTTCAGCCAGGATGCGGCCGTCGCGGATGAGCCCCAGGCGGTCGGCACGCTCCGCCTCGTCCATGACGTGGCTCGAGACCAGGATCGTCGCGCCGTCCGCCGCCATCTGGCGCAGGCCCGTCCAGAGCTGCGCCCGCAGCTGCGGATCGACGCCGACCGTCGGCTCGTCAAGGAGCAGCAGACGGGGCCGATGAACCAGCGTGCAGGCCAGGCTGAGCCGCGTCCGCATGCCGCCAGACAGGGTGGCCGTCACGCTCTTGCGCCGATCCCACAGCTCGACGAAGCGCAGCGCGGCCTCGACGTCGCCACCGCCGTGGATGGCCGCGAAGAACCGAACGTTCTCCTCGGCCGTGAGATCCAGGTACAGCGCCGGAGCCTGGGTCATGTAGCCGATGCGGGTCAGCACCTCGCGATGCGGCATGCGCTCGCCCAGCACGAACAGCTCGCCGCTGTCGGGCTTCACGAGGCCGACCAGCGAGCGGATGAGCGTGGTCTTGCCCGCCCCGTTCGGGCCGAGCAGCGCGTAGACCGTCCCGGCCGGAACCGTGAGCTCCACGCCGTCCAGGGCGGCGACCTCTCCGAAGCGCTTGCGGACGTCGTGGGCTTCGACCCCGGCCGTGATCATGTTGCCAGGCCCTCCAGGGTCGTCTCGGCCAACGACTCGACCGCGTCCTCGATCCGCATATCGAATCCCACGAGCCGCTCGGCAATCGGCCGCGTGAGGAGGTGGACGAACACGGGCCCCAGCACGGCCTGCACGGCGAGGATCGGGTCCATGCGGCGAACGGTGCCCGCATCCATCTGGCGTGCGAAGTACGCGGCCAGGGCGCCGATCGCCTCTGGCATGAAGGGCTGCACGCCACTCACCGCGTCCGGGGTCAGCGACGACGCCTCGAGCAGCAGGCCTCGCACGATGCCGATGCGCGGCGCCACCACCGCGGCGACCGTGCGCACGATCATCGGCACCACGGCAGCCGGCGGGTCATCGCCATGCTCGCGGACGAGCGCAAGGATCGGCTCGAATGGAGAGAAGGTCCGGACGATCTCGCCGAACAGCGCGGCCTTCGAGGGGAAGAGGCGGTAGACCGTCGCTCGCGACACACCGGCGCGAACGGCCAGCTCCTCCATGCTGAACCCGCTGAGCCCGCCGTGGCCGATCAGGTCGGCCGCCGCCTCGAGCACCCGCTCCCGGGCGGGAATCGGCGGCTCGAGCTCGACGGCGTCCAGGAGCGCCTCCCGGGAGCCGAAGTGCCGGTAGAACGTCGCCCGCGATACGCCGGCCTCGCGCGCGATGCGGCTGATCGACGCATGCGGCTCGCCGGGGAGGACCGTTCGGGCGGCGGCCATGACCTGCCGATGGATCGTCGGGTCGGCGTTCATCGCCATGCCCGCGAAACTATGTAAGACGGCTTGTCCCGTCAAGTCTCAGGCTGTGTCGATCCGGAGCTAGAGGGAGCGGGGGACGAACGTCAGCGGCGGGACGCGGAGCACCTTCTCGGCCGGCACGAACCGACCGATCGGCCGCGGGCGGCGGAACGTCGAGCGATACATGTCGTCGTTGATCCGCTCGCCGAGCTTGAGCATCTCGAGGGTGCGCTGGAGTGCCATGCCCGGAGGATCAGGCCGCGCGCCACCGGCGCCATCGGGCAACGGCCGCACCGATGGCTACGTCGTTTGTCGCCGAACGCGGACGTCCGTGCGTGCATGTCCGCGGCTTACTTCTCCTGATAACCATCGGCGAACGAAGCCGACAGGAATTCATCGACGCGATGGCGGCTGAATCGGCCGTTTGGTCGCCGTTGGTTACCGGGGGCGGCAATTCGCGGCGACCCAGGAAGCCCGCTGGACGCGTGCGCTACGCTCCCCCGAACCGAGACGGAGGCCCTGGATGCGCTGCGCCGCGTGCGGCACCGAGAACGAGCCCGGCAGCAGATTCTGCGACGAGTGCGGAAGCCCGATGGCGGCCGCCTGCCCCACCTGCAGGCAGCCGGTGCGCGCGGGCGCGCGCTTCTGCCGCAACTGCGGCACTTCGCTGACCGACGAGGCGCCGACGCAAGCCACATCCGAACCGCAGAGGGCGACGGCCGCCAACGAGCGGCGCCTCGTCAGCGTCCTCTTCGCCGACCTCGTCGGCTTCACGTCCCTGGCGGAGGACCGCGACCCCGAGTCGACGCGCGACCTGCTGACGAAGTACTTCGACGCCGCCCGGGACGCGATCGAGCGCCACGGGGGGACCATCGAGAAGTTCATCGGCGACGCGGTCATGGCGGTATGGGGCACGCCAATCGCCCACGAGGACGACGCCGAGAGGGCCGTCCGTGCCGGCCTCGAGCTCGTCGACGCGATCCCG
Organism: Candidatus Limnocylindria bacterium; assembly: GCA_036274575.1. Classification (GTDB taxonomy): domain Bacteria; phylum Chloroflexota; class Limnocylindria; order QHBO01; family QHBO01; genus JACDBZ01. The sequence goes on from DASUFJ010000038.1 coordinate 17,037, forward strand.
GCGATCCACCCGAACCTCCAGGCCCGCGCCGGCGTCCTCACCGGCGAGGCGGCCGTCAACCTCGAGGCCGGCAACCAGGGCATGGTCGCCGGCGACCTCGTTAACACCGCCGCGCGGCTCCAGGGAGTCGCGGAGCCGGGCACCGTCCTCGTCGGCGAGGCGACCATGCGCGCCGCCGAGCGCTCCGTCGTCTTCGAGCCCGTCGGCGACCGAACGCTCAAGGGCAAGACGAGCCCCGTTCCCGCCTGGCAGGCCATCCGCGTGGTGGCCCAACGCGGTGGCCAGGG
>DASUFJ010000039.1:0-16978 GCA_036274575.1 Candidatus Limnocylindria bacterium
GTCGGTCGGGCCCTGTCGGGCCTGCGTCACGGACACGCCGAACATCGACGTGAGCAGCATGACGATGACGACCAGCACGGAAACCCGTCTCATCGGGTGGAGCCTCCCTCTTCGTGGCGCAATCGGATTGGGCGCTATGGCGCTGCACGGATGGGCACGCGGTGCCCGGGAGAGCCCGGCTCGGACAGGGACTCGGGGGCGAAGCCTAGGACGACGCGCGCGCTGCCGTCAACGTTCGCGGTGCACCGATGCGCCACGCTATGGCGAATCGGTGATCCTCGTCACCCAGAACGCCGTGGCTGGAGGTACGTCGGGCGCGCGGAAGGCGGCGTTGACCACATACAGGGAGCCGCCGAACCGGGCGATGGTGGTCGGCACATCGGTGTCTCCGGTGAGATTGTCGATGACCGTTCCGCTCGACAGATCGGGCGACAGGTCGGCGACCGCCACGAGGTTCAGCTGGTTGCGCACCACGTAGAGGGTCCAGCCGCGAAGCAGGATCCCATCACCGGCCGTAAGCGGCCCACCGCTGAGATCGATCGTCTCGACCTCATTGGTGGCGGGGTCGATCGTCAGCATGTTGCCGGTGGTCGAGTTGACGGTGAGCAATGTCCGTCCATCCGGCGTCGCGTCGATGCCGTTCAGGTTGAACGCGCCACCGCCGACGAAGCCGATGTCCGCAGGGTCGAGCGCGATGACCTCGGGCTCGCCAATCTGACCGCCCGGCCCGATCGGGACGCGGTAGATCGCCGGCTGCATCGACTCGGTGAAGTAGGCCGCATCGGCGGTGACGACCACATCGTTGATGAAGGTCGGCGTCGCCAGGGCCAGGGCGAGCGGGTCACCGATGCGATCGCCGGTCCGCGCGTCGAAGACATGGGCCAGGCCCGACGGCCCGCCGGCCACCCAGAGGCGGCCGAAGGCATCGACCTTCATGCCGGTGAACGGCCCACCGCCCTCGACGAGGATCCCGCCTTCGCCGGTGCGGAGGTCGCCGCGGAAGATGCCCGCGCCGGCGAGCGAGCCGGTGAAGAACGTCGAGCCGATGCCGATCGTGATGCCCTCGGGCGCAAATCCGTCGGGCAGGTCGATCCGACCCGGAAACTGGCGCGCCGCGGCAGTCTGGGGCAGCGCCACGAACAGTGACACGGCCAGGAGAAGCGAGAAACGTCGCATGGGTTGCCTCATAGCGATGTCGCTCGGGCCGCCATCAATACGTCCGAGGAGAGTTACGGTTCGGAGGCTGGAGACGGGCCCCATCGGCGGACCTCGATCATCAGCACCCAGCCGTCCGCGACGCCGATGACGATCCCCCACACCGCCGCCGGCGCGATCCAGTACAGCCCCCCGGCGGTCTCCATCAGCGCCGCCACCCCAGCGATTGCGAAGAGCAACACCACGAGCTGATGGCTGACCACCCGCGCGACGGCGACGAGACGCCGCTGTGACCCATAGGCCGCATTGGCCGCCTGTGGATCGCGACCAGAACGCAGAACAGGATCGCGGTCGCCGTCAGCCACTCGATGCCCAGCGCTCTCGGCCCCTGGCCGGGGACCAGAAGGAGCGCGGTGGTCACGAGCACGAAGATCAGAACGAGGACGGCCTCACCCGCGCGGCCGGTGAGGCCAGGGCCGGAGAGGATCTCGTGCAGGTTGATCGAGATCGCCACGAACAGGAGGCCGGCAAGCGCGGCGGCCGCGCCGACCAGGGCGAGCCCGAACTCACCCCATGCGGCCGGATCGTGTGCGCCCACCTCGTGGCGCCCGGTCAGGCGGCCGGCGCGGGCGCAACCGGCTCCGGCGCCGGCGGGAGGGGCGGCGGCTGGCCGGTTCGCGTCCACGGCACCTGCCGCGTGCGCGCGAAATAGAGGATGAACGCGCCGAGGCCCATGATCCAGACGACCAGCGTCGCGATCCCGCCGAGCACGGGCAGCAGGCTGAGCAGGACGAGAACGAGCGCGAGCAGCGCGGCGCCGGCCAGGTAGCCGAGGTACGGCGACTGATCCCGCAGCACCAGCTCGCCGACCGCCATGGCGACCGGCACGGCGGCGACGAGGGCGACGATGACGACGAGCATCAGCACGATCACGAACACGGCGAAGAACGCGCCGCCGATCGGACCCGCCAGGATGCCGAACAGCACGGCACAGATGAACAGCAGGATGAGGAGCAGGAACTGCCCGATCCATCCGGCGAGTCCAAGCCCGAACGACGGAAGCGGCGACAGCCGTACCGCCTCGGCTGTGCCGAGGACGAAGCGCGGACGGAGGGCGAGGAGCGGCCAGCCCAGAAGCAGCAGCCCGACGAGCAGCCCGATGAACGTGACGATGGGATTGTCGGGCAGCGCCGATGTGCCGACGTTGGGCGGCGGCTCGCTGCGCGTGACGTCGCCGCCGACCTGCGCGCCGTCGTCGATCGCCGCATCGCGGCTGGATCGGTAGTTGACGTCGCCGCCCACCACGGCGGTCGAGCCGAGCGTCAGGTTCGTGACCGAGACGTCGAGGTTGCCATCGACCGAGCCGTTCACCATGATGTCGCCGGCGCCCGCCAGGATGTCGCCGCCGACGGCGCCGTTGACGGTCAGCGTCCCGACGCCACCGGCCACGTCACCGCTGACCGTCGCGTTCGAGTCGATCGTGGCCGTGCCGCCGAAGACGACGACGTCACGCCCGACGGATCCCGCGATCCGCACGTTGCCGCCCGAAACGCGGACGGCCCCGCCCACGTCACCCACCACGTCGACCGTCCCCGCCGCCACGTTCAGCGACCCGTCGACGGTGCCGGTGATCGTGACCGTCCCACCGGCGATCGTCGCGTCGCCTTCGACGGTGCCCGCGATCTGGACGGTGCCGGCGCCGACGTAGAGGTCGTCGGTGACGGTCTCGCCCTCGGCCACGGTGACGGTCTGGCTGCCACGGAAATCGCCGGCCGCGACCGGCGACCCGGCAAGCAGGGCCAGGGGTAGCGCCAGCAGGAGGGAGCGGAGGATCGTTCGTCTCGAAGCCATGCGTCCATGCTCCGGACCCTGGTGCGCGATGTCAAACTTTTGGCTCGATGCCCTGAGTGAACGCTGCGCCCGGGTTGATCGAACGATCGTCGCGCGAGTGGCCCGAGCGCGCGGCCCTCGCGCCCGGGCCCCCGTCGGTGAGCGTCAGGAAGGCTGCGCGAGCAGCTCCTCGAGGCGGTCCCAGGTCTCGATGGCGCCCTGGGTCATGCCCGTGCTGAGTGCGGCCTCGATGGCCCCCTCGGTGCCCATGTGGCTCACGGCGCGCATCCGGGTGCGTCCGTCGCCGAGATCCTCGAGCGTCAGCGTCTCCGGCCCACCCTGCGGCCCGAGACCCTCGACGTCGAACATGAACGTCCACTTGATGCGCTCCGGCTCGACGATCTCGAGGTACTCGCCGTAGAACTCCACGTCCGGGCGGTCGGGTCCGGTGCTCACGAAGCGCCACGTGCCGCCGGGGCGGACGTCCATCTCCGCGACGCGGGTCGTCGTGCCGCGGGGGCCCCACCAGCGTGGTATGAGCTCGGGATCGATGTTGGCGCGCCACACCCGCTCGCGCGGTGCCTGGAAGATGCGCTCGTAGGTGAGGTTGCCACCCTCGGAGTAGATCGTGGTCGTGTCGGTGCTACCTCGGTCGGTGCGTGTCGCGGTCATCGCGCTCGTCTCCTGCTTCATCGGGCCTGTCGTCCTGGAGCTCACGGAGGTACGCGTCGAGCCTCTCGAAGCTCTCCTCCCAGTGGGGCCGGTACTCCCCGACCCACTCGGCGACGGCGCGCAGCGGTCCGGCCCTGAGCCGTCGCGGCCGCCACTGTGCCTGCCGGCCCCGCTCGATGAGCCCGGCCCGCTCGAGCACGCGGAGGTGCTTCGAGATCGCGGGCTGGCTCAGGTCGAACGGAGCGGCCAGGTCCTTCACCGATGCCTCGCCGTTTGCCAGGCGAGCCAGGATGGCGCGCCGCGTCGGGTCGGCGAGAGCGGCGAAGGTGACGCTGAGCGGGTCCGGCTGCTGCATGTCCATCGCTTCGTAGTTATATAACCATATGGAACTATACTACCGGAAGGGCTCCTGTCAAGCACTGGCCGCTATCCTCGTCCGCGCGGCATGAAGCTTCACCTCGTCGACGCAACCTTCGAGCTCTTCCGGGCCTACTACTCACGCCCTCCCCGGCGCGCGCCGGACGGCCGACCGGTGAACGCCGTGCAGGGGCTGGTTGACTCGATGCTCTCGCTCCTCCGTGAACCGGATGTCACCCACATCGGGGCCGCCACCGACTATGTCATCGAGTCGTGGCGCAACGACGTTTTCCCCGGCTACAAGTCGAGCGCCGGGCTGGACCCGACGCTGCTGGCCCAGTTCCGCGACGCCGAGGAGGCGCTCCGGGCGCTCGGCATCCCGGTGTGGCCGATGGTCGAGGACGAGGCCGATGACGCCCTGGCCACGGCCGTCGCCCGCTTCGGCGGGGATCGGCGCCTGGAGCAGATCGTCATCTGCTCTGTCGACAAGGACCTCGCCCAGCTCGTCGACGGTGAGCGCATCGTCCTCCGCGATCGGATCCGTCGCATCACGTACGATGAGGCCGGCGTTGTCGAGAAGTTCGGCGTCCGCCCCGAGTCGATCCCGGACTACCTGGCGCTCGTCGGCGACTCGAGCGACGGCTATCCCGGACTCCCCGGCTGGGGCGCGAAGAGCGCCGCCGCGGTGCTCGCGAAGTTCTCGCACCTGGAGGATGTCCCGTCATCGGTCCTCGACTGGCAGGTCGACATCCGCAATGCAAGCCGCCTCTCGGCGACGCTCGAGCAGCGTCGCGACGAGGTCCTCCTGTACCGGAGACTGGCGGTCCTCAACCGCGACTCGTCGATCGCGAAAGAGACGCCCAGCCTCGATGACCTCGAGTGGCACGGCGTCCCGCGAGATCGGTTCCTGGCCCTGTGTGAGGAGCTGGGCTTCGACACCGTTCGCGAACGCGTCCACCGCTGGGCCGCCTGAGACCCACCCCGTACTTTCGGTGGGGTGTGGCCGTGCCGGGGCGTCGGTACGGTGAGGCTCCATGCATCGACGAAGCGGCGTGGCGAGCGTGCTCGCCTCGCTCATCGTCGCGATCGGCCTGGCACCGATGGCGACGCCGAACTCGGCGGCCGCGGCCGTGGAATGCGGCACCTACCGATCAGAGACCGCACCGCCGTCGACGATCCGCGTCTTCCGAACCGCGACCGGGGCAGTCGAGACGGTCGACTTTCGCGCCTACGTGAAGAACGTCCTCTCGCGCGAGTGGATCAGCTCATGGACGACGGAGTCGATCCGCTCCGGCGCGCTGGCGGTGAAGAACTATGCCTGGTACCAGGTGCTTCACTGGCGCGGCTACGTCAACGAGTCGGGCGCCTGCTTCGACGTCTTCGACTCGACCCGGGATCAGCACTACGACCCGTCACGCCCGACGTACGCCGCCATGTCCGCCGCCGTCGACGCCACGTGGGGGACGCTGGCAACGAAGGGCGGCCGCATCTTCGCCACGTACTACAACGCCGGCAGCCCCGGCGAGGCGTGCGGCGCGAACGCCAACGGCTGGCGCATGTACCAGTGGGGCACCCAGGCCTGCGGTCTCGCCGGCAAGTCCGCGGCGGACATCATGCGCACCTATTACAGCGGTGTCACGATCAGCGCCGCTCCCCCGCCGGCACCCCCACCGCCGACGCCGGCGCCGACTCCCGTCCCGACGCCCGCGCCCAGTGCGACGCCGGCGCCCAGCGCGCCCGCACCGCCGGCAGCCACGCCGGCACCGACCCCGGCCACGACCGGTACGCCGGCGCCCGCGCCGGTTGCTGCACCCGGCGGCGGCCAGGCCGGCCTCGCGGCCCCGCCTCCACCGCCGCCGGCCAACCCGGAGCCGGTCGTCATCACGGTGGCGGAAGCCGCGACCCAAGCCGCCACCTCCGAACCGGCGCCGACACCGACGCCACATGACCTGCCCGACGGCCATCCCGCCCTCGCCTTCGAGCGGGACGCCGACGCCGAAGCGGGACGCGCGGCATGGGCCGAGTCGTCGACGCCGGCGCCGGCGCGATGGGCCACGGTGCGGATCGTCATCGGCGGCGTTCTGGCCGCCTGGGTGAATGAGTGGTCAGGGGCCGATGGAGTCGCCGAGCAGGCGGGCGACCACCAGCTCGGCCGCGGCGACGTCCTGGATCGCGAGCCCGACGGACTTGAAGATCGTGATGGCCCCGGGGTCGCGGCCATGGGCCCAGTCGCGTCCGACGCTGCCGATCTCGACAAGGCTCCCCTCGTCGACTGAGCCCGCCTCGACGGCGGCCATGACGTCGCCCGCCTCCTCACGGGCCGCGTCGACGGAGTCCACGGCCACCAGCGTGGCGCGCCCGAATGCCTCGGCCGGGATCTCGACCATGCCCAGCCGGTACGCGCCGATCCCGTTGACGTGGGCGCCGGCCTTGAGCCACGCCGCGTCGAACACCGGCTCGGACGACGTCGTCGCGCAGCACACGATGTCCGCGTCGCGGACCGCAGCTTCCGGACTGTCGACCGCATCGACGGCGAGGCCGGTCGCGTCGGCCATGCGCCCCGCGAAGTCGATCCTGGCCTCCGCGGACCTGGCGTAGACGGCGACCCGCCGGATCGGGCGGGCGGCGGCGACCGCATGCACCTGCCACTCCGCCTGCCGACCCGCGCCGAGGACCGCGAGCGTCGAAGCGTCGGGCCGGGCGAGGAGGCGCGTGCCGACGCCGGAGGCGGCGCCGGTGCGCATGGCGGTCAGGGTCGTGCCGTCCAGGATGGCGCGCGGACGGCCGGTCGTGCCGTCGAGCCAGACTACGGTGGCCTGAACCGTCGGCAGGCCGCGGGCCGCGTTGCCGCCCATCACCGTCACGATCTTCACCGTCGCCCCCTGTCCGCCGTCGCGCAGGCCCGGCATGAGCAGCAGGTCCCCCTCGCCGAGCGGCAGGCGGGTGCGGATCGGCGAGCGATCGCGCCCCGCGGCAACGTCGCGATAGGCCGACTCGACCGCGTCGAGGAGCTCGACCGTGGAGACGGCGCCCCGAATGGCCGCGGCGTCGAGGAATGGGATCACGAGGCACGCTCCTCGACCACCGCCGGGCGTGAGAACGCGTACCACGCGGCGCCGGCCACGGCGAGGAGGGCGACCATCGTCCACACCGCCGCGCTGGGCGCCAGCGCATCGGCGAGGAAGCCCGCCAGCAGCGTCGACAGCGCGATCGTCAGCGTGACGAGGCCGTAGTCGACCGAGAACACGCGGCCGCGAATGGCGTCCGGCGTCGAGCGCTGGAGGCCGAGTGTCGAGAAGGTCCACTGCGCGCCTCCGCCGCAGTGCGCCAGGAACACGAGACCCGCCGCGATGACGATCGACGGCGCCAGCGGGAAGACGGCGTAGCAGCCGGCCACCGCGACGAACGCCCAGCCGATGCCACGGATCAGCCCGCGGTCGTCGGTACCCATGATCGAGCGGGCCGCGAATGGGCCGACGAGCGCGCCGAGCCCGCGGGCGGCGAAGAGGAGGCCGATGCCGGCGTCGCCGGCCGAGAAGACGTTGCGGCCGAAGACGGCGAGGAGGGCGACGATTCCGGTGCCGATCCCGAAGGACGTCTTCGTCAGCAGGAAGGCCGCCGCGGTGCGTCGCGGCCGCACGAAGTGGTAGGCGGTGGCGACCGCATCGGTCAAGGCGGAGCCGCGTGCAGCGACGGGCTCGCGAGTCTCCTGGAGAGGCTTCCGGATCCCGACGATGAGGGCGGCCGAGATCAGGAAGCTCAGCGCGTTGACCACGAAGGCCGCCTCCCGGCCGAGGGTCACGGCGACGATCCCGCCGAGCGCCGCACCGAGTGCGAGCATCGTGCCCCATGCGGAGCCGATGAGGACGTTCGCGGTCGGCAGCTCCTCGCGGTCGACGAGGTTCGGCAGCGACGCCGATGAAGTGGGCTCGAAGATCGCCGCGCCGACGGCGAGCATCAGGACGGCGACGAACGCGATCCACAGCGTGCCGGAGTCGTGGGCAAGGAGGAAGAGGAGCGCGACCGGCACGCGCGCCAGGTCGGTGGCCACGAGCAGCCGGCGCCGGTCGATGCGGTCGGCGAGGATGCCAGCCAGCGGCGAGGCGGCCGCGAACCCTCCTGTCTGGAGGGCAAGGACCAGCGCAGCGAGCCCGGAGGAGCCCGTGACCTCAAGCGCGAGGCCGAGGAGCGCTACCGTGGCGAACCAGTCGCCGGCGAAGCTCGCCAGCTGGGCAACGTAGAGCCGCGTGAAGTCCGGGTTGCGCCGGAGCAGGCTAACGTAGGGGCGGAGACGCATCGGCCACGGCATGATGCCACGCGGCACACGGCTTGCGAGGAGCCGGCCAAGGAGGATCCATGATCGACAACGTTCGGCACGACCTCGAGCGCCGGGCCGAGACGACGCGCAACGAGATCGACGCGTTCGTGTGGCTCCTGCGCACGGCCCTCATCGCCGCCGTCCTCGGTTCCGTGTGGGTCGAGATGCGCAAGCCACCGGAGGAGCGGACGTGGAACGGGCGCCTGCTCGGCCTCGTCCCCTACGACTTCCGGATGCCGACCATCAGCCGCCTGCGCGAGGCGTACTGGAATCCCCGCTCGCCGAAGATCGTGACTGCGCGACCGTTGGGGGTCGGCTGGGCGGTGAACGTCCCGACCCTGCTTCGCCGGCTGGGCGTGCACCGAGGGTTCACGAAGGCCCGCTGAACCCAGCCTCCGCTACGATCGGGCACGCATGAACTGGTTCCCGATCCTCCTGGTGGTCCACATCGCGCTGGCCGTGGCGCTGCTCCTGCCGAGCGTGCTCCTGCCCTTCCTGCTGCGACGCGATGCCGATCAGGGCAGCACCCTGACCGGCTGGCTGCTCGCCATGCAGGGCACCGGGACGCTCCTCATCGCCGCAGGCCTGGCCCTCACCGGCGGCGCGATGCTGTTGATCCTGGGCCCCGAGCTGCTCCGCGAGCCATGGCTCATCGCCGCGCTCGGGCTCTACCTGGTCAACCTCGTGATCGCCGCTGTCATCAGCCGCCCGAACCTGCGGCGGCTCGTGGGGCTCAGCCGGTCCGGAACGGACGACGGCACCTGGGCGCGACGAGCCCGCCAGCAGCGCTACGTGGCGTACGGGATGGCGGGCCTCATCGGTGTCATCGGCTTCCTGATGAGCACGAAGCCGGATCTCTGGTGAGGCGCTAGAAGCGGGGAATGGGCAGCGGGCGGCCGGTGACGAGGAAAATGCCGGCCACGATGAGGAACAACGCGATCGCGAAGAAGAGCAACCAGCGCAGGACTTCCATGCTCGGCTCCGATCCGGGACGTGGGCGGGCAGCGCACCCCCATCGGCGACAGATTCTATCGGTCGAGTCCAGCCCTCGGCCGGGGAATCGAGACCGCTTTAGAATTCGCAGCGTGACCCTTCGCCTGTACGACGCCCGCCGCGGCGGGCTCCATCCGTTCGAGCCCATCCCCGGCCGCCGCTCCGTCGGCCTCTATGTCTGCGGCGTGACGCCCTACGACACCGGCCACCTCGGCCACGCCTTCACCTACGTCTCCTTCGACGTGCTGCATCGGTACCTGGAGTTCCTCGGTCACGACGTGACGTACGTTCAGAACGTGACCGATGTGGACGACGACATCCTGCGCAAGGCGCGCGAGACCGGCGAGGACTACCTGGCGCTCGGCGACCGATGGGTCTCGACCTTCCTCGACGAGATGGCCGCCCTGAACTGGCTGCCGCCCGACCACCTGCCGCGTGCGACGCAGCACGTGCCGCAGATGCAGGAGCTCATCGGCGCGCTCATGGCGAACGGGCTGGCCTACGCGGCCGAGGGCAACGTCTTCTTCTCCGTCGACGCGGACCCGCACTACGGCGAGGTCTCGCACCTGGACCGGGCCGAGATGCTCCCGATCGCGAACGAGCGGGGCAACGTGCCCGATCAGCCGGGCAAACGGAACCCGCTGGACTTCGTCCTCTGGCAGCGCTCCCTCGCCGATGAGCCGTCGTGGGACTCGCCGTGGGGTCCCGGGCGCCCTGGGTGGCACGTGGAGTGTTCGGCGATGTCGATGGCCTACCTCGGGAATCGCTTCGAGATCCATGGCGGCGGGGCGGACCTCATCTTTCCGCACCACGAATCGGAGCGCGCCCAGTCGGAGGGCGCCACCGAACAGCGCCCCTTCGTCTCCTTCTGGACGCATGCCGGCATGCTCCACGCCTTCGGCGAGAAGATGAGCAAGTCGCTCGGCAACCTGGTCCTGGTGCGCGACCTCCTGCGCGATCACGACGCCGATGCGATTCGTCATTACCTCATCTCGCATCACTACCGCAGCGAGGTCCACTTCGACGCCGGGGCGCTCCGACGATCCGACACCGCGGCGGACCGACTGCGCCAGGCGGCAGGGCCCTCGACCGACGGCGCCGGACGGCCCGACACCCAGGTCGACGAGCTATGCGCGCGGTTCCTTGCCGCGATGGACGAGGACCTCGACACGCCGGCCGCGCTCCGCGAGCTCGAGACGCTGGCTGAGCTCGCCCTGGACGCCGGGTCGGCGGCCGCCGCGGCAGCCGTCAGGGATCTCGGCGGCCGGATCCTTGGCCTTCGCCTCGCGCCGGTGACGACGGCGGCGCCGGTCGAGGCCGCGTGACGGATCCGAACGAGGACCTCGTCCCCGTCAGCGTGCGACTCGGCGCGGTGGTGCCGCCCGAGGACCCGGAGGACTGGACGCGCCCGCTGACCTGGGTCGCGGCGCTGGGCATCCTGGCCGCGCCGGTGGTCACGCTCGGCTGGTTTGCGATCGCGCCGCCAACCAGCGCGGAAGAATCGGTGCCGGCCACGACCGTCGTCGCGATGCTCCTGGCCGGTGGCGCCGCGGCGACCGGGGCGACCCAGATCGGCAGAGCGCGGGCGTGGACCGCGACCCTTGGCGCGGGGCTCCTGGGCGCGCTGCTCGTCATCGTTCTCGGCGTCGTCATGGCCGGCGAGCGGCAGGTCGGAAGCGCGTCGCCGACGCTGGCCCACGCGTTCGTCGCCGCGCTCGCCGGCCTCGCCGGCTCGGCCGTAGCGTCCGCGGTCGCTGCGCTGGTGGCCACCCTTCGATCGCGGCTCATCCGCTTCGCTCCATCGCTCGCTGCAGGTGTGGCGGTGGCAGTCGCTGCGGTGACGGCCCTCACGCCGTCGAGCTGAGGGCCTCCGACCCGACTTCGGAGCCCGGGTCGAGGAGGAGGCACGCCGCCTGGTGATTCGGGCCGGCGGCGAAGAGCGGCGGGTCGACGCGCGGACATCGGTCGAAGGCCACCGGACAGCGCGGATGGAAACGGCAGCCGGTGGGAATCCGCGACGGGTCCGGCGTCTCACCTCCCAGGATCACCGGCCGGCGCCGCAGCGATGGGTCCGGTACTGGCACGACCGAGAGCAGCGCCTGCGCGTACGGGTGGCGCGGATTGGCGAGGACCTCGCGCGTCGGCCCGTGCTCGACGATTCGCCCAAGGTACATGACCGCGATCCGATCGGCGTACGCGGCGACCGTGGAGAGGTCGTGCGTGATCATCACGACCGCGATGCCCTGGTTCCGCGCCAGCGCGCCGAGCAGGTTCAGGATCTCGGCGCGGATGCTGACGTCGAGCATGCTCACCGGCTCGTCCGCGATCAGCAGCGAGGGCTCGAGGGCCAGTGCCGCGGCGATGACGACACGCTGGCGCTGGCCGCCCGACAGCTCGAAGGGGAAACGGCGCAGGTATGCCGAGGCCGGTGTCATTCCGGCCGACGTGAGCGCGCGCTCGACACGCTCATGGAGCTCCGCGCCGGCAGCGACCTTGTGGACGCGCAGCGGCTCCGCGACGATGTCGGAAACGCGCATCCGGGGGTTCAGCGACTCGTACGGGTCCTGGAACACCATCTGGACGCGGCGACGAAGGCGCTGGAGCGCCCGCCCCGACAGACGGCCGACCTCCTCGCCGTCGAGGAGGACGCGACCGGCGCTCGGCGGGAGAAGCCCGAGGAGGAGGTTCCCCGTCGTCGTCTTGCCGCAGCCCGACTCGCCGACCAGCGCGAGCACCTCGCCGGGGCGGAGCTCGAAGCTGATGCCGTCGACGGCTCGGACCGGCGGCGCCGGCCTGCGTGCGATCCAGTCGACGAACGACTGCTGGCCGGGGAACTCCTTGGCGAGGCCCTCGACCCTGAGGAGCGCGTCGCTCACGAGCCGGCCCTCGAGCCCGGCACCGCGCTCGCCTCGACCGGGTCCAGCAGGAAGCAGGAGGCTCGACCGCCGGCGGCGGGGTATTCGGGCGGCCGCTCGACGCGGCAGCGATCGAAGGCGTGCGGGCATCGGGGCGCGAACCGACACCCGGGTGGCATCGCGTCGAGTCGCGGCGGCGAGCCGGGGATGCCCCGCAGCGGGCGGTCGGGATGGGCGAGGTCCGGGAAGGAGAGGAGCAGCTGCTGCGTGTAGGGGTGCTGCGGCGAGCGGTACAGCGTCGCCGCGTCGTTCTCCTCGGCCACAACGCCGCCGTACATCACGACCACGCGGTCGCAGACCTGCGCCACGACCCCGAGATCGTGGGTCACGAGAATGATCCCCATGCCGAAGTCGCGGGCGATGCCGCCCAGCAGCTCGAGGATCTGGGCCTGGATCATGACGTCGAGCGCGGTCGTCGGTTCGTCGGCAACGATGACGTCGGGGTCGCAGGCCAGGGCGAGTGCGATCATCGCGCGCTGGCGCATGCCGCCCGAGTACGTGTGCGGGTATTCGCGGGCCCGACGACGCGAGATTCCGACGCGTTCGAGCAGCTCGGCGGTGCGTTGGGCCGCGGCCGACTTCGAGGTCTGCGGGGAATGCAGCCGAATGGCCTCGGAGATCTGGTCTCCGACCATGCGCACCGGGTTGAGCGCGTTCATCGCACCCTGGAAGACGAGCGAGAGGCGCGTCCACCGGAACGACCGCAGGGCTCTTCCGTCCAGCCCGATGAGGTCCTCGCCGTCGAACCAAACCGATCCGCCAACGATCCGTCCTCCGGGCGGCAGCAGCCGCATGATGCCCAGGACGGTGGTCGTCTTGCCGCAGCCCGACTCCCCGACGAGTCCCAGCGTCTCGCCGCGCCGCAGGTCGAAGCTCACACCGTCGACCGCGCGCAGCGGTCCGCCGTCGCCGGCGAACTCGATCACCAGGTCGCGGACGCGCAGGATCGGTGTGTCGGCGGCCGGTGCCAGCACCGGCGGCTGCGACGGCTCGCGGTCGGGCGCGACGTCCGTCCCGTGGGCCTCCAGGTGGTGGCGCTTGAGCCGCGGATTCACCGCGTCCTCCAGCGCCGTGCCGAGCAGTGTCGTGCCGAGCACGACCCACACGATGGCGAAGCCCGGCGCCAGCAGGGCCCACCACGCACCGGCGCTGATCGCACCGCGCTCGAACGCGTAGTTCAGCATCTGGCCCCAGCTGATGACGGTCGGGTCGCCGAGGCCGAGGAACGCGAGCGACGACTCGTCCAGGATCGCGACGCTGACGACGAGCACCATGTTCGCGAGCATCAGCGGCAGGACCGCGGGGAGGATGTGGCGCCGCAGGATGTGGAAGTCACCGGCGCCGACCGCCTTCGCACGCATGACGTACTTCCGCTCGCGCACCGTGAGCGTCTGCGAGCGGATGAGCCGTGCGCTGGCCGTCCAGCCCAGCAGCCCGATGACGAGGATGATGGTGCCGAGCGACGGACCGATGATGGCGACCAGCACGATCATCAGCGCCAGGTCGGGGATGACGAGGAAGAAGTCCGTGATGCGCATGAGCAGCGAGCCGATCCAGCCGCGCCGATAGCCCGCGACGATGCCCACGACGGCACCGATGAGGATCGCGATCGTCGCGGCAGTGAACCCGACCGTCAGCGAGACGCGCGCCCCGTACACGAGAGACGAGAAGACGTCCTTCCCGCCGTCATCGGTGCCGAGGACATGTGCCGGAGACGGCGGCTGGTAGATGTCGAAGATGGTGACGTTCACCGGCGCGTACGGGTCGTATGGCGCGATCAGCGGCGCGAAGATCGCGACCACCAGCGCGAGGCCGAGCATCGCGGCACCGACCACGCCGACCGGATGCCGCAGGAATGAGCGCCAGCGGAGGCGGGGCTCGGCGGTGGGTGTCGCCTGCTGGGTGGCCTCGATCACGGCCATCGGCTCACTCCTCGCTGACTCTCGGATCGAGCCAGCCGTAGACGAGCTCCGCCCCGAGGTTCGCCACCACCACCGAGACGGCGAGCAGCAGGAAGGCGCCCTGGAGGACGGGATAGTCGCGGTCGGCGACCGCATCGACCGTGAGCGCACCGAGCCCCGGCCAGCTGAACACGGCTTCGACCTGGATCGCACCGGCGACGGTGAAGCCGAGCGTCAGCGCAATGAGGGTGACCATCGGCAACATCGCGTTGCGCAGCGCGTGGTGCCGGATGATGCGGTACGTGGTGAGGCCCTTGGCGCGCGCGGTGAGGATGTAGTCCTCGCCGAAGACGTCGAGCACGCTGCTTCTCATGATCAGCATGTACTCCCCCAGAAGCGCGAGGGCGAGCGTCAGGGTCGGTAGCAGCAGGTGCCGCCCGACGTCCCAGGCCAGCGCCGTGAAGGAGTCGAAGTCGGCGCCGATGGTGATGCGACCGGCGGTCGGCAGCCCGAACCAGCTGGCTCCCGCGATGAGCAGGATGATGCCGAGGAAGAAGATCGGCAGCGCCCACATGAAGAGGCTGAACGTCACCGCGG
Organism: Candidatus Limnocylindria bacterium; assembly: GCA_036274575.1. Taxonomy (GTDB): domain Bacteria; phylum Chloroflexota; class Limnocylindria; order QHBO01; family QHBO01; genus JACDBZ01. Next base: position 14,739 of record DASUFJ010000039.1, read on the forward strand.
CGACATCGGCCATCTTGCCCCGTCGCCACGCGGCGAACAGGCCGAGGGTGGCCCCCAGCACGATCGCGATGGCCTCCGCGGGCAGGATGAGCCACAGCGTGTTGACCAGGGCCTGGCCGAGCATGTCGGCGACCTGCCGATCCCGGAAGGCGTAGCTCGTCCCGAGGTCTCCGCGAGCCAGGGCGGCGATGTACGCCGTGAACTGGGTGTCGAACGGGTTGCCGCCCTCCAGATTCAGGAGGACCGGTTTGTCGAGGCCGAATCGCTCGCGCAGCGCCTCGACGGCCTCGGGGTTGAGACGCGGGTCGTGCATGCCCGACTTCGCCGGGTCGCCGGGAAGGACCCGGAACAGCAGGAAGTTGAACGTGACCACGACGGCGACGGTCACCAGCGCCCACGCCACCTTGCGCACCAGGAACGCGCCACGGCCGCTCATGTCGTCACTTCGCGCGAACCGGGCCGGGCTCCGGACGGACGCCCGGCCCGCATCGGCCTATTCCGACGGTCGGAGGACGGTCAGGCTCGACGGGTCCTCGAGCCCCAGGGTCGGATCGTCCTCGAGCCACCCGGTGAACGTGTCCGTCCGCCACGCCTCGATGTTCGGGTAGTAGTACGGGATCACGTACGGGACGTCGTCAACCAGGATCTGCTGCATCTGGTGGATGATGTCGACCCGGGCGTCGCGATCGAGCTCCACGGCCTGCTGGTCGTAGAGGTCGTCGTACGCCGGGTTGCAGTACCCGGTCTCGCTGAACCCGGACGGGATCTCCGAGCAGAGGCCGACGCCCAGCAGGAACGCCGGATCGGGATCCGAGCCCCAGCCCCACATGATCACGTCGAAGTCGAAGGCGGGGCAGCACGCGGCCGTCAGCGCATCCGGGTCGAGGACCTGGACGTTGACCGCCACGCCGATCTGCTGCCAGGTCTCCTGGACCACCTCCGTCTCGCGCGCGCCGGTGGTCGCGTCGGCCGGATAGTTCAGCCGGAACGTCAGATCGTCGCAATCCTGCTCGGGGAGGCACTCGCGGACGCCGTCACCATCGGTGTCCTCGTAGCCGGCCTCGTCGAGCATCGCGTTCGCCTGGTCGATGTCGAAGGCATAGTCCTCGACTTCCGACGCGTAGAAGTCGCCGAGGCCGGGTGGCACCAGGGAGAGGCCCGGTGATCCGGTGCCGCCGGTCCCGACGGCGATCAGCTGTTCCTTGTCGACGGCGTGAGCCAACGCGCGCCGGACCGCGACGTCCTTGAGGGCCGGATGGCCGGAGCAGACACCGGTCTCGTCGGCGTCCGCGGTCTCCGGATCGTCGGCAGGACAGTCCTCGTCCTCGGTGACGTTGAAGATGATGTCGGTGAGGTCGCCGCCGGCGCCCACCTCGGCGATGTGCAACGCGACGTCCTCGGTGTTCTGCAGCGCCGGGATCGAGGTCTCAGGGACGTCGAGCATCGCGTCGATCTGCCCGGTGGTGAGGGCCGTGACGCGCGCGTCGTCAGCCTCGAACGTCTGGAAGATCACGCCGTCCACGTTCGGCGGCGTCCCCCAGTAGTCGGTGTTGCTCGCGAGCTCGACGAACTCTCCCTGGCTCGCCTCTACCAGCGAGAACGGTCCCGACCCGATCATCTCGTCGTTCCCGAACTCGACCGGATCCTCGACCGACTCCCAGATGTGCTTCGGAATGACGTAGATGAACGCCATCGACGGCTCGAAGTTCGCGATCGGTGCTTCCGTCGTCAGCGTCACCGTCGTCTCGTCGGTGGCCTCGATGCTCGTGAACGGCTCCACGTACGAGGGCAGGAACGGGAAGTCCTCGGTGTCCTGGTAGAGCTGCATGGAGAAGGCGACATCCTCGGCCGTCAGCGGCTCGCCGTCGTGGAACGTCGCATCGTCGCGGATGGTCATCGTCCACGTGAGCCCGTCCTCTGAGCTCGACCACTCCGTCGCGAGCTCGGGAACGTACTCACCCGCCGAGTTGACGGCAATGGGAGTGTCGTACACCAGCTCGTACATCGTGAACGCCTCGCTCAGGAGACCGTTCCCGGGGTTGAGGCTGTCCGGATAGCCCGCCCAGCCGATGCGAACGGTGCCCCCGGTCGCGGTCCCGCCCCCGCTCGCGCCCGGGGATCCGCCGCCGTCAGCGCTCGGGGAGGGCGACTGACCCCCGCATGCCGCGAGCACCAGCGAGAGGCCGATGAGGATCGAGAACGAACGGGTACGTCGCATCGGTGTCGGTGCCCTCCAGGCT
>DASUFJ010000040.1:0-39015 GCA_036274575.1 Candidatus Limnocylindria bacterium
ACCTCGAAATGCTCGCCGACGCCGTAGTCCACCGCGGCCTCGTCGGCCAGCATGAAGAAGTCGAGCTCCGGGTCATCGTGCAGCGTGGTGAGGACGTCGACGGCGCGTGCGCCATCGACCTGGAACTCGACGGTGTCCTCATCGGTCCACAGGTGCTCGAGGTCGGACCCGAGGCGCTCGGTGATCAGCCTGACGAGCGACCCGGCGGCGGCCGGCGCGCTCAGCGGACATCTCCTTCCCAGCGCGTCCGCTGCGGCCCGCGGTCGACGTATGTGCTCCACTCGCCGCGACGCTGCTTGACCAGCTCATGGAGCTTCATCATCCCGTAGATGAGGCCTTCCGGACGCGGCGGGCAGCCGGGCACGTACACGTCCACCGGCATGACGCGATCGACGCCCTGCACGACGCTGTAGCTGCGCTTGAAGCGTCCGCCCGACGTGGTGCAGGTGCCCATGGCCACGCACCACTTCGGCTCCGGCATCTGCTCCCAGAGCCGGACGAGCGGTCCGGCCATCTTCGTCGTCAGCGTCCCGGCCACGATCAGCACGTCCGCCTGGCGCGGGCTGGCGCGGAACGGGAACATCCCGAAGCGGTCGATGTCGTTGACGCTCGTCGCCGTGCTCATCATCTCGATCGCGCAGCAGCTGAGGCCGGAGAGCAGCGGCCACAGCGAGTTGGCGCGGATGAGGTCGAGGATGTAGTCGGCCTTGGTCGGAATGACCTCGAGCAGCCCATGGAAGCCGCCCTGCGGGTGGTCCTCCATGTTGAACTGGGCGAGCAGCGCGTCGTTCTGGGCCTGGTCGGGGATGATGATCGGACCGTCCGGTCGGACGGTGGGTGGATCTACTGCCATTTGAGGTCGCCCTTCTTCCATGCGTACAGCTCGCCGAACATGAGGATCGCAAGGAAGATGCCGATGAGCACGATGCCCTGGAACTCCAGGGCCCGCACGGTGATGGCCCACAGGTAGACGAAGATGATCTCGACGTCGAAGGCCACGAAGAGCAGCGCGTAGAGGTAGAAGGCGAGCCCGAATCGGCTCCACGTGTCACCGATGGTGTCGACGCCCGACTCGTACGGCAGGCCCTTCTGCGGGCGTCGCCGCCGATGCGTGATCAGCCAGCTGAACAGGATCGTCCCGAAGACGAACGTCGTCGCGGCGAACCCGAATCCGATGACGTAGAGCAGTCCGGTGTGATCCATCTCCACTCCGGTTGCACGCGCGGTGTGCTGCGTCGGGCCTCGCGGGTCCGACATGTTCGATCGATTCTGCGGTGGAGCGGGTCGCGCTCCGTTCACAGTCTAGCAGCGCCCGCTTCGGCGATCGAAGCGGGGCACCGGCTGCTCGGTAAGTCGAGCGATCTTCACCTGAGCCGCGATCCGGGCGCGGTTCACGCGCTGCGTCGTGGACCGCGTCGCGTGAGCCGTGCATGCCGGCGCGCGGGGCGCTAGCGGCCCTGCCAGGCGGCCGCCACGATCAGCCGCAGACCGTCGCTGACGAGCGCATGACCGCCGAACAGGCACGGGACCGATGCCTCCGTCGCCGCCTCCGTCAGCTCCCTCAGCCACGGGGTCGCGACGCGCGAGGCGTCGCCGAAGTCGGATGCGAATCGCTCCTCCTCAGGCGGCCAGTCCGCCGCTCGCGAGGATCCGGCCACCGCGGCCATGAGGACCCGCGTATCGATGACGACGGCATTGCCCATCCGGCTCAGCTCGGTGATGAGCTCGGCTGGGGAGGTGCATTCCATGAACGAGGCGAGGAACGATCGCGGGCCGTCGCCGCCGGCGGGCGCCGAACGCATCCCGCGCTCCTCGACGAAGCCGCGGACGCGGCAGGCGGTCTCGGTCTCGAGCTCCCGCCACGTCGATACCGGCACGCGGCCCGCGACGACCAGCTCCGCCCGGCGGTCGCGCATGACCTCGCCGATCGCTCCGAGATGCGGGACATCGAGCCCTCGATCACCTGGCACGCGCACCATCTCGAGGAAGCCGGTGACCGACCCGTCGACCTGCCGTGTCCCGTCCAGCCGGGTCGCGAGGCGCATCAGCGCGAGATCGAGCGTGGTGTCCACGTCGAACCGCGCCCAGGCGGCTGTCCCGAGGTCCCGCCACGCGAAGCCGGCCTCGTCGAGGCGGCGTGGCGCCGCGTTGTCCGAGTCGCAGCCCTCGAGGGTGGCGAGGGCACGCTCGACATCTCCGGCCACGACGAACGCGTCGGCGCTGAAGCGGTTGTTCGCCACGACCTCGCCGGCGATGGGGGAGAGCAGGTCGTCGAGATGCTCGTCGGCCAGGAGCGCGAGGGCTCCCGCCCCGGCGTAGCCGATCGCGTCCACCGGGCCATCCACGGACCGAAGTGCCATGCGCACCTGCGCGACGAACCAGCGCCCCCAGTGGAACGCGACCGGCGGCGTGGCGTCGTCGAACGACAGCGGCATGACCGCCGCCCCAAGCCGGCCCAGGCGCCGCGACAGCTCGGTCGCCAGCAATCCCTGACCCTCCGCCGCGACCGCGGCGTGGGTGCCGAAGGGCGCATCGGTCCGCGGCTGGGCGACGAAGACCAGCGGCGCCGGCCGATCGGTCACGCCGGACCGCCGCCCGCATCGGGCTCGAGCAGGCGATGCAGCTGCTCGAGGTGCATGCAGTCGTGGATGCCGAGGAAGAGGAGCCACTCGCCGCAGCGCAGCCGCCCGACCAGCGGGTGCTCCATCCCGCAGCGCTGCCGCTCATGGCCCTCGATTCGCGCCGCCGCCTCACGGATCGCGAGCCGCGACTTGTCGAGGAAGGTTCGAAGCTCGTCACGGGTCGCGTCGGCGCGCCCGGGCACACCCGGCGTCACACGTGGCGCGTGCTGCTCCGGCCACGTGCCGCCCGCGTCGAGCGCCGCCCAGGTGCCGAGGAAGCGACGGGCGGCGGTGGTGTGCGCGAAGGCCTGGGCCACGTTCCAGTCCTCCTCGCCGCCGGGCGCTCGCAGGAGCGGCTCCGGAAGGGAGCTCAGCACGCGCTCGAGCTCGCCGCCCACGGCCTCCTGCTGGTCGAGGATCCGCGGCGCATCACCCTCGTGGACGCGGTCGCGGAGCTGTCTCCGCAGCGCCCTCAGCCCCGAGTGGCTCGAGTCGAGCGCGCGCCAGCAGGCAACGACGTCGGGCGCATGGGTCTGGAGGCGAGCGAGCCAGTCCGGATCGGTGCTCACCCGGCGTTAGAGGCGCTCGAAGCGCTCCACAGGGATGACGAAGACCGTCGCGCCGCCGACCTCCACCTCGACCGGGTAGGGCATGTAGAACTCGCCCGGCTCCATGATCGGCGGCATCGGGTTCACGAACTGCTTCCGCGCATGGCAGTTGGCGCTGATGATCTCGAGCACGGCATCGACCTGGTCGTCCTCGACACCCACCAGGATCGTCGCATTCCCCTGCTTCAGGAACCCGCCCGACGAGTTCACGCGCGTCGCGCGGTACTCCTTCTCGAGCAGGGCGTCGACGAGCGTCGAGGCATCCTCGCTGTGGACGATGGCCGTGACGAGCTTCATCGGGATGGGTCTCCTCCGGTGGGGTGGGACCGCCTCGTGGACTGGCGGTCAGTATGGCGCAGGGGAGCGACCGACGGCCACCGCCACGCGTCCGGGCGCTCTCCGCGGTTCGCGCTGTCAAGCGCGTTCGATCAAGGGGATGCACCGCTGGACGGCTCAGGGCATCCTTCTCGGCGATGGGCTCCCGTCTCCTCGCCGCCGCCGTCCTCCTCGGCACGGTCCTCTCGGCCGTCCTGCTGGGAGTGATGCTCGCCGCGCCACTCATCTCGCAGCCCGCGGCGATCCGGCCGCTGCCGGCCGCGAGCGTCAGACCTGCGCCGAGCGAGGTGACCGACGAGCTCCCGCCCCTCGGCATCTACCTGCTTCGCGGGCCGTACGCCTTCGGTCCCTGCCTCGCGATCGAGCTCACGCCGCCGTCCTACCCCATCGGTCAGGACGCCGGCGACGGCCTGGCGACCGTCTCCTGGTGGCAGCGCGGAGTGAGCGGCTGCGACTCGCGCACCGGCGAGGTCGAGGAGGTGGAGGCGACCGTCGTGCGCGTGCCGCGCGAGGACGCGCCCGACGAGACGGTGGGCTACGCGATCAGCTTCGACCTCCCCGCGCGGGCCGAGGTGGCGACGTCGGTCGAGCTGACGATCCTGGCCGAGCGCAGCACGCAGGACCTGCTGCAGGTCGTGGACAGCGGCGGTGGCGGTGGCCAGGGGCTCGTGTTCGATCGGGTCGAGGCCATCGATCCGCTGGTGGATCCGCTGCCGAGCGCCACCCCCGTCGCCGCTCTGCGGCCGATCGGCCTCTACCTCCTGCAGGGACCGCTGCTCTCGGCCGACGGGCCGTGCATCGTCCTGGAACTCGACGAGTCCTCGTATCCCGATGACTCGACCGTGCCCGGGGCAGCGACCGTGCGATGGTGGGAGCGCGGCGGCGATGACCCAGAGGACCCGGCCGCGTGCCTGACGCGACGCAGCGAGGTGAGCGAGGTTCCGGCCTCGGTCGTCACGGCCCTCGGCCCCACCGGCGCCGTGGAGACCTACGCCGTCACCTTCGCGGTGCCGCTCACTGCGGGAGCGCCGCCGGACGAGGTCGAGATCGACGTCGAGCTGCGCATCAGCGCTGAGGACGTGCTGCGCGGAACCGTGTCGCGACCGACGGGTCCGACGGCGGTCGGGTTCGACCGCGTCGACTCGATCGACCCGCCGCCGGCGCCCTAGGAGCCGGTTGGAGCGACGAGCGGCGCGACCACCTGGCGGATGGCGAGATCCGCCTCCTCCACGGAGCCCGAGCCGTCGACGACGCGCCAGCGCTCCGGATCCTCTGCCGCGAGCCCCAGGTACGCGTCGCGGACCTGCTGGAAGAAGGCCAGCGCTTCCGTGTCCTCGAAGCGGTTCCACTCCGCCCGGCGGCGGGTCCGCTCCAGGCCGACCTCGACCGGCACGTCGATGAGGATCGTAAGGTCGGGACGGAGGCCGCCGGTGGCGAAGTCCTGGAGGCGGCGCATCTCCGCAAGATCGTTCCCGTAGCCCGAGCCCTGGTAGGCCAGCGACGAGTCGGCGTAGCGGGCGCAGACGACCCAGTCGCCACGCTCCAGGGCCGGACGGATGACGCGGGAGACGTGCTGCGCGCGGGCCGCGGCATAGAGGAGCGCATCGGCGCGGGGGTCGAGGTCGTCGCTCATGCCGCGGACGTGAAGGACGAGGCGGCGGACCTCCTCGCCGAGGGGCGTGCCGCCGGGCTCCTTGGTCAGGACAGTGCGCGTGCCTCCCCGCTGCAGCCACTCGGCCAGATGCCGCGCCGCGGTCGTCTTGCCGCTGCCCTCCGAGCCCTCGAGGGTGATGAACCGGCCGCGCCCGGGCGGCGTGGAGGTCACGCGGGCGGGATGACGCTGGTCGCGACGAGCGCCAGCAGGACGAGCCCCAGGATCACCACCACCACGATCCGGCTGGCGCGGCCGCTCATCGCCACGGCCTCCCGTCCTCGGGGATGAGCTCGACCCGCCGGTTCGGCTCCGACCCGCGGGACCGCGACATGAGCGCGTTGCGCTCCGCCATCTGGTGCTGGAGGCGCCGGATGTAGGCGTTCTGCGGTGCCAGCTCGACCGGCCGGCCGGAGGCCTGCACCAGGCCGATGGCCTCGGCCGTCTCGCGGAGGGCGGCCTCCTGCGGATCGGCCTCGAGGTCGAAGAGGCTGGCGAGCATGTTCTCCATCTGGAGCGTCGTGTTCGTCTTGAGGACATAGATGGGGACGCCGTTCGACTCCGCGTCGCGCAGGGCGGCCGGCTTGCGCTTGTAGTAGTTCCGCAGGGTGACGACGGCATCCGCCTCGTCGAGCTCGCGGGCCACCGTCACCGGCACGCCGAGCTCGCGGACGGCCTGCTCCAGCCGCTTGCGGCTGACGCCGAAGGCGAAGACGCTCATCGGCCGATGCGACCGAGCCCGGTCGTCGGCCGGACGGCCGGCGCCGATGGGTCGGTCGAGCGACTGCTGGTCGTCCATCTCGGCCAGCGCCTGCTCCAGCTCGCGGCGCGGGTCGCGGTCCTCCGGTGCCGGCGCGGCCGCAAGGCGCTCGCCGGGCAGCGCGCGGGGCCCGCGCGCCTCGCCGCCGAACGCCGCCGAGTTGCCGCCAGGAAGCGGTCGCAGCCCGCGCTCGTAGCGGCCGCCACCGGAACGGCCGCCGCGACCGAACGCCCCGAAGCCGCCGGTGGGCTCGAGCGGCGCGAAGGCAGGGTTGCCGGCCGACGTCTCGCTGATGCGGTAGTCGTACTTCGTCTGCGCCTTCAGTCCGCCGGTCCCGTCGCGGTAGCGCGCCTCGGGGGGGACCATGTGGCCGCGGAGGATGGCGTCGACCGTCTCAGCCACGTTGCGGTGGACGATCACGTTGTCGCGCTCGACGATCTCGACCAGGACGTCGAACGTCGGAGGCGCCTTGCGCTCGAGGACCGTCTTCTGCGTCCCGCGCCGCCGGGCCTCCTCGTCGCCCAGCGTCACCGGCTGGATGCCGCCCACGAGGTCCGAGAGGGTCGGGTTGAGCATCAGGTTGTCGAGCGTGTTGCCGTGCGCGGTGCCGACCAGCTGGACGCCCCGCTCGGCGATCGTCCGCGCCGCCATCGCCTCCAGCTCGGTGCCGATCTCGTCGATGACGATCACCTCGGGCATGTGGTTCTCGACCGCCTCGATCATCACCGAGTGCTGCTCGGTCGGGGTCCGCACCTGCATCCGCCGCGCGTCGCCGATGCCGGGGTGCGGGATGTCGCCGTCGCCGGCGATCTCGTTGCTGGTGTCGACCACGATGACCCGCTTGCCGAGGTCGTCGGCCAGGACGCGCGCGACCTCGCGCAGCATCGTCGTCTTGCCGACGCCCGGACGACCGAGGATGAGCAGCGACTGTCCGGCCTCGACGATGTCGCGGATGATGTCGATCGTCCCGAACACCGCCCGCCCGATGCGGAGGGTCAGGCCGACCGGCTTGCCGGATCGGTTGCGGATGGCGCTGATCCGGTGCAGCGTCCGCTCGATCCCGGCGCGGTTGTCGTCGCCGAAAACGCCGATGTGGTCGATGACGTGGGCGATGTCCGCATCGGTCACCTCGCGGTCCAGGAGGTCCTCCTCGCCGGTCGTGAAGCGCGCCTCCGGTCGTCGACCCAGGTCGAGCACGACCTCCAGGAGGTCCGTCCGGTTCGCGAGGCCGCTCAGGCGGCTCACGATCTCCGGCGGCAGGGCCTCCATGAGGGCGTCGAGGTCGTCCGTCGTCTCGCGGCGTTCCACGTCAGGCTCGTGCCTCCCCTTCGCAGCTCATCGTGTCGTGACCGGCACCATCGCCGGTTCGCGGACCTGGGCACGCACCTCGCGGACGAGCATCGTGACCCGACCGATCGGCTCGAAGCCGGTGGACTCCGCAGCCCGCATGCCGGATGCCTCGTATGTTCGCACCGGCGAGAGGATGCCGGCACCCATCGCCTCGGCACCGACTCGTTCGAGCGCGGCGGCCAGGAAGGCGGCGCCGTCGACCCCGTCGCGGACCAGGAAGCGGAGGTAGTGCGGCCCGTTGCGGCAGGCGCCGTGCTGCGCGAACCCCGCGGCGCGCTGGTCGGCGGGCAGCAGCCAGGCGTTGACCTCGTTGAAGTGGAGCACCGGGTTGAGCGCCGAGCGCGGGACGATCGCTTCGTGGCCGACCGCCTCCCAGTCGCCGGCGCCGTAGCCCTCGACCCGGGCGATGGCGGGTGGCGTGGCGTGGGTCCACAGGTCGAAGAGGTGCCACGCGTCAGGCGCGCCGGCGGCCTGGAGGTCGGGGAGCGTCGGCGCCGGAGCCTGGCGCTGATGGCGCCTGCCGTCGCGGCTCACGATCGAGCGGAACCAGGAGCGCGGACCGCGGGTGACCTGCGGCGGACGCCACCAGATCTCCTCCTGGGCGTAGGCCATGAAGCTCGACTGCCCGAACAGCTCGAGGTTCTCGCGCACGTCGGCGCAGGCGGCGTGGAAGCGGGCGACGTCGTTGCGCTGCCCCTCCTCGACGAGTGCGCTGAGCAGCTCCCAGCGCACCTCGTTGGCCATCGGATCGTCGTCCGCATCGAGCTCGGTGATGACCCAGTCCTCGCGGTGGGGCTCCTCGATGGCGCGGCAGCTGCCGACGATCTCGCCATCCACCTCGGCCACCAGATGGACCGATGGCGCGCGCAGCGGCAGCCAGGACGGCATGAGCGTCGAGAGGCTGATGCGCGGGGACTCGTTGCTCGGCGCCGGCACGCCGAGGCTCCGGCGGTGCGCCTCGTACGAGGCGTGGACGCGGCGGGAGAGATCGGCGAGCGCCTGGCGGTCGGTGAGCCGCGCGCTGCGGATCGTTCGCTCGCCGCCGATCACGCGGGCCGCCTCGCCCCCTCCACCATCTCCGCCAGGAGCCGATGGATGCGTCGGTCGCCGGTGAGCTCCGGGTGGAACGCGGTGGCGAGCACGCGGCCCTGCCGCACCGCGACCGGCCGGCCATCCGGGTCGCGCGCCAGCACCTCGACGTCGGGGCCGGTGGCGCTGACCATCGGCGCGCGGATGAAGACGCCGTGAAGCGGTTCGTCGCCCATCGCCGGCGCGTCGAGATCGGCCTCGAAGCTGTCGAGCTGCCGGCCGTAGCCGTTGCGCCGGACCTCGAGGTCGAGCAGCGAGAAGACGGGCTCGTCGCCGTCGGCGATGCGGTTCGCGAGCAGGATCATCCCGGCGCAGGTGCCGAGCATCGGTGTGCCGCCGCGCGCCATGGCGGCGATCGGCTCGCGCAGGTTGTAGGTGTCGATGAGGTGGCGCATCGTCGTCGACTCGCCACCGGGCAGGATCAGGGCATCGAGGTCGACCAGGTCGCGCGGCAGCCGCACCTCCACCGGCTCGGCGCCCACCTCGCGTATGGCCGCGACGTGCTCGCGGACGGCGCCCTGCAACGCGAGGACCCCGATCCGGGGCCGCCGCTCGGAATCCATCGGCCTGACGGTCCGGCTACCAGCCGCGGACGGCGAGCCGCTCCTCCGGCGGGATCTCGCCCAGGGACTGGCCGCGCATCGGCTCGCCGAGGCCGGCGCTCACCTCGGCGAGGATCTCCGGATTGTCGTAGTGCGTTGCGGCCTTCACGATTGCCGCGGCGTAGCGCTCGGGGTTCTCGCTCTTGAAGATGCCGCTGCCCACGAACACCGCCTCAGCCCCGAGCTGGCGCATGAGGCTCGCGTCGGCCGGGGTGGCCACTCCGCCGGCGCTGAAGTTCGGGACCGGGAGCGCTCCCAGCTCCGCCGTCTTCTGGACCACGTCGAGCGGCGCGCGCAGCTCCTTTGCGGCGGCGAACAGCTCGTCGTCACGCATGTGCTGGAGCTGGCGGATGCCCTTTTGCACGGCGCGCATGTGGCGCACGGCCTCGACGATGTCGCCTGTGCCGGCCTCACCCTTGGTGCGAATCATGGCCGCCCCCTCACCGATGCGTCGGAGCGCCTCTCCGAGATCCCGGCAGCCGCACACGAACGGCACCTTGAACCCGTGCTTGTCGATGTGGTGCTCCTCGTCCGCCGGGGTGAGGACCTCCGACTCGTCGATGTAGTCGACCTCGAGCGCCTCGAGGATCTGGGCCTCCGCGAAGTGGCCGATGCGGCACTTCGCCATCACCGGGATGCTCACCGCGTCCTTGATCTCGGCGATGAGCTTCGGGTCGCTCATGCGCGCCACGCCGCCGAACTTGCGGATGTCGGACGGCACGCGCTCGAGCGCCATGACGGCGACCGCGCCCGCCTCCTCGGCGATCCGCGCCTGGTCGGCGGTCACGACGTCCATGATCACGCCGCCCGCGAGCATGCGGGCGAGCCCGACCTTGGTGGCCCAGGTGCTGCGTTCGATGGTGGTCATTCGGCCCGACATTCTACTCTGGGCCGACGTTCGTACCCAACGCAGGAGGCCGTTCAGCTCAGCGGCCGATCAGCCGGCCTCTGTCGCGCCACAATCGAGCAACGAGTCGATGTCGCCATTCACTCGCATGGTCCAGATGTTCGGTCCGGGCCGCCCGCTGAGCGCGGCGCCGAATGGTTGCTATGATCGCGCTCAGGAAGCGCTCGAATGATGATCAATGCCCCCGTACTGGTCCTGAACCAGAACTACGAGCCGTTGAACGTCTGCGACATCAGGCGTGCCTTCCGGCTGCTCGGCAACTCCAAGGCAGAGCTGCTGGCGAAGAATCACCAGGTCATCCACACGCCGACGATCGAGATCCCCGCGCCGTCGGTGATCCGCCTCCAGTACCACGTCAAGCGGCCTCGTCCGCGGGTCAAGCTCAGCCGGCGCGAGGTGTTCACCCGCGATCGGCACACCTGCCAGTACTGCGGCAAGGTGAGCCGCGACCTCACCATCGACCATGTCATGCCGAAACACCGGGGTGGGCGGCACGAGTGGGAGAACCTCGTGGCCGCGTGCCGCGCATGCAACCACCGCAAGGGCGGCAAGACCGTCGCCGAGGCCCGGATGCGACTGATGCGCGAGCCCCGCGCCCCGCGGGCCGACCTGCGCTACCTGTTCGGCTCGTACCTCGCCGACGAGCGCAACGACGCCTGGCGGACGTACCTCTTCCTCGAGCCCGTTGCCGCGCACCTGAACGCCGCGCACCTGAACCCCGCGGGCTGAGGCGTCCGGAGTGCCTCCGGACCGCGAGCTCGTCTTCCCGCACCTTCCCGACGACGTCGCTCGCGTCCTCCACACCCTGACCGATGCGGGCCACGAGGCCGTCCTCGTCGGCGGCTCGGTGCGAGATCGGATCGTGGGCGCGCCGCTCTGGGACTGGGATGCGGCGACATCGGCCCGACCGGAGGTCGTCGCCGAGCTCTTTCCGGGCGCGACCTGGGAGAACCGATTCGGCACGGTGACGACCATGGGCGACCCGCCGGTCCAGGTGACCTCGTATCGAGCCGAGGGCGCCTACCCGGACCGTCGCCGGCCGGACGAGGTCACCTTCGGCGTCTCGCTGGCCGATGACCTCGCGCGCCGCGACTTCACCATCAACGCCATCGCGTGGCGTCCGGTCGACCTGGCGGCGGGCCGAGGCACGCTCGTCGATCCGTTCGGCGGCGAGCGTGACCTCGAGGCACGCCTGCTGCGCACGGTCGGCGAGCCCCGGGACCGGTTCGGCGAGGACGCGCTCCGCCTCGTTCGCGCGGCCCGGCTCGCCGGCCGCTACGGACTGCGGATCGAGCCGGCCACCGAGGCGGCCATCCGGGCCCTGGCCCCGACGGTCGCTTCGGTCTCGGGGGAGCGCCTCCGAGACGAGCTGCTGCGCATCCTCGATCTGGATCCGGTCCCGTCCGCGGCGTTCCTCCATCTCGAGCGGCTCGGCCTCCTGGGGTTCGTACTGCCGGAACTGGCGGCGCTGCGCGGCGTGCCGCAGGCAAAGCGGGCACCGGGCGATGCGCTCGACCACACGCTGGCTGCGGTCGAGGCCATCCGGCTCGGGGAGGATCCGGACCTTCGCCTGACGGCGCTGCTCCACGATCTCGGCAAGGCAATGACATCGGCCGGCGGCCACTTCATCGGCCACGACGCGGTCGGTGCTGACCTCGCTGGGGCCGTCCTCGAGCGGCTGCGGTTTCCCCGCGCCCGCTCTGCCCGGGTCGTCGCGGCGATCCGGCACCACATGTACGACTACGACCCGGCCTGGACCGATGCGGCCGTCCGCCGCTTCATTCGTCGCACGGCCGACGTCGACCGCGGCCTCCTGTTCGGGCTGCGCCACGCCGACAACGTGGCCTCCGGCCTAGCCGGCCGGGGCGAGCCGCGGCAGGCGGAGCTCGAGGCCCGCATCCGCGCCGAGCTCGACGGCCATTCCGACCTGCTCGTCCATCGGCGGCTGGCGATCGACGGCCACGATCTGCAGCGCGAGCTCGGCCTGCCGCCTGGACCGGAGATCGGCGCGATCCTCGACAGGTTGGAGGACGCGGTCCTGGAGGACCCGACGACGAACGAGCCGGCGAAGCTCCTGGAGCTGGCCCGTCGCCGGTGACTCCGCGCACCGCCTGACGGGCCGCGCCGATCCTCTCCGGCTGACCCGCGGAGGCACGCTGCTACAATCGGCCGTCCGGGCCATGTCAGGATCGCCATCATCCTCCCCCGCCACCGACCGGAGGGACCGTGCTCCGATGACAGCGAGTGTGCGTCGAGCCCTGCGGCTCGAGCATCGGCTCACCCAGCCGAACGCGTCGCTCGCCGATCTGGATGCCGCTGTCGCCCTCGCCACGAACCATGAGCTGTCGGCGCTGACCGTCAGCCCGTGGCTCGTGAAGCCGGCCAAGCGCAAGCTCGGCCGCAGCCGGGTGACCCTCGGAACGGTCATCGGCTTCCCGCATGGCGGCCAGGTCCTGAGCGTCAAGGCCTTCGAGGCCTCGAAAGCGCTCGAGCAGGGGGCGACCCAGATCGACTTCGTCCTCAACGGCGGGGCACTCGCCTCGGGCGATGACGAGACGGTATTCAACGACATGCTCGCCGTCGTCGACATGGCCCACTCGGCGCTGGCCGCGGCCGGCGTGATCGTCGAGGCCGATCCGATGTCGGAGGACCTCGTCCGGCGCGCGTGCCATCTCGCCGAGCGCGCCGGAGCCGACTACGTCGTGACCAGCGGTGGCGCGGTCAGCGCCCGGGCAACCGTGGCGCGCACGAAGGTGCTGCGCGACAGCGTCGGGCCACGGATCGGCGTCAAGGCGTCGGGCCGCTTCCGAACGGTGGACGAGCTGTCGGAGGCCGTCACGGCGGGCGCGACCCGCATCTCGACACATCTGAGCGCGAGCCTCGCGCGCGCCGCGGCCACCGACCCGACGCCGGTCGCCGCAACCGCAAGCTGATCGGTCGGAGGGCCGTGGATTGAAGATCCTCGTCGTTGGTGGCGCCGGATACGTTGGCTCGACGAGCGTCGAGCGCCTCGTCGATGCCGGCCACGAGGTGATCGTGTTCGACAACCTCGCCAGCGGTCATGCAGCCGCCGTCCCGGACGGCGTGCGCGTCGTTCTCGGCGACATCGCCGACGGCGCCCGGCTGCGCCAGGTCCTCGGCGACGGGGTCGACGCGGTCCTCCACTGCGCGGCCCGATCGCTCGTCGGCGAATCGATGGTCGACCCAGGCCTCTACTACCGCGTCAACGTCGCGGCCGGCGTCTCGCTGCTCGACGCGATGCAGGAGACCGGGGTGACCCGCCTGGTGTACAGCTCGACCGCCGCCGTCTACGGCGAGCCGCGCCGCGTGCCGATTGCCGAGGCCGACCGCACACAGCCGATCAACCCGTACGGCGAGACGAAGCTCGCCTTCGAGGGGGCGATGCGCTGGTTCTGTGCCGCGCACGACTTCCGCGCCATCAGCCTTCGCTACTTCAACGTCGCCGGCGCGACCGAGCGCAACGGCGAGGACCACGAGCCGGAGACCCACCTCATGCCGCTCGTCCTGCGCGTCGCGGCAGGCGAGGCGACCCATGTCCAGATCTTCGGCCAGGACTACCCGACCCCGGACGGGACCTGCATCCGCGACTTCATCCACGTGCGCGACCTCGCCGCCGCACACCTCCTCGCTCTCGAGGCCACCGGCGAGAGCGATGCCTCGCTCGAGGTGTACAACCTCGGATCGGCAGCCGGCTTCAGCGTGCGCGAGGTGGTCGAGGCCGCCCGTCGCGTGACCGGCCGTGCCATCCCCGCCCGGCCGGTGAAGCGGCGCGTCGGCGACCCGCCCGTCCTCGTCGCCTCGTCTCGCCGAGCGCGCCGCGAGCTCGGCTGGCAGCCGGCGCACTCGACCCTGGAGCACATGCTGGCCGACGCCTGGGCGTGGCGACTGGCGCACCCCGACGGCTATGCCGATCGGGCCTCGGGCAACGGCGCCGTGCGCGCCGCCACGTACGCCGCCTCCGCCGGCTGACCGAATCCCGCCCCGGCGATACGCCCGGGTGCGTGGTACGATCGCGAGCGAGGTGCGCCGCGCACGCACCACCAGGCGCGCGGCATACCCACTCATCCGACCTCCTGGAGCAACGTTTGCCCGATACCGATACCGATACCCAGCACCGCCGCAGCCGCGATCGATCTCGACGACGACGACCGGGCGCGGCGGCCACCGAGCCGGATAACGTGACCGACGGCGCACCGGCTCCCTCCGACTTCGAGGCCGCGGTTCTCGCCGCCGCCGCCGGCTATCGGTTCGGCGACATCGAGGTCCCCGCCACGATCGCGCGAGCCCTCGACCGGATGGGCTTCGTCACGCCGACCGAGGTCCAGGCCCGGGGCATCCCGCCGCTCCGCCGCGGCGAGGACCTCATCGGCCAGGCGCAGACGGGCACCGGCAAGACCGCCGCCTTCGGCATCCCCATCGTCGAGAAGATCGATCCCTCCTCCTCCCACGTCCAGGCCCTGGTCCTGACCCCGACCCGCGAGCTGTGCGTCCAGGTCACCGAGGAGATCGCCCGCATCGGCCAGTTCCGCGGCGTGCGGACCGTCGCCATCTACGGCGGCTCGTCCATGGACCGCCAGATCGACGCGCTGAGTCGCGGCGCACAGGTCGTGATCGGCACGCCGGGTCGAGTCCTGGACCTCATCCGCCGGCGCGAGCTCGTCCTCGACCGCGTCCACACCGTCATCCTGGACGAGGCCGATCGGATGCTCGACATGGGATTCATCGTCGACGTCGAGACCATCCTGTCGCGTTGTCCGCGAGAGCGGCAGACGGCCCTCTTCAGCGCCACCATGCCGTACGCGATCCTGCGGATCTGCGATCGGTTCATGAAGCGCAACCCGGCCCACGTCACCGTGCGCCCCGACCTCAAGACGGTCGAGACCGTACGCCAGCTCGTTTACTTCGTCGCCGAACAGGACAAGGTCGCCGCGCTCATCGAGCTCAACGAGCACTACGGGTTCGATCGGCTGCTGGTCTTCCGCCACACCCAGATCGGGGTCGACCGCCTGGCGGCGACGCTGAAGCGGCGCGGCAAGAACGTCGCCGCCCTCCATGGCGGCCTATCGCAGCGCGAGCGCGACCGGACCCTCGCCGCGTTCAAGGCGGGGAAGATCCAGTTCCTGATCGCCACGAACGTCGCGAGCCGCGGCCTCGACATCACCGACCTGCCGGTCGTCCTGTCCTTCGATATCCCCGAGGACGCCGACACCTACGTCCATCGCATCGGACGGACCGGGCGCGCGGGGCGCGAGGGCACCGCGATCACCTTCGTAGGCGAGTGGGATCTCGACGCCTGGGAGGCCATCCGCAGCGAGGTCGGCGCCGAGGTCACCGAAGGCGAGCTGGACCTCTATTCGGCGGAGAGTCGCTGAGCCTGGGCTGAACCGATTGGCGTCCGGCCGGGTAGGCTTTGGTGCATGCCGGATCCGGTCATCCCCATGCGGCCGACCGTTGCCAACGCCGAGATCCTGAGCGTCGAATGGCTCTTCGAACCGCTCTGGCCCGGCGAACGGGTCATGGCTCGCGTCGACCGCGGCGACGTGACCCTCACGGATGAGGCCGGCCTGCCTGCCCCGTCGCATCTCGACGAAGCGTGTCCCGTCCTCGCCGGCGCCGTCCTCGCCGAGCAGGCCGTCGTGGACGGCGTCTGGTCGGCGCAGCCCTTCATCGGTGACGGCAGCCTGGCGCGCAACTGGGCCGACACCCTCGCCGCCGAGGGTCTCGCCGAGGAGGTTCCCGACCCGCTCGAGACCGAGCGCCGGCGCGCGTTCGTCGCCGTGGACCTCGTCGAGCTCGACGACCAGCCGATCGGGGACGTGCCGTTCCAGGAACGGCGGCGCCTCCTCGAGTCGGTCATCGACGAGGGCGTGCAGATCAGGCTCAGCCAGGTGGTCAAGCATCCACTCGGAAGCTGGCTCATCGGCTGGCGCGCGAACGGTTTCACCCACTACCTCGCCAAGCACATGAACTCGCACTATCTCCCCGGCGAGCGGAACGACGACTGGCTGAAGCTCTCGCTTCGGGCGGACCCGCCGCGCGGGCTGATGGGACGGTTCATCGGCACCCGGGAGCGCATCCGCCGCATCCGCGACTGAGCCTTCCGCCGCCGCGTTCCGCTCGCGGCCTCGCGACTCGAAATCTGGTCGGCTGGCGGCGCACTAGACGGGCGTTGAACCGTTTCAACCCCGGTTGCGAGCGTGAACTCGTCCGCCCGAAGCTGCTTCTCGCGGGTAATGCTCACCCTGGCGCGCAACATTCAACTCGCGGCCTCGCGACTCGAAATCTGATCAGCTGGCGGCGCACCAGACGGCCGTGAAGCTTGCTTCCTGCCCGGCGTCCCTCCGCGAGCGGAACCGACGCATCCGTCGACTGACGTCGACGCGGGGGCGCGGTCATGGGCCGTGCTACCATCGGGCGGCCCGAGCTCCCACCCGCCCGAACGCTCGATCGAGGAGGCTCGTCCTGACGTCGAAACCCGCCACCCGAACGTCGGCACTCGACGCCGATGGGCTGGCCGAGGTGAGGCGCATCGGCACCGCCGACCTCATGGTGGGGATCCCCTCATTCGGCAACGCCGAGACCATCGGCTACGTCGTGCGTGCCACGACGGCGGGGATGGTCCAGTACTTCCCCGAGCTCAAGCCGATCATGGTGAACAGCGACGGGGGATCGCCTGACGGCACCCCGAGGGTCGCCGTCAGCACCGAGAGCCCCGACTACCTCGAGAAGGTCATCCTCGTCAGCCCGAAGCACAAGCTCCAGCGAATCAGCTTCACGTACCAGGGCACGAGCGGAAAGGGCACCGCCGTGCGCGGCCTCTTCGAGGTGGCACACGAGCTGAAGGTCAAGGCGATGGTCATGGTCGACTCCGACCTGCGCTCGATCGTGCCCGAGTGGGTCGAGCTCCTGGCCGGACCGATCCTGAAGGGCGGCTACGACTTCGTGGCGCCGCTCTACGCGCGCTACAAGTACGACGGCACGATCACGAACAACATCAGCTACCCGCTGACGCGGGCGCTGTACGGCGCGCGAATCCGGCAGCCCATCGGCGGCGACTTTGCGGTCTCCGGCGACCTCGTGGCGCGCTACCTCGAGCTCGACACGTTCGACGAGCTGAGCGCGCGGTTCGGGATCGACATCTGGATGACCCACAGCGCCATCAACGAGGGCTTCGCCGTGTGCCAGGCGCGGCTCGGGGCGAAGATCCACGACGCCAAGGACCCGGCCAGTGACCTGGGACCCATGTTCCGGCAGGTCGTTGGGACGCTCTTCAAGCTGGCCGGCCACTACGAGGACCGCTGGCTCCGCGTCAGGGGCTCCCACCCCATCCCGGAGTACGGTTTCGAGCGGGTCGTGGCGCCGGAGGAGATCAGCGTCAACCACGCCAAGCTCGTCGACAACTTCGAGCACGCCCGCCTGGCCCAATCCGAGGTGTGGTCCGAGATGCTCGCGCCGGAGCAGCTGGACCGGGTCATGTCGCTCGAGATCCCGTCCGAGCCATCCGACTTCCACCTCACCGCCGAGCTCTGGATCCGCTGCCTCTACGACACGCTCGTCGCCTATCACCGCGACGGCGCCGACCGCGAGCGGCTCCTGGCCGGCCTCACCCCGCTGTACTTCGGGCGCACCGCGGGCTTCATCAGCGACACGCTCGAGATGACGACCGACCAGGCGGAGCGGGTCATCAACGACCAGGCGCGGCAGTTCGAGGAGCTCAAGCCGTACCTCGTCACCCGCTGGCGCGAGATGCGCGGCGGCGCCACGGCGAAGGCCTGATGGCCGATCGCCGCCGGAGTCCGTACCGGATCCTCCTCCCGCTTGCCAACCCGCGCACGGCGCGCGACCTCGTGCGCATCGGCGCGGGCCTGGCGAACGGCCGGCGAACGGAGATCACCGCCCTCGGCATCGTCGAGGTGCCCGAGGGGGTGAGCCTCTCGGAGGGCGCCACCCAGGCCCGCACCGCGCGCCGTCTCCTGCAGCGCGTGCTCGACTTCGGGGACGAGGAGGGCGTCGAGCTTCGCACCCTCGTCCGCATCGGCCGCCACGCCGCCGACGGGGTGATCGAGGCGGTCGGAGAGGAGAGCAGCGACCTCGTCATCTTCGGCTGGGGCGGGCCACCGACCCCGTCCCAGGTGGCGCGGGCGGAGGCGGAGGCGACCGAGATGCTGCTCGCCGGTGAGAGTGCCGCGCCGCGTCCGGTCTTCTCACCGACCATCGACGCCGTCGTGCGCGAGTCCCCATGTGACATCGCGGTCGTCAAGCAGCGCGGCATCGACCAGGTTCGCTCGATCCTCGTCCCGGTCCGCGGCGGGCCGCACGCCGAGCTGGCGATCCGCATCGGCCGCGACCTGGCGCGGCGCTTCGGAGCCCGCATGGTCGTGCTCCACGTCGTCCCGAAGGGCATCGGCGCACGTGCCATCGAGCGCGAGCAGGCCGCGATCGACTCGTTCGTGCGCGAGCACGCCGGGGCGCGACGCGCGGAGGGGATGATCCGAGAGGCGACGAGCGTGCGGCAGGCGATCATCCGCGAGGCCGCCAACCACGACCTCGTGGTCATGGGCGCCTCAGCGCACCCCACGAATGCCAGTCCCGACGGGCGCTACCTGTTCGGGACGCTGGCCGAGTCGGTCGCCTCGAAGGCGAAGCCGACGGTCATCGTCGTCAAGACGAAGCAGTCGGTGGGGATTGCGACGTTCGAGGAGCTCCGAGCTGCGGAGGGCACGCTGCCCCACGCCGATGCCTTCGTGGAGCGCAGCCGCTCCCTCCCGGTCGTCGTCGACAAGTGGTTCGCGGAGAACACGTTCCACGCCAGCGAGTTCGCCGACATCAAGAAGCTCGTGGCGCTCAAGGAGCGGCAGAACCTGACGATCAGCGTCGGCCTGCCGGCGCTCAACGAGGAGAAGACGATCGGGACGGTCATCAAGCGCGTGAGGACCGCGCTCATGGACCGCATCCCGCTCATCGACCAGATGGTCGTCATCGATTCCATGAGCACCGACCGCACGGTCGACATCGCCACGGATCTGGGCGTGCCGGTGCATCGGCATCCGGAGATCCTGCCCGAGCTCGGCACCCACGTCGGGAAGGGCGAGGCGCTGTGGAAGAGCCTTCACGTCCTGGACGGCGACGTGGTCGCCTGGGTCGACACCGATATCAGCAACATCCAGCCGCGCTTCGTGTTCGGCCTCCTGGGTCCGCTCCTGCGCGAGCCGCAGCTCCAGTACGTCAAGGGCTTCTACGAGCGACCGATCCGCCAGCCCGACGGCTCCCTCATGGCCGAGGGGGGAGGACGTGTGACGGAGCTCATGGCGCGGCCGCTCATCAACCTCTTCTTCCCCGAGCTGTCCGGGATGATCCAGCCGCTGTCGGGCGAGTACGCCGGTCGCCGGGCTCTTCTCGAGACGCTCCCGTTCTTCACCGGCTACGCCGTCGAGATCGGCCTCCTCATCGATATCCTGGACCAGGCGGGACTTGCCGCGGTTGGACAGGTCGACCTCGAGCGGCGCATCCATCGCAACCAGCCTCTGCCGAACCTGTCGCAGATGGCGTACGTGATCCTCCAGGGCGCGATCCGCAAGCTGGAGGAGCGTCACCGGCTCGAGCTGCTCACCGAGGTCGGCCGTGGGATGAAGCTGATCAACACCGGCAAGGGTCGCTTCAACCTTGAGGTCCGCGACATCGGCGACGAGATCCGGCCGCCGATGACGACCGTCCCGGCCTACCTCGAACGACGCCGGGAGCTCAAGGGCTTCTGAGCCGCCTCCGGCGAACCGATCCGCGACGAGCGGGCCAACCTGCGACGTCGAGCCCCGCGGCGCGGTCCTGTCGCCGGGGCTTCTCGGTATCCTCTTTCGGTGAAGATCCTCGTCGCGCCCGACTCGTTCGGCGGCGCGCTGGACTCCGTCGCCGTGGCCGCCGCGATTGCCACGGGGTGGTCGAAGGTTCGGCCCGAGGACGAGGTCGTTCGCAGACCGATGGCCGATGGAGGCGAGGGCACGCTCGCCGCGGTCGCCGATGCGCTCGGCGACGCTGCCGAGCGACGGACGGTCGCCACCACCGATCCCCTGGGCCGCCCCGTGGATGCGGAATGGCTGCTCGTCGACGAGGGGCGCGGCGCGTTCATCGAGCTGGCTGCCGCGTCGGGACTGGCCCGGCTGGCGCCGAGCGAGCGTGGAGCCGAAAGCGCCCGAAACGCCTCCACGCGGGGCACGGGGGAGCTCCTCCGCGCCGCCCTCGACGCCGGGGTCGAGCACCTCACGATCGGCCTCGGTGGCTCGGCGACGACCGACGGCGGCAGCGGCCTGCTGCGCGCGCTCGGCGCTCGCTTCCTCGACGGCCACGACGCCGAGATCGCCGAGGGTGGGGCCGCGCTCGCGCACCTGGCCCGGATCGACACCGCCGGGCTCGACCAGCGCCTGGCATCGGTCCGCATCAGCGTCGCATCCGACGTCACCAACCCGCTGTGCGGGCCGCGGGGCGCGGCCGCGATCTACGGACCGCAGAAGGGCGCCGATCCCGCCGCCGTCGAGGAGCTCGACGCCGCCCTCGCCAGGCTGGGGCGGGCGATCGAGGAGGCGACCGGGCGGCTCGTTGCCGACCTGCCGGGAGCCGGCGCGGCGGGCGGGACGACCGCGGGCCTGCTTGGCCTGACCAACGCCGCCGTGCGGCCTGGCGTCGAGGTCGTGGCCGAGCTGGTCGGCCTGGCCCAGGCGCTCGAGTCGGCTGACCTCGTCATCACCGGCGAGGGACGGGCTGACGAGCAGACCCTCCACGGCAAGACGGCGGTCGGCGTCGCCACGCTGGCCCGGTCGCGCAGCACGCTCGTGATCCTGCTGTGCGGCGCGCTCGGAACCGGTGTGGAGGCCCTCGACGGGGCGCCGTCGCTGGCGGTCGTCCAGCCCATCATCGACCGACCCCTGACCCTCGCGGAGGCGATGGCCGACACCGAGCGGCTGCTCATCGCGGCGGCGTCGCGGCTGGCGCGTACCGTCGGCGTGGGCCTGGAGCTCGGCAGCCGGCGCTGAGGGGCATACTGCCGCGCATGATCGTCACGACTACTCCCTTCGTGGCCGCTCACCGCGTCACCGAGTCGAAGGCATGCGCTTCGACAGCTCCGAGCTGAACAATTCGATGAGCGAGATCGTCGCCTACGGCACCGCGGTCGTCATCGAACCGGACGCTGGCGGGCCCCAATACCAGGAGTAGCTGGACCGATGCTCCCCGTCACGCGCGTCGCCATCGGCATCGGGTCCATCCTCGCCCTGATCTTCGGACTGACGCTCGTCTTCGACGGCGGCATCTCGACGTGGAGCGGCCTCTGGCTCATCGGCCTGGGGGCCGTGGGGCTCATCGGCGTCACCTTCGAGCGCATGCGCTATCGATCCGCCGCGGCGGAGAAGTCGGGCGAGCCGGCCGGCGCGGCGGGCGGCGATCCGGGAGCCCTGGAGCCACGGTTCCGGCCCACCGACGAGCGGTTCGCGGATCCGACGACGAACGAGCGCCTGCGGGTGTGGGTCGACCCGCAGACCGGCGAGCGCCGCTACCGGCCGGACGAGTGACGCGGCGCCCGGCCGCGAAGCGGAAACGGCGCGGGCCGAGCCCGCAGAAGCTCGCGGCGGATCGGCGGAAGCGGCGCAGGGTCGCCGATGTCGTCCTGGATCGGCTGGGTGAGCGCTACGACCATCCGGCATGGGCCGGGCCTCGCGTCGACACGGTGAGCGAGCTGGTGCTGACCATCCTCTCCCAGAACACGGCCGACGTGAACTCGTTCCGCGCCTTCAGCGCGCTCCGGGCCCGGTATCCGACGTGGGACGAGGTGCTCGCCGCGCCGACGGACGAGCTCGAGGACGTCATCCGCCCCGGCGGCCTGGCACCGACGAAGTCACGCCGCATCCAGCACATCCTGGCGGAGGTCCACTCGGCGACGGCGGGGACGTGGGACCTCGGCTTCCTGGGCACCTTGCCGCTCGTCGAGGCCCGCGACTGGCTCACCGCGCTGACCGGCATCGGTCGCAAGACGGCCTCGATCATCCTGCTCTTCGGCTTCGGCCGGCCAGCCATGCCGGTCGACACCCACGTCCACCGCGTCACGACGCGCCTCGGTATGCTTCCGCCGCGCACGCCGCTGCCGAAGGCCCACGACCTGCTCGAGGAGATCCTGGCAGCGGACGAGATGTACCCGTTCCACGTCGAGACCATCCGCCACGGCCGTGACACGTGCCGCGCGCCGCGGCCGATCTGCGGCCTGTGTCCGCTGACCGACGTGTGCGCCTACTACGTCCTCGCGGCAAAGGGCAAGGCACCCATGGCGCCGATTCCGAAGGGATCAGCCGCGGGTGGGCCGCCGCGCTATCACGACGACCTCATCCACGGCTGGATGCCCCCGGAATAGGTCAGCTGGCGCAGGGCCTACCCGCGCAGGTCGCGCCGCCTGAACCCGAGCGTCCCGATCGCGATGCCACCGACCGCCAGCACGATGCTGGTGACGATGCCGACCGGCTCCCACACGCCGACCATCGGCTGGCCGAAGTGGCTGGTGAGCGCCAGGTCCTGGACCACCTGCGGCAACCGCAGGATCGGTCCAAGCAGCTGCACGAACCAGGTCAGGACGACGAGCACGATCACGAACGTCCCGGCGAAGCGGGTGCCGAAGACCCCGCCGATGGCGTGGCCGATGCCGACCAGCGCCGCGGCGTAGAGGCCGAGCACGACCGACCCGACGACCGGCGTCGCGATGTCGCTGCCGGTGGTGGCGACGCCGATCGCGATGCCGGCGGCCGTGATGGCGACGAAGATCACCACGTTGAGGAGCATGGCGACGCCTCCCGACACCGCCCACCGGCCACGGCTGAGCGGCGTGGCCAGCACCATCTCCAGGCGCCCCGAGGTCTCGTCCGACGCCCATCCACCGACGAGCGTCGCCGCGAAGATGCCGGCCAGGATCACGCCGAACTCGATGAACAGGAGCTGGAGGAAGCCGCCGGCACTGGCGTAGTCGACGTTCGGGAAGATGGACTGCAGGAGCTCCATGAACTGCGGCGAGTCGCGGAGCTGGTCCATGAAGTCGGTCGCGGACCCTCCGAGCACCAGGCCGAAGATGCCGACGCCGATGCCCCACCAGATCGTGGCCGGCAGGTTGATGCTCGTCGTCCGGGCGAGTGGACCGCTGAGCCCCAGCAGAGGTCGGGGCAGGGACGGGGCGGGGAGCGCGGTCGTGACGCCGATGTCACGCTGCACGAACGCCTCCACGCCGATGGCGAGCAGGGCCGCGGTCACGAGCGCCACGAGGCCGACGGCCGGCCAGTCGTATTGGCCCGCGAGGGCAACGTGGTCGTGGGTCCAGCCCCACCACGTCAGGTTGGCGAACGGCGCGAGCGCCGGCACCGGCACCTGGTAGCCGTTGAGGATGAAGCCACCGAAGGTCACGGCGCCGGCGATGCCGGCCGCCGCGCCGCGCCCGACGAACGGTCCGAGGGCGAATGCCAACGAGCCGCCGGCGAGGGCGACGAGGCCCATCCACAGTGAGTAGGCGAGTGCCGACAGTGGGCTGATCTCGTCGCCGGGCAGGGTGGCGAAGGCGCTGCCGGCGATGGTGATCGAGACGAACGCCACGAGAACTACGATGCCCAGCATGAGCATGTGGCCGCTCAGCTTCTCGATCGCGATGCGACGTCGCGATCGCCCGGTCGAAGCGACGAACTCGAGGCTCCCCCGCTGGGCCTCGCCGGCGAGCGTGCCGGAGAGGGCCAGGATCGACCACAGGCTGACGACGAGGGGGAAGAAGAGCCCGTACTTGTACTGCAGGTAGCCGCCGAGGGTGCCGACCTTGACGACCTGGCCGGCCATGCCCTGGAGGATCGGCGGCACGGCGTTGACGATGTTCTCGAGCTCGACCCGCGACTCCGGCGTGTCGAACTCGTTGATGATCGCGGCGCTGACGCCGATGAAGATCAGCCCGAGGGCGACCGAGGTGATGATCGTCGCACGACGCGAGTCGCGGATGGTCTTGGCGAAGACACTGCCGAAGCCGTAGACCCGCTCGATGGACGACGGCCGGTCGATGGCGGTCGGTGCGGCGGTGGTCATCGGGCCGCCTCCACCGCGGTCCGGCCGTACTCTGCCAGGAAGGTCTCCTCCAGCGACGGCTCTCGGCTGACGAAGTCGGCCAGGTCGTGCTGGGCCGCGGCGCGCACGACGGGGGCGATGTTCCCCGAGACGCGCATCCGCAGCACATGATCCTCGGCGACCACGTCGCTCACGCCCGGGAGGGCCTCGAACTCGGCGGACGGCACCGGCCCGGTGAAGACGAGCTCGACGGTGTGGTGGGCGAGGTCTCGCAGGGCGACAGTGCGATCGACGCGGACCAGCCGGCCCTCACGGATGATCGCCACCCGGTCGCAGGTCTTCTCGACCTCGGACAGGATGTGCGACGAGAGGAACACCGTCCGTCCCTCGTCCTTCGCCTCACGGATGACGCCGTAGAACTCCTGCTGGATGAGCGGGTCAAGGCCGGAGGTCGGCTCGTCGAGCAGCAGCAGGTCCGGCCGATGCTGGAGGGCGATGACCAGGCCGATCTTCTGCTTGTTGCCCTTCGAGTACTCCCGGAACCTGCGCGTCGGGTCGATCTCGAGGCGTTCCACCAGGGCCCGCTGGTAGGTCGGGTCGACGCCACCCCGCAGGTTGGCGAAGTACTCGATCGTCTGACCGCCCGTGAGCTTGTCGTAGAGCGTGAACTCGCCCGGCAGGTAGCCGAGCCGCCTGTGGATCGCGACGGGGTCGACGGTGGTGTCGATGCCGAAGATCGTCGCCCGGCCGCTGGTTGGGCGGATGTGGTCGAGCAGCGTGCGGATCATCGTCGTCTTGCCCGCGCCATTGGGACCCAGGAAGCCGAAGGCCTCGCCCTGCTGGACGTCGAGATCGACCTCGATGATGCCCCGGTGCTGGCCGTAGGACTTCGTGAGCTGCTCGGTATGGATGACCGGATCGGTCATGCAGAGGCTTCCTTTCGTGCGCCGATGCGCTCCGCATCGGTCTCCTTGCGGTGATAGCGATCGAGGACGGCCGGCCATTCGGCCTCGAAGAAGGTGTACATATCGTGGAGATCACGCAGCCGCGCCTGGGACTCCGCCGGCCGGTCGGCGATGAGCGCCAGGCCCGCCTCGGTCACCTCGCGGTCGGCGCGCAGCTGCTGCTGCGCTCGGTCCATCAGGGTTCGAACGGCCCCCGGCGGGATGCTGAAGTACTCGCGCCGGTCGCCGGGTCGGGTACCGCGGCGGATGAGGCCGACCTGCTCGAGGAGCCGGGCCATGCCGCTCACCGATCCGCGGCTCGCCCGGAGCCGCTCGGCGATCTGCGCGGCGGTCTGCTCCGGCGGGTCACAGATCGCGAGATGGGCCCAGATGCGGCCGGCCATCGGCGGCATGCCCATGCCGAGCGTGCGCGCCATGGCCTCCAGGAACTCGTCCTCGTCCTTCAGGATCATCGGTGCGCAGGATTGCACCGTCAGAACATTCAGTCAAGACTGAAACGCCTAATCTTGAGCGAATCTTGAGCGGCTGGATCGGTGGGCGGCGCCCTGTTACCCTACGCCAGCGCGCTCGGGCCGAAGTAGCTCAGGGGTAGAGCAACGGTTTCGTAAACCGTCGGTCGTGGGTTCGAATCCCACCTTCGGCTCCACCCTCCACTGGCGACGCCCCTCGAGGTCTTCGCATTGCTCGACCACGATCGATGACGGACCAGCGGGCGCGCCCCTAGGCTCCGGGCACTGATGGCTTCCGGCCGATGATCGCCCGGCTCCGCGCGGACGCTGCGAAGTCGCTGGCCGCGTTCAACGAGGCGGCCGCCAACCCGAACATCCGCAACGTCGTCATTACCGGGACGGCCTTCTTCTCGAGCCGGTGGGCGCTGAACGTCAGCCTCTACGTCTTCGCGTACGAGGTGGGCGGGGCCGCCGCGGTGGGGTTGATCGGCGTCATCCAGATGCTGCCGTCGGTCCTCGCCGTGCCGATCATCACCGGAATGGGCGATCGGTTCCGCCGGCAGCGGGTCCTCGCCTTCGTCTACGCCGGCGGTGCGCTGGCTGCCGCCTCGCTGGCGTTCGTGCTCCAGGACACCGACAACGGGGTGGCGGTGTTCATCCTGGCCGGAGTCTCCGCGACGATCGGTGCGGCCGCGCGGCCGGTGCAGATGGCGCTGCTGCCCGCCTGCGCGAAGCGTCCCGGCGAGCTGATCGCCGCCAACGTCGTCTGCGGTGCCTCGGACGGCATCGGCGCGATCTTCGGACCGGCGGTGGCAGCGGTCATCCTGACCGTGGCCGGCCCGGAAGCGGTTGCCGTGGTGGTGGCGATCACCCGGGCGTCGGCCGCGCTGTTCGTCATGCGGGTCGAGGTCGCGCAGACGGTCGCTCCGCTTGCCGAGCGCAGCTGGAGGGATCCGGCGGCCGTGCTGGGGGCCGCCCTGGACGGCGTGCGGGCCCTCGGCGGCCTCCCCGGTCCGCGCCTCCTCATCGCCATGCTCTCGGTGCGGACGTTCGTGCGCGGCATGCTCATCGTTCTGCTCGTCGAGGCGGCCATCGCCGCCCTCGGCATGGGAGAGCCGGGCGTCGGCACGTTGAACGCCGCGATCGGCATCGGCAGCCTCATCGGTGGCGTCTTCGCTCTCGGCCTGGTCGGAAGCGCCCGGCTGGCGCCGAGCCTGGCGCTGGGCCTGATCGGGCGAGGGCTCCCGATCCTGCTGATCGGGATCTTCATGGATCCGGTCGCCGCCATCTTGCTGCTCGCGGTCTGCGGCGTCAGCAACTCGATCGTCGACACCTCGGCGTTCACGCTCCTGCAGGGAACCGTCCCCGACCGGGTCCGCGCCGGGGTGCTCGGGGTGCTGGAGGCCGCGATCGGCCTGACGGTCGCCGCGGGCGAGGTCTCCGCGCCGATCCTCCTCGACCGGGTGGGCGTCGAGACGACCTTCATCATCGCGGGGGCCATCCTGCCGCTCGCCACCATCGGTCTCTGGCCGTGGCTGCGCCGTCTCGACGACCAGCTGATCGTCCCGCGCGAGGAGCTACGGCTCCTCCAGGGCGTCCCGATGTTCGAGCCCCTGTCGCTGGCGGTGCTCGAGCGGCTCGCCGGTGGACTGGAACAGGTCACCTACCCGACGGGCACCCCGATCATCCGCCAGGGAGATCCGGGCGATGCCTTCTACCTGCTCATCCACGGCAGGGTCCACATCGACCGGGACGGTGCGCACGTCGTCGACCTGGGGGCCGGCGACTCGTTCGGCGAGGTCGCCCTCATCAGTGGCGAGCCACGCAACGCCACCGTCACGGCTGCCGGTGACTGCCGCGCGTACCGGCTCCAGTGCGCCGCGTTCCTCTCAGCCGTCACCGGAAACCCCTACAGCCAGGCGGCCGCCGACCGCGTCGCCGCCGAGCGGGGATAGGGGTCGGGCTCGCGGCGATCGCTATCGGCTCCCTGACATGCGTGTCGCCCGGAAGGGCATGCGTGGCGCGCCGCCGACCCAGTCGCCGGCCTCGATGCGTCGGATGCTGTCGAGAATCTGGAAGGTGAGCCACCGGCTCAGGTCCGGCCGCTCGGGGTGCTGCCACAACCCTGCGCTGCCGCGAAGGCGCTCGAGGAAGGCCACGAGGTCGGCGACCCGAGGGTCGTCGCCTGATGCGCCGATGCGCGACGCCAGCTCGAGCACGAAGGCGAGGTCGAACCGCGCATACGAGGTCACGAAGCCGGGCACCTCGTCGGTGGCCGTCAGGCGCGCGACCTCGGTGCCGAGCGCCCACTCGTCACGCGTCTCGCGCTGGAGCAGCAGGTCGAGCCCTCGCCGCGCGGCGTCGGACGTGGAACGCGCGGGGTGGAGCGCCAGGGCGGCCAGGGCGGCCTCGGTGTTGACCCGGCAGCCCTTCGAACCGGGCAGGCGCCGATAGCCGGCGATGTAGCCCGGCTGACCCGACGCGATGCCGAGCGGCCAGGCCCCATCGTCCATCCGCTGGTCCAGGAGCCACTCATACCCGCGCTCACAGCGGGGGTCGAGCGCGTATCCGACGGAGGCCAGCGCCCGAAGGGGAATCGAGGCCTGGAGCGGGATCATCGAGTACCGGCTCTCTCCGGTGCCGCGGTAGAACGCCATGATCGGCCACGATCCCCCGCGCGATTGGCGCTCGAAGGCGTGCTCGGCAAGAGCGGCGACGCGCCGGTCGGTCCGGTCCAGCCCCAGGAAGCCGAGCCGGCACAGTGCCCAGCACAGCTGGCGCAGGTCACGCGGATCGGTCTTCAGCAGCGTCTCCACCTGCGGCATGTGCCGGCGCCGGGCTGTGAGGTCTCGCACCTCCGGGTCAGCGGCAGGCGCATCGAGGAGCTCGGTCAGCACGCGCAGGCGGAGCGCCGGCGACGGATCGGCCAGGAGCAGCTCGGCGGTCATGCGAGGGCGGCCCGCAGGTAGGGTGCGGTCGGCGTGTCGGCGGACGCGACCTGCTCGGGGGTTCCACGGGCGATGAGGTGGCCGCCGTCGGGCCCGCCACCGGGCCCGAGCTCCAGCAGCTGGTCGCAGCATGCCAGGAGGATCGGGTCGTGCTCGACGATCAGGACCGTGTGGCCGCGCTCGACGAGGGCGTCGAGGACATCGGCCAGGCGTTCGACATCGCGTCCGTGGAGCCCGGCGGTCGGCTCGTCGAGGATGTACAGCGTCGGCTGACGGGTCGGGCGGGCCAGCTCGCGCGCCAGCTTCAGGCGCTGGGCCTCGCCGCCGGAGAGGCTGTGGCTCGGCTGCCCCAGCGTGAGGTACCCGAGCCCGAGCGAGACGGCCGTCCCCAGCCGGTCGCCGATGGCGTCCAGGTCACCCCAGCGCTGCCGCACCTCGTGGAGGGTCCGCCCGGCGAGCTCCGCCAGGGATTCGCCGCGGACGACGACCTCGCGCACCTCCGCGCGATAGCCGCTCCCGGCACAGGCGTCACAGGTGCGGACGAGCGAGGGCAGGAATCCCATGTCCTCGCGGAGCGACCCACGGCCGTGGCAGGCGTCGCAGTCCGGTGCCATCGTGTCGGTGTCGAGGCCGTGGGCGGCGGCCTCGGCGGACTCGGCGAACGCGCGGCGGAGCAGGCCGGTGATTCCCAGGAAGGCGCCGGGGTTCTGGATCCCGCTTCGTGACTGATCGGAGACGATGACCCGCCCCGGGGCGCCGTCGATGCCGGCGTTGGCACCGGGCCGCACGTCGTCGTAGGCGACGGATGTCGTCAGCCGCGGCGGGGCGAGCGAGCGCGACACGATGTCGATCGCGAGCGTCGATTTCCCCGAGCCCGAGACGCCACACAGCCCAACGAGCACGCCGAGCGGGAGCGTCACATCGAAGCCGTCGAGGTTGTTCTCGGTGGGCCTGCGCACGACCATCGCGCCGGTCGCGTCGCGGCGGGGCGCGCCGACCCGATGCGGACGCGCGGGGGCCACGATACCGGCCGACCGGCGGTCGGCGCGTACCGAGCGCGCCGGACCGGCGGCGATGACCCGGCCACCATCGATCCCGGCGCCCGGGCCGAGGACGATGAGGTGATCGGCTCGTTCGACGAGAACCGGATCGTGGTCGACGAGCGCGACTGTGTTGCCGCCGTCGCGCAGCTCTGCAAGGGCGGCGGCCAGCGCGTCCACCTCGCTCGGATGGAGGCCGCGGGAGGGCTCATCCAGCAGCACCGTCATGGCGGACAGCTCTGAGCCGAGCAGCGATGCCAGGCGCACGCGCTGTGCCTCCCCGGTCGACAGCGTCCGCGAGCGCCGGTCGAGATGGAGATGGCCGAGGCCGACGCGTGCCAGGAAGCGGAGCCGCCGCAAGGCGAGGTCGCGCGATTGCGCCACCCAGTACGGAACATCGTGAGGGACGACGACGTCCTCGACGACCGTCGCCAGCGAGCGGATCGGGGCGGTGTGGAGGTCGTGACGATTCATCGATCCGAGGCGAACGGTGAGGAACTGCGGGCGCAGCCTGCCACCAGCGCACGCGTCGCATGGCACGTGATCGACGTACATGCCGCCGAGGTCCCAGCCGGCGAGGATGCGCAGGACGCCGCGCCACTGGAGCCGGTGATGACCGGCCCGCCGTCCACTCCCGGAGGGGACGTCGACCTCGACCTCCTCTTCGGCGTTGAGGAACGCGTCCTGCGCGCGCCTGGTCATCTGGCGCCACGGCGTGATGAACGGGTCGAAACCGTATCGGGCCGCGATGGCCTGGAGCGCCCAGTAGCCGAGGCTGTCCGGCTTCGACAGATAGCCCTGGGGGAAGTAGCCCGGTGAGTACAGCGCGCCGGACAGGATCGGCTTGTCGGGCCGGGTGATCAGCCGATCCAGCGCCGGGCGCGCGACCGTGCCGACGCCGTGGCAGCTGAGGCATGCCGCTGCGTACGTCGACGGCGAGAAATCGGGTGGCTCGGCGGCCGGCCCGGGGGCGCCGCATGCGTCGCATCGCCACGCCTGGCCGGCGGTGCCGGACGCGCGACGTTGGGTTCCGCCACATCGGTCGCACGTGCGCGTGCCCGAGAAGGCGAGCAGGACGCCCAGGTGGAAGCTCAGCTCGCTGGCCAGGCCGACGGTCGCCAGCGCCGCCCGATCGCCGCGCTCGCCGCTGATGGCGATCGTCGGGCCCAGGCCGTCGATCCGTCGCGCGGCCGTCTCCACGCCCTCGTGGATCGACTGCCGCTCGTACATCGACAGCGACTCCACGAACCGGCGGAAGGCCTCCGCCTCGAGCACGTCGCGGACGAGGGACGACTTGCCGGAGCCCGAGACACCGACGACGCCGGTGATCCTGCCCTTGGGGATGCGGACCGAGACGTCGTGCAGGTTGTTGGCCGATGCGCCCGCGACCGTGATCGCGCGACTGGCCCGTGGCCGCCGCCGTGGGGTGGCACGGGCTCGGGCCGGCGGATCCGGGACCGCATCCTCGCCTGGAGGGCCGGCGTGGACGAGCCGCCCGCCGTCAGGCCCGCCGCCCGGCCCAAGGCGCATCAACCAGTCGCCGGCCGCGATGACGTCGGGCTGGTGCTCGACGACAACTACGGTGCTGCCCCGCTCCACGAGCCCGTGGAGGGTGTCGACCAGGCGCCCGACATCGGCGGGGTGGAGTCCGGTGGTGGGCTCGTCGAGCACGACGAGGTCGCCGGGTCGTGCGGTCGACAGCCACCGGGCGAGCTTGACGCGCTGGGCCTCGCCGCCCGACAACGTGGGGGAGGGCTGGCCGAGCCCGAGATAGCCGAGGCCGACAGCCCGGAGTGAATCGAGAATGCGTCGTGCGGCGCGATCCGCGACGAGGTCGGCGGCGGCGTCGACCGAGAGTGCGTACACGTCGGCGATCGAGCGCTCGACGCCGTCCGCCAGCCGGATGCGGCCGTCCATTGCTTCGGGCCGGAAGCGGAGCCCTCCGCACGTCTCGCACGTCAGCCACTCGGACGGCGCGTAGGGAAGGCTGATCTCGACCGCACCGATGCCCTCGCACGCAGGACAGGCGCCCTCCGGGCGGTTGAAGGAGAACCGTGCCGCCGGCTCCCCGGTCGCATCCGCGAACAGCCTGCGGATGTGGTCCGCCAGCCCGCTGTACGTGGCGGCGCTTGACCGGGCGTTTCTGCCGATCGGCTCCTGGGTGACGGTCACCGGTCGCAGCCCCGGCCCGTTGACGCGCCGGCAGCCGACGGGACGGCGAGCCTGCAGCGACGCGACCAGCACGTCGCGCACGAGGGTCGTCTTGCCGGCGCCGGACGGCCCGGCCACGACGGTGAGGCGTCCGGCCGGGATGTCGACGTCGAGGTCGCGCAGGTTGTTGAGGAATGCGCCACGGACGCGCAGCCAGTCGGCCGCCTCGGGGCGGGGCGGGCGCAACGCAAGGCGCTCGTGCCGCGAGAACCAGGCGCCCGATGCGGTCGGCGCCCGCCACAGCTTCGCCGGCGGTCCCCGGAAGACGGTGCGACCGCCGTCCGGCCCGGCACCAGGCCCGAGCTCCACGACGTGATCTGCGGCCGCCACCGCCCATCGGTCGTGCTCGACCATGACGACCGGCCCGCGCAGGCGCGCGACCTGCGCCAGGATCCCGGCCATCTGCCGGGGATCGAGGCCGATGGTGGGCTCGTCCAGCACGTGGAGCAGGTCCTCGATCGGGTTCGCCAGGATCAGAGCGATCCGGAGTCGCTGCGCCTCGCCGCGAGACAGGCTCGGCGACGGCCGGTCGAGGGACAGGTAGCCGAGGCCGACGGTTGCCAGTGCCTTGAGGCGTCGCGAGACCTGCGCGGTGGCAGTGCGAGCGCCGGCAGGCATGTCGAGCCCCCCGACGGCTTCGGCCACGGCGGCGATGTCGAGGTGCAGGAGCTCCGTCAGTGTCCGCCCGCCGAGGCGATAGGTCTCGACCGCCGCCGATTCGCGGTTGAAATCCGCCGGGCCAAGGACCTCGAACGGCGCCGCGCAATTGGGGCACAGCGGCGCTCGGGTCATCCAGTGGCTCCGTTCGCCCGCGCGGAGGATGACCTGCGGGCTGCCGAGATCGGAGACCGCCTCCAGCCAGCGGCGCAGCTCGCGGGCATCCGACCCGGCGGCGGCCGACGCGATCCGCACCTCGATGTCGTGGGCGCGGTCGGGAGCCAGGGAGCGACCGCGCCAGGGCCCCCCGTCGACGACGATGGTCCCGCGCCGGTAGCGGTCGGCCAGCCAGCGCAGCAGGCGCCGGTGCGACCCCTCGCTGCGTCGCACGATGGGTGCGATGACCTCCACCGGGGTGGGGGATGCCGCCACCAGCGCGCGGAGGGTCGCCAGCTGCTGCTCCAGCGAGGTGAGGACCGTCTCCGCACCGCACCGGGCGCATCGGCGCTCCCCGAAGCGAGCGAACAGCAGGCGCAGGTAAGGATGGATCCCGGCCGCCGTGGCGACGGTCGAGTTCGGGTTGCGGTTCAGGACATTCTGCGCGACGGCCACGGCCGGCCCCAGGCCGTCGATGCGCCGAACGCGAGCCGGCCGGGTGCGCAGCCAGGGTGAGCCGAGCGACAGCGTCTCGAAGTAGCGGCGGCGGGCCTCGCTGTAGAGCGTGTCGAAGGCGAGCGACGACTTGCCGGATCCCGACACGCCGACCACTGCGCTCAGCCCGGGGGGGAGGTCGACCGAGACGTCGCGCAGGTTGTTCTCCGCCGCGCCAACGATGCGGATCACGCGGCGAGTGTATGGGAGCGCTGCCGGTTACGATCGAGGCGTCGCCCTAGAGCTGGTCCTCCGGGGGCTCCATCGGCTGTGTCGAAGCGGGCTCTGTCTCGGATGCCCCGTCCGGCGGCGGGCCGTGCTCGCGCGACCGCCACCACACGAAGAGTGCGCCTGCGACGCCGATGACGCCGATCGCAACCAGCCACGGGAGCGCTCCTCCGTCATCGCCGCTGTCCTGGCCGCTCGGCGACGGGCTGGGCGCCACGGACGGGGAGGCCGACGTACTGACCGATGCGCTGGACGTGGCCGACGCGCTCGGGCTCGCCGTCGGCGAGGCGGTGGCTGTGGGCGAGGGACTGAGCGAGGGAGTGACGGTGGGGGTGGGGGCGACGGTCGGCGTGGGCTGAGGAGTCGGTGACGGAGTCGGCGCCACCGTCGGCGTGAGCTGAGGAGTCGGTGACGGAGTGGGCGGCGGCGTCGGCGAAGGGCTTGGCGTCACGACCTCCGTCGGCTCGGCGGTGGGCGTCGGGACCTCAGTGGGCTCGGGCGTCGCCTCGGTCGTCGGAGAAGCGGCGACGCTGGCCGAGGCCGAGGCCGAGGCCTGCGCCGAGCCGCTCGCGCTCGGGCAATCGGCGCGCGACTCTGCGACCGCCTGGTTGAACGCGTCGATCGCGTCGGACGCGCGTCCAACGAGGTCGAGCGCCTCGGTGACCTGGGCGACATCGCCGGAGTCGATCGCGGTGCGGAGCGCGGAGCTGGCGGCGAGCGTCGCATCCAGCGCCGTCTGGAAGAGATTGCGCATGATCGGCCCGACCTCCGAGTCGGTGGCCGCATCGAGCGTGTCCTGGGCGTCGGCCGCGGTCGCTTCCACGGCGTCGAGGGAGGCCAGGGCGGTGGCGTTCTCGGGGGTGCCCGCCTGCGCGACCAGCGCAGGGTCGAGCGCGGCAAGCTCCTCGAGATCCTCGTCGATCTGGGTGGCGTAGCCCGAGAGCCCGCACACCGCGGTCGACACGCTGCCGCAGGCGGCCAGGACCAGTCCGAGCACGACCAGGATGGCCATCGGTCGGCCTACACTGGGCCGATGGAGACGAGACTCGGCGTTCTTCTCTGGAGCCAGGCCACCGGGTGGGACGAGTTCGAGGCATCCGCGAAGCGGGTCGACGAGCTCGGATACGAGCATCTCTGGACGTGGGATCACCTGTACGCGATCTTCGGCGATCCCTACCAGCACATCTTCGAGGGCTACACCACCCTTGCGGCGTGGGCGAAGGTCACGACGCGCGCACGGCTGGGGCTGCTCGTCGGCGCCAACACGTTCCGCAACCCGGGACTCGTGGCCAAGACGATGACGACCATCGACCACCTCAGTGGCGGGCGGGCGATCGCCGGTCTCGGCGGCGCGTGGTTCGAGCATGAGCATCAGGAGTACGGAATCGACTTCGGTTCTGGTTTTGGCCAGCGGCTGGACTGGCTCGATGAGTCGGTCGCCGCGATCCGCGCACTCTTCGCCGGGGAGACGGTCACGTCGCAGCCGGGTGGCCGCTACGCCTTCGACCACCTTCGGCTGCTGCCGGTGCCCATCCAGGAGCGGCTCCCGATCATGATCGGCGGATCGGGTGAGAAGAAGACGCTGCGCACCGTCGCGGCATACGCCGACATCTGGAACGCCATGGGCACCGTCGAGTTCCTGCAACGCAAGGTCGAGGTGCTGCATCGACATTGCGACGACGTCGGGCGCGACCCGGCCGAGATCGAGTTCTCCGCCGGGTGCAAGCCCATCATCCGCGACACCTCGGAGGAGGCGCACCGGCTGTGGGAGGCCCAGATGGAGCACAACCGCACGCCGATGGCCGACGTGGCGAACGACAGCACGTTCTGGGTCGGGACGCCCGACGAGGTCGCCCAGAAGATGGTCGAGCGCAAGGCGCTCGGCTTCCACACCTTCATCGCCGAGCTGGCGGCGCCGTATGACGACGAGACGCTCGAGCGCTGGATCGGCGAGGTGAAGCCGATGGTGGACGCCGCCTAGGCGATCAGGTCGCCGGTCACCTCGTCGATCGATCGGCATCCGGCGAGCGCCATCGACAGCGAGAGCTCGTCGCGCAGGATCTCCAGCACGCGCTGAACGCCGCCGGCGCCGTCGACGGCCAGGCCCCACAGGATCGGACGGCCGACGGCCACGAGGCTCGCGCCGATGGCCAACGCCTTCAGGGCGTCGACCCCTCGGCGCACCCCGCCGTCGACCACGAGGAGCGCGCGGTCGCCGACCGCGTCGACGATCTCGGGCAGGGCATCGATGGCCGCGATCGCCGTGTCGAGCTGGCGGCCGCCGTGGTTGCTGACCCAGACGCCGTCGCAGCCGGCGTCGACGGCCCGGCTGGCGTCGTCCGCGCGCAGCACGCCCTTGGCAATCAACGGGATGGGGCAGACGCCGCGCAACCAGCCGAGCTCCTCCCAGTTCATGGTCGGCACCACGATGATCCCGGTCTCCGGGTCCACCGGCTGGTCGGGCGGCAGGTGCACGCCGAGATCGATCTCGAACCGATTGCGCCGGTCTCGTTCCCGGTTGCCTGGCAGTGGAAGGTCGACGGTGACGGCCACCGCGCCGTAGCCGGCGGCGACCGCGCGTTCGACGAGCGCCTTGCAGGCACCACGGTCGGCGGGCGCGTAGAGCTGGAACCAGCGCGGGGCGCCCGGCGCGGCGACGGCGACATCCTCCATCGAGACCGATGAGATGGTCGACAGCGTGTAGAGCGCTCCCGCGGCCGCGCTCCCGCGGGCCGTCCCGCATTCGGCGTCGGGATGCGACAGCTGATGGGCCGCGGTCGGCGCCACGACGATGGGGTGAGGAAGTGGGACGCCGAAGGCGCTCGTCGACAGATCGCGGCTCGAGACGTCGACCATGACCCGCGGCCGGACGCGAATGCGGTCCCACGCCGCGCGGTTGTCGCCCAGGCTCACCTCGTCGCCGGCGCCGCCCGCCTGGTAGTCCCAGGCGCCCGGATCGGTCCGTGCACGAGCCAGGCCCTCGTACTCGGCGACGGTGATCGGTCGCGGCGCATCGGTCATTGGGCGATCATGCCACCCGAACGCAGGGAGATTTCCAGGGCATGCAGCGAAACGCAGCCATCGTCATTGGAGTCGTGGTCGTCGTCGTGGCGGCCATCGTCGGGTTCCTCGTCTTCGGAGGCCGTGGCGACGAAGAGCCGTCACCGACTCCCGAGCCATCGAGCGCGGCTCCGTCGCCGTCACCGACCTTCAACGCGGCGATGCTCGAGCAGCCCTGGACCATCCTCTACGTCGGGACCGATGTGAACGAGGGGCGCGCGGAAGCGGGCCAGCC
This sequence comes from Candidatus Limnocylindria bacterium, assembly GCA_036274575.1. Lineage (GTDB taxonomy): Bacteria > Chloroflexota > Limnocylindria > QHBO01 > QHBO01 > JACDBZ01. Next base: position 36,454 of record DASUFJ010000040.1, read on the forward strand.
CGTCAACACCGATGCGCTCATGCTCGTCCACCTCTCCGAGGACCAGTCGACGCTGACGCTCGTCAGCCTGCCGCGCGACACCGTCGACCTGCCGCTCCCCGACGGCGGGACCTATCAGGGCAAGATCAACGGGGTCTACAGCACGCAGGGCCTCGACACGCTGGTCGGGATGATGGAGACGCTGTACGACGTTCCCATCGATGGGCACGTCGTCCTCGACATGGATGACTTCGAGAGCCTCGTCGCGGCGGTCGACGGCGTCGACGTCGACCCGCCCGAGCCGATCTCCGACCCGGCCCACAACGTCGTCATCGAGGCCGGGCCGCAGGAGCTCGACGCGCCGACGGCGCTGGGATACGTCCGCACCCGCGTCGACCAGGACTACGGCCGGATGGGCCGGCAGCAGGAAGTCATCATGGCGCTCATCGACCGTCTGGTGGATCCCGAGCGAGAGGTCGACCTCGGGTCGCTCCTCGACGGGCTCGACTCGCTCGAGACGGACCTGCCGCTCGAGGAGCTGCCGACGCTCATGGAGCTCGCGCGCCGCGCGACCGAGGCGGAGGTTCAGACCCTCGTCATCCAGCCGCCGCTCATCACCTTCGAGGGTGACCGCGGCGACGGGCGCGGCTACATCCTCGAGCCGGACGTCGAGGCCATCCGCGCCGAGGTCCAGTCGCTCATCGGCGAGTAGGCCGGTCAAAGGCCGCCTGGATGTGCGCCACGTTGCATGCAACGGCCACTCAGGCGGGCGGATGTGCGCCACGTGCATGCAACGGCCACTCAGGCGATGGAATGTGAGTCAGGCGCACGTATCGGCCACCCGGCGCGCGGCCGACGCCCTCTCCGTCGCGGGTTGGTGCGCGAGGCGCACGAGACCGGCAAGCGCACACCCGTCTGAGGGCCAAATGCTGTCTCGCGTGGCCGTTGGGTGCACCAGGTGCACACCCACGGCCGTGCGAGAGCTACTCCTCTGAGCCGCCCTCTGTCGTCGACTCGCCACCCTCGGACGGGGCCTCGCCACCCTCGGTGGGCTCGCCGCCCTCGGCGCCCTCGAGCTCCTCGCCCTCGAGCTCCTCGCCCTCGGCGAGAACCGGCTCCGGCTCCTCCTCGATGCGAGGCGGAACGACGGTGGCGACGAGCGTGTCGCCATCGGTCAGGACCTGCACCAGGTCGCGGTTGAGGCTGAGGTCGCGCACGTGGATCGCCACGTCGAGGCTCCTGAGGACGCTGACGTCGACGCCGATCTGCTGCGGGATGTCGGTCGGCAGTGCCTTGACGCGGACGCTCGCCAGGTTGTGGAGCAGCGTGCCGCCGGTCTCCTCGACGGCGGGCGCCTCGCCGCTGAAGGCGAGCGGGACGTCGACCTCCATCTCGACGTCGAGGTTCACCAGGAGGTAGTCGACGTGGAGCGGCTGGCCGCTCAGCGGATGCCGCTGGACGCTCTTGATGAATCCGCTCGTGGAGCCGCTCGCACCCGGGAGGCGAAGCTTGATGACCGACGTTCGGCCGGCGGCGCGGTACAGCGTCTCGAACGTCTTGGCGTCGACCTGGACGTTCGTCGAGGCCTCACCCTTGCCGTACACGACGCCGGGCACCATGCCGGCGCGGCGCAGCCGCTTGTTGGCCTTGCCCTGCGCCTCGCGCGGGTCGAGCGTGAGCTCCAGGTCCATCGGTGCTGGTGATCCTCTCTGAGTAGCCGCGGCGGCGGGCAGCGCCGACCGGTCGTGTGGGATTCGTGCGAGGGCGCATCGTACCGTGGAGACGCTTGCCGGGCAAGCGAGGCCGTCCGGCGAGATCGAGAGGTTGAGCGTTCTTTAGCGGCTCGTAACCGATGGGGATCGGCTCGTTCCTATACTGCGGCAATGGCTGGCACGATCATGATCGTGGAGGACGAGCCCGCCGTGGCCCGGGGCGTCCAGGTGGCCCTCGAGCGGGAGGGCTACGACGTCAGCGTGCAGCCGACCGGGGAGGACGCGCTCTCCGGATTCGCCGATGCTGCTCCCGACCTCGTCGTGCTCGACGTGCGACTGCCCGGGATGGACGGCTTCGAGGTTCTCCGCCAGCTGCGTCGCGAGACGCGCGCGCCGGTCCTCTTCCTCACCGCGCGCGCCGACGAGGTTGACAAGGTCGTCGGCCTGGAGATGGGCGCCGATGACTACCTCGTCAAGCCGTTCAGCGTCCGCGAGCTGGTCAGCCGGGTGAAGGCGCTCCTGCGCCGCGCCTACGGCGAGCTGGCGGACACCCAGACCGGGCGGACGCTCCGTCGCAAGGACCTCGTCATCGATCTGGAGCGACGCCGCGTCACGCGCGACGGCGAGCGCATCGGCCTGACGACGACGGAGTTCGACCTCCTCCGCCATCTCGCCTCGCATCCGGGCCGGGTCTACACCCGCGCTCAGCTGCTGGAGCTCGTCCGCGACTACGACGACGCGCTCGAGCAGGACGAGCGGACGATCAACGTCCACATCAGCCACATCCGTGACAAGGTCGAGCCCGATCCGTCACAACCCCGGTACATCCGGACGGTGAGGGGCGTCGGGTATGCCTTCGCCGAAGACTGAG
>DASUFJ010000041.1:0-4411 GCA_036274575.1 Candidatus Limnocylindria bacterium
GGTGCCCGCGACGACCAGGTCGAGCTCGCTTTCGGCGAGCTGGCTGTTGGTGGGGTTCGTGACGAACTCCCCGTTGATGCGGCCGACCCGCACCGCGCCGACCGGGCCGAGGAACGGGATGTGGCTGATGCTCAGCGCCGCCGAGGCGCCGTTGAGGGCCAGAATGTCGGGATCGTTCTCCTGGTCGGTCGAGAGGACCGTCAGGACGACCTGGACATCGTTGTAGTACCCCTTGGGAAAGAGCGGGCGGATCGGCCGGTCGGTGAGGCGCATGGCCAGGATGGCCGCCTCCGACGGGCGCGACTCGCGCTTGATGAATCCGCCCGGGATCTTTCCGGCGGCGTACATCCGCTCCTCGTAGTCGACGGTGAGCGGGAAGAAATCGGCGCCCTCGCGGGGCTCCTTGGCGGCGACGGCCGTGGCGAGCACGACGCTGTCCCCGTAGCGCACGATGACGGCGCCGTCGGCCTGCTCGGCGAGCTTGCCGGCCTCCATGCTGAAGACCTGGCCGCCGATTTCGGCCTCATGCTTGATGGACAAGTGAATCCTCCAGATTTCTCGGTGCGGGATGTCCGGCGCTGGATCTGCGTGGCGCGCCCGCCGTGATGCGAGCGCAGGCGTCAGGCAGAGGCGGAGTCCCGCGATGCTTCGTTGTTCGTGATGTGCGAGACCCAGGTCCCAAACGGGCCCTGGGTCGATCGCATTCGGTGATTAGCGGCGCAGTCCCAGGCCGGTGATCACGGCGCGGTACCGGTCCACGTCGTTGCGGACGAGGTAGGCGAGCAACCGGCGTCGCTGCCCGACGAGCTTCAGCAGCCCGCGGCGCGAATGGTTGTCCTTGGGATAGCTGCGCAGGTGATCCGTCAGCGACTTGATCCGCTCGGTGAGAAGCGCAATCTGCACCTCGGGTGACCCGGTGTCGCCCTCGTGCGTGGCGTATTCGTCAACGATCGCGCTCTTCGTTTCCTTCTCGAGCGGCACGTATTCCTCCACATTCGTTTCCGTAACGTTCGGGAGTCTACCAGAGGGGCCGATCTGCCGCCATTTGTCCGGCTCGAGGGCCGGTTTGATAGGCCGTTTTGATGGCCGTTCCGTACCGTTTCGGGTGGCCGTTTCTTCGATCACTCTCGCGCCCATTCCACGTCAAACGCGGCGCCGCCGCGCCATCTATTGCGCAGGTGATGACAATTCCGGGGCCGGGGCGTCGAGCTGGTCGAAAAATCACCCGCCGAGGCTGACTGAGCGCACGCGCAGGGCTCTACGGTGCGTGCCGATCGATCGATCAGAGCTCGAGAAGGCGCCGGGCTTCGGCTTCGTCGGCGCGCATCTGGTCGACGAGGGTGTCGACCGATTCGAATCGCCGCTCCTCCCGCAGCCGCGCGGCGAGCTCGATGGTCAGCTCGGCGTCATACAGGTCGCCGTCCCAGTCGAGGAGGTAGGCCTCGACGAGAACGCGGCCCTCGTCGTGGAAGGTCGGTCGCACGCCGACGCTGACGAGCGCTGGGTGACTGGGACCGACGTTGCGTTCCGGCACGGATGCGGCGCCGAGGTAGATCCCCAGTGCGGGCAGCGCCGGCGCGTACCCGAACGCCAGGTTCGCGGTCGGGAAGCCCAGCTCGCGGCCCCGTTGGTCGCCATGGACGACCGTCCCGCGCAGGAGGGGCGGCGCGCCGAGGAGACGCTGGGCGTTGTCGACGTCGCCGTCGGCCAGGGCCGCGCGGATGCGGCTCGAGGAGACCGGCTCGCCATCGATGACGAGCGGTTCGATGCCCACGGCGTCGAAGCCCGCCTCGGCGCCGATCTCGGCGATCCGATCGAGCGTCCCGGCCCGGTCGCGGCCGAACGCGCTGTCCGGCGTCATCGCCACGCCCCGGAGCGCGATGCCCGGGGCGAGCGCCGCGAGGAAATCCTCGGGCGCCAGCTCACGAAGGGCAGCATCGAACCTCACGCCGAGCACGTGGTCGGCGCCCGCCGCCGCCAGCCGTGCGGCCACGAGGTCCGGCGGCAGCAAGCGCGCAACCGTTGTGCCCGGCCGGATGAGCTCGATTGGAGGCGGGTCGAAGACGATCGCCACCGCCGCCGCGTCGCGGATTCGCGCGGCGACGGTCGTCGCCTCGATCGCGTGCCGGTGGCCGAGGTGGGCGCCGTCGAAGACGCCCAGCGTGACGACGGCCGGACCGATGGCCGGCACGCGCAGGCTCACTGGCCAGGCTCGAGCGGCAGGACCTTCTCCGGCCGCAGCTCGCCGCCGGTGACGGAGCCAACGCCCAGGAGCCTCTCGTCGGCGTCGAAGACCTTCACCCGCGCGCTGTCCTGCGCCCCGTCGAGGGCCTGTTTCGAGCCGTGGACGAAGCGCCAGGCCGCCTCGGACGAGAGCGCGACCACCGGCAGCGGCAGGAGCTGGTCGACGGCGAGGATCGCATCGCTCAGGCGTCCGGCATCGGCGAGGCGCTCGAGGTCCGACGGCGTGACCGCATCCTCGGCGCGGAGACCCGCGGCCTCGGTACGCCGCAGCGCCTGGAGGTGGCCGCCGCAGCCGAGCTCCTCGCCGAGATCGCGTGCGATGGACCGCACGTAGGTCCCCGGCCCGCAGCGCAGGTCGACCCGGACGTCGGCGGTTGCGTCGCCGCGCGAGAGCGCCAGCACCTCGGCGGCATCGACGGTCACGACCCGGGCCGGCAGCTCGATCGGCTCCCCCGCCCGGGCCGAGCGGTGGGCCGTGCGCCCGGCGAGCTTCCGGGCGCTGAAGTTGGGCGGCCGCTGCTCGAACGTCCCGACCAGGCCGGCGACGGCCTCGATGATCGCCTCCTCGGATGGGAGGGGGGCTCCGGTCGGCTCGATCGGCCCCTGGGCGTCGTCGGTCGCGGACCGCTCGCCGAGGCGGATGAGCGCCTCGTAACGCTTCCGTCCCCCCGTGAGCTCCTCGCTGAAGCGTGTGGCGGCGCCGACCAGGATGGGCAGCACGCCGGAGGCGAGCGGGTCAAGGGTCCCGGCATGGCCGATGCGCCGCGTCCCCGTCAGGCGCCGGAGCAGGTTGACCATGTCGTGGCTCGTGGGCCCGACCGGCTTGTCGAGGTTAACGACCCCGAGCATCGGCGCGATCGAGCTCGCGTTCGCACTCGTCGAGGACGCGCTCGACGGCGTCGGCCAGCGGCGCGGCGACCGTGCAGCCGGCTGCCCTGGCGTGGCCGCCGCCACCGAAGGCCGACGTGATCGCCACCGCATCGGCACGCGCCGACGTACGGACGCTGACCCGCACCTCGGAGACATCGGCCTCCTTGAAAAGGACCGTGACGTCCGCCGCCTTCGTGGATGCCAGGAGGTCGATCAACCCCTCGCTGGCGACGGCCTCGGTGCCGGTCTCGGCCAGCATGGCTCCCGTCATGACCGCCCACACCAGGCGCCCGTCACGGCGCTGCGATGCGGTGCCCAAGATGCGGCCCCAAAGCGCGATCGTGCTGAACGGCTTGTCGGCATAGATGGAGCGGTGGATGGTCGAGAGGGGCGCGCCGGCCTCCACCAGATCGGCGGTGACGCGGAGCGTCGCCGGCGTGGCGTTCGGGTGAGCGAAGGTGTGCGTGTCCTGCACGATCCCGGCGGTGAGCACCGTGGCGATGTCGGTATCGATCTCGACGCCGAGCGCCGGCAGGAGCGTCGCCATCATCTCGCACGTCGCCGCCGCCGCCGGGTCGATCCATGCCGCCGCCGACTCGCTCCCGTCGTTCGAGACGTGGTGATCGATGTTGACGACGGTCGCACGCCCCAGCCACTCGGCGCAGTCGGTGGCGATGGCGCCGGTTCGCGATGGCGGGCCGTCGAGCACGACCGCGAGGCCCGGCTCGAGCTGCGGACGGCTGCGCACGTCGCCGATGCCAGGCAGCGCGGCCAGGCTGGGCGGGACCGGGTCCGCGGCGACCACCTCGGCCCGCTTGCCGAGGCGCTCCGCGGCGAACCGCAGTGCCAAGGCCGAGCCGAGCGTATCGGCGTCGGGGTTCTCGTGGCAGATGGCGGTCAGGCGGTCGGCGGCCAGGATCGCGGTGACCACCGCCTCGCGGCTCACGAGCCGTTGCCCTCCTCGAGGTCGCGGAGGATGCGGAGCACCCGATCCCCGGTCTCGATCGAGTCGTCGTGGCGAATGACCAGCTGCGGGATCTTGCGCAGGGTCAGCCGTTCGCCGAGCTGCCGCCGTAGCCACGGGGCCGCATCGCTCAACGCCTTTATGGCGCTCTGCTGCTCCTCGGGCGTGCCGAGGACGCTGACCCAGACCTTCGCCGACCCGAGGTCGCGCGCCGTCTCGACGCGCGTGACGGTCGCGAACCCGATGCGCGGGTCCTTCATCTCGCGCTGAAAGAGCTCCATCAGCTCGGCGCGGATCTGGCTGTCGATGCGGTTCGTCCGCTGCGTCATCCGG
>DASUFJ010000042.1:0-3554 GCA_036274575.1 Candidatus Limnocylindria bacterium
CTATCCCGGTGACGCTAGCGGAGAGGCTCCACCCGTTCCCATCCCGAACACGGAAGTTAAGCTCTCCAGCGCCGAAGATACTCGGGGGGCAACCTCCTGGGAAAATAGGTCGTCGCCGGGATATTTCATTTGTGCACGCCCTGCCGTCATCGACGGTGGGGCGCTTGCTATCCTCGAAGCCGATGGATCCCGTCTGCCCGCTGCTGGCCCTGGCGGGTGAGCGGCACGCCGCAATCGATGGGGTCGATCCCGCGCACCGCTGTCACGCCGAGGATCCGCCGTCCGCCATCGATCGGGCGATGCAGTCGAGGCTGTGCCTGACCGCCGACCACGATCGTTGCGAGCGCTACACCGCATTCGTCGCGCGCACCGGCACGTCACCGGGACGAGCTCCCTTCGGGGACGGATTCGTCAGCACCCGGCTCCTTCTCGCCCCACAGCCGCCATGGCGTGGGATCGCGGGGCGCGCGAGAGGATCGCGCACGGCAACGGTGGTGGCTGTCGGCGCGGGCATCGCGACGATGGGAGTGGCGACCGCGGCCGTCGCCGGGGCCCTCCTGGCCGACCGGCCGGCGGCGGTCGCGACCTCCGAGCCGACGCCAACGATGCGCCTGACGCCGTCTCCCACGGAACGGCCCACCCCGGCCCCCACGGCCGAGGCGACGCCGACCCCGACGCCGGTGCCGGCGACCCCAGCGCCGACGGCCGCCCCGACGCCGCCGCCGACGCCCGCACCCACCCCGGTCCCGGTCCGGACCTACACCGTCGCCGAGGGCGACACGCTGGCCCTGATTGCCGAGCGCTTCGGGACGACCGTTTCGGCGCTCCAGGCGGCGAACGGGATCGAGGATCCCGACGAGATCGTCATCGGCCAGGTGCTGGTCATCCCCTGATCAGAACGGCGGCTGGCAGGTCCGGCAGAAGGTCGTCGCCTCGCGCCCGCCGATCTGGCGCAGCTCCCGTCCGCAGCGCGGGCACGGCTCCCCGCCGCGGAGGTGGACCTTGAGGAACTCGCGGTGCTGCGTCTCGATGTCGGGAGGCACCAGGACGCGGAGGCGCTTCGTCGAGTCGGCAAGGACGCGGCGCATCGCCTCGTAGAGTCGCGCGACTTCGTCTTCGTTCAACGTGCTTCGCTTGCGGAACGGCGCGAGCCGGGCCTCCCACAGGATCTCGTCGCTATAGGCGTTGCCGATGCCGGCGACGAAGCGCGGGTTGCGCAGGAGCGGCTTGAGCTCGCCGGGATGGCGCCGGATGCGCTGGCGGAAGGCCTCCAGCGTCAGCTCCGGATCGTCGGCATCGGGCCCCATCTCCGACCAGCCGGGGATGTCGTCCATCTCGTCGGGCGAGGCCAGGTACAGCTTGCCGAGCATCTCACGGTCGACGTAGCGAAGGTCCTCGCTCCCGTCCAGCGCCAGCCGCAGGCCGGTGCGTGCCCGGACGCGGTCGCGATGTGCCGTGATCCAGAACCTGCCGGCGAGCATCGGGTTGGCGGCCAGGATCCGCGTCGGTGCGCCGTCGCGCTCGAACGGGAGCAGCAGGAATTTTCCGCGTCTGCTTGCCGCGCCGAGCGTGCATCCGGCCAGGGCGGCGAGCTCCTCTGGTGTGGCGCGGACGAGGATCGGCGTCGGCGCGCTGGCCTCGACGATGGTCCGCCCGGTGACGCGATCCGCGAGCTGCTCGGCCACGACGGTGAGGTCGGGCAGCTCAGGCACGCGGATCGGTCCTCATTGGGCCGTATGGTATGCTCTCCCGGCCGTGTGGCAGACAACCCCATACACGCGCGTGAGCGCGTCTTCCATCGGTTAGCGCAAAGGAGCACCGAGTCGTCCGTCAAACGAGACCAGGCAGCACCTTGACAGCGATGATCGGTGATCGACGCCCTCCCGCGAGGGCGTCATCTGCTGTAACGGACACTTTGGACAGGAGCGTACATACACATTGATCGACGACACGAATCCGGCTACGCCCAGCACCGATGAGGAGCCCGCTTCGGACTCCGCGGTGACCGTCGCCGAGCCTCAGGCAGCCGAGACGGCCGAGGCAACGATCGCGGACGGTGATGCCGGACCGGCTGCCGAGGCGGCTCCGGCCGCCGAGGTCGAGCCGAGCGCGGACGGCGCGACGACCGAGCCGGAGCCGCAGGAAGCGAGCGCGGCGCCCGACGCCCAGACCGAGCCCGGGGCGGCGACGCCGGACGAGGGACAGGCGGCACCCGCGGACGAGGCCGCACCGGCCGATGCGACGCCTGCTGAGCCGGCGACGGCCGAAGACGAGACGGCTGCCGCGGAGACGGCCGCACCGGAGACGGGCCAGGCTCCCGCGGCGGCATCCAGCGAGCCGATGACCATGGCCGAGCTCCTCGACAGCCCCGAGCACGAGGTCAAGAGCCTCAAGCACGGGGACGTCGTCGAGGGCACCGTGGTCCGGATCGATCCGGACGAGATCCTCGTCGACTTCGGGGGCAAGAGCGAGGGCGTGGTCAGCAATCGCGAGCTCATGAACCGCCGCGGGTCGCGCGACGGCGACGAGGCGCGGCCGGAGATCGAGGTCGGCAGCGAGGTGCTCGTCTACGTCCTCCAGCCGGAGTCGCCGGAGGGCCACGCCGTCCTCTCGCTGCGCCGGGCCGGGCTCGAGCGCAAGTGGCGCGCGATGCAGGAGCGCTTCGACGCCGGAGAGATCGTCGAGGCAAGGGTCATCGACCACAACAAGGGCGGGCTCATCGTGGATCTCGGCGTGCGCGGCTTCGTGCCGATCAGCCAGATCGTCGACTTCCCCCGACGCCCGCGCGACGAGCAGCCACGCGACGCCGCGCAGGAGATCGCGGAGAAGCTCCAGCCGTTCGTCGGTCGCACGCTGCGGCTCAAGATCCTCGAGGTCAACCGCAAGGCGAACCGCCTCATCCTGTCGGAGAAGGTCGCCCTCTACGAGGAGCGCCGCGAGAAGCGCGACGAGCTGTTCAGCAGCCTCGAGACCGGCCAGCGAGTCACCGGCGTGGTTCGCTCGATCGCCCCGTTCGGCGTCTTCGTCGACCTCGGCGGGATCGACGGCCTCGTCCACAAGAGCGAGCTGTCCTGGAACAAGGTCAACAACCCGGAGACCGCCTACCAGATGGGTGACGAGGTCGAGGCCGAGGTCATCGACATCAACCATGAGCGCGGCAGGATCAGCCTCTCGATCCGCCGCCTCCAGCCCGACCCCTGGCAGGAGTCGGTGGCGAAGTACAAGATCGGGGACGTCATCGAGGGCACGGTCACGAAGCTCGTGAACTTCGGCGCCTTCGTCCGCGTGGAGGAGGGCCTCGAGGGCCTGATCCACATCAGCGAGCTGTCGCACCAGCGCGTGGCCCACCCCGGCGACGTGGTGCACGAGGGACAGGTCCTCAAGCTCAAGATCATCAGCCTCGACTCCGAGCGCCATCGGCTTGGCCTGAGCCTGAAGCAGGCGGAGGACCGTCCGGCCCCGGCACCGATGCCGACGCCGGCACCGGCGGGGCGCTTCGAGGACCGGCCGCCGCGTCGCGACCGCCGCGATCGTCGCGACCGCGACTACCGTCC
>DASUFJ010000043.1:0-6912 GCA_036274575.1 Candidatus Limnocylindria bacterium
CCACGATCTTGAAGGCGAGCGCGGCGAACGGCGCGTCCGCATCGGTCTCGCGGGTGACGGTCTCTCCGCTGCGCGGATCGGTTCCCGCGACCGGCGGCACGTCGAGCGGGCTGGGCAGGTAGTCGATGACGGCGTCCAGCATCGGCTGCACGCCCTTGTTCTTCAGCGCCGATCCAGTGAGGACCGGGACGGTCTTGTAGGCCAGGGTGCCAACACGGAGCGCGCCGCGCAGCTCGTCGGCGGTGATCTCCTCGCCCTCGAGGAACTTGTGCGCGATGTCGTCGTCGAGGTCGGCCAGCGCCTCGACGAGCTTCTCGCGCCACTCGTCGGCGAGCGGCTGGACGTCGGCCGGGATGTCACCGACCTCGATCTGGTCGCCGAGGTCGTTGCCGTACGTGATCGCCTTCATGTTGATGAGGTCGACCACGCCGCGGAACTGGTCCTCGGCGCCGATCGGCACCTGGAGCGGCACGGCATTCACGCCGAGGCGGTCCTTGATCATGTCGACGACGCGCCAGAAGTCGGCGCCGGTGCGGTCGAGCTTGTTGACGAAGCAGAACCGCGGGACGCGGTACTTGTCGGCCTGGCGCCAGACCGTCTCGGACTGGGGCTCGACGCCGGCGACGCCGTCGAAGACGACGACCGCGCCGTCGAGCACGCGGAGGCTGCGCTCGACCTCGACCGTAAAGTCCACGTGCCCGGGCGTGTCGATCAGGTTGATGCGGTGATCGTTCCAGAAGCAGGTCGTGGCGGCGGCGGTGATCGTGATCCCCCGCTCCTGCTCCTGCTCCATCCAGTCCATCGTGGCGGCGCCCTCGTGGACCTCGCCGAGCTTGTAGATCTTCTTCGTGTAGAAGAGGATCCGCTCGGTCACCGTCGTCTTGCCGGCGTCGATATGCGCGATGATCCCGATGTTCCGGGTCCGCTGGAGCGGGATGTTCGTCCCCGTGCGGTCGGCGCGGGTGGGTGCCTGGGTGGTCATCGGCCTACCACTTGAAGTGGCTGAAGGCGCGGTTCGCCTCCGCCATGCGGTGCGTGTCCTCGCGGCGCTTGACCGCGGCGCCGATGCCGTTGCTGGCATCCATGAGCTCGGCGGCGAGCTTGTCGCTCATGCTCTTGCCGTTCCGCTTGCGTGCCGACTCGATGAGCCAGCGCATGCCGAGGCTGACGCGCCGATCGGCACGGACCTCGACCGGGATCTGGTACGTGGAACCACCGACGCGCTTCGGCTTGACCTCGATCAGCGGCATGGCGTTGCGGAGGGCCTGCTCCAGGACCTCGACGCCGGCACGGCCGGCCTGCGACTCACAGCGCGCCAAAGCATCCTCCAGGATGCGATGCGCGAGGTGGCGCTTGCCGCCGTACATCAGCTTGTTCGTGAACTGGTCGAGCGTCAGCGCGGTGCCGGTCAGCTGCTCGGCGTACTTCGTCTTGCGCGCGATGGTCGGACGTCGGGGCATCGGCTAGCCCTTGCCCGGCGACTTCGCGCCGTACTTGCTGCGACCCTGCCTGCGGTCGCGGACGCCGGCGGCGTCCAGGGTGCCGCGGATGATGTGGTACTTCACCGCCGGCAGGTCCTTCACGCGGCCGCCGCGGACGAGCACCATCGAGTGCTCCTGGAGGTTATGACCGATGCCCGGGATGTAGGCGGTGACCTCCATCCCGTTCGTCAGGCGCACGCGCGCGACCTTCCGAAGGGCCGAGTTCGGCTTCTTCGGGGTGCGCGTCATGACCTGCAGGCAGACGCCGCGTCGCTGCGGCGCGCCGCGTCCCTCAGACGTGGTCTGCTTGAGGGTGTTGAGCGTCCGGCGCAGCGCCGGGGCCTTCACCTTCTTGACGGCCGGCTTGCGACCCTTGCGGACCAGCTGGCTGATGGTTGGCAACGAGAACCTCGCGTTCGTATCGCGTGAGCTGACTGAGTGAATGAACCGATGTGCCCGAGTGGCGCCCACGACGACTCACGGAAGAGGCCGATATCGGGCTGCCCAGGCCGAGCGACCGCGGGCACACACGAAGGCGTCCCGCACGCGGGACACCGACGTCGCAGTATACGGAACGCGCTCGTGCAGTGTCAATCGAGCGCGGCTCCGGCGGCGCGCCCCCTCGCCGTTCGCCAGACGCCCGGCCGCCACAGGGCCAAACCCCCGTATGGGCAGCGAAAAGGCGGCCGTCGCTGGCCGCCCTCTCGCCTGATCCGTCGGAACGGCCGAGCGCTACTTCTTGGCCGCGGCCTCCTCGGCCTGGCGCTCCTGCTCCTCCTCGGTCAGCTCGTCGAAGACCTGCTCCTCGACGGCCGCCTCCATCTCGGGGTTGTCGCCGGCACCCATGAGCTCGGAGACGGTGTCCGCCGCCTCCTCGGCCGCGGCCTCCGCCTCGTCCGGCTCGACGTCGCCATCCGCATCCGCGTCTGGATCGCCGGAGAGGAAGGCGCGCGCTGCGGCCTCCTCGCGGAGCTGCTCCTCCTCCGCCGGGCTGAGCTGGTCCGCGCGCTCGGCGGCGATGCGCCGCGCCTCGGCCCCGGTCCCGGCCGGGATGAGCTTGCCGATGATGACGTTCTCCTTGAGCCCGATGAGGTTGTCCTTGGCGCCGTTGATGGCCGCCTCGGTCAGCACACGGGTCGTCTCCTGGAAGCTCGCCGCCGCCAGGAAGGAGGAGGTGTTCAGCGACGCCTTGGTCACGCCCAGGAGGACCGTCTGTGCGGTCGCCGGCTCACCGCCCTCGGCGAGGATCCGGTTGTTCGTCTCCTCGAACTCGAAGCGGTCGATGAGCTCGGACGGCAGCAGCTCAGTGTCGCCCGGGTTGTCGACGGTCACCTTGCGCAGCATCTGGCGCACGATGATCTCGATGTGCTTGTCGCTGATCGTCACGCCCTGGGACCGGTACACCTTCTGGACCTCGGCGACCAGGAAGCGCTGGACGGTGTCCACGCCCTTGATCTCGAGGAGCTCCTTCGGGTTCAGTGATCCCTCGGTGAGCGAGTCGCCGGCCTGGACGGTGTCGCCGTCGGCCACGCGCAGGCGCGCCGAGTGCGGCACCGGGTACTCCCGGACGTCGACCTCCTCGGTGTGGAGGGTCAGCGTGGAGCCCTTCTTCGTGATGCGGCCGGCGGTCGGGGCCTTGACCTCGACGAGGTCCTCGTCCTCACCCAGCCGGGCGAGGAGCTGGCCCTCGGCAACCTCGTCGCCATCGGCCACGAGCACCTCGTGCTGGCGCGTCAGCTTGAAGGCCGTGTCGTAGGCGTCGCGATGCGTCACGCGCACCGTGATCTGCTGGTCGCCTGAGGCCGGCGGCACCTCGATGGTGCCGTCGATCTCGGTCATCGTGGCCTGGCCCTTCGGGATCCGCGCCTCGAAGAGCTCCTCGACACGCGGCAGGCCCTGGGTGATGTCCTCGCCGGCGACGCCGCCGGTGTGGAACGTCCGCATCGTCAGCTGCGTCCCCGGCTCACCGATGGACTGGGCGGCGATGATCCCGACCGCCTGTCCGATCTCGACGAGCTCGCCGGTCGCGAGGTTGCGGCCGTAGCACATGCGGCACACGCCGTGGCGGGCGGCGCAGGTGAGCGGCGAGCGGACGCTGACGCGGTCGATGCCGGCGGCCTCGATCCTCTCGAGCGCCGCCTCGTCGATCTCGTCATTGCGGGCGACGATCGTTTCCTTGGACCCCTCGTCGACGATATCGATCGCCGCCATGCGGCCGATGAGCCGCTCGATGAAGGGCTCCGGGATGAGGTCGGACTCGTCGCGCGTGATCCACGTGCCGAGATCGGTGCCGCAGTCGTCCTCGCGGGTGATGACGTCCTGCGCCACGTCGACCAGGCGCCGGGTGAGGTATCCGGAGTCGGCGGTGCGGAGCGCGGTGTCGGCGAGGCCCTTGCGAGCGCCGTGCGACGAGATGAAGTACTCGAGGACGCTCATCCCCTCGCGCAGGTTCGAGCGAATCGGCAGGTCGATGATCCGGCCCGACGGGTCGGCCATGAGGCCACGCATCCCGGCGAGCTGATGGACCTGGGTGACCGATCCGCGCGCGCCCGAGTTCGTGATGAGCATGATCGAGCCGCGCTCATCGAGGCCAGCCAGCATCGAGTCGGTGACCTTGTCGGTCGTCTCGCGCCAGACCTCGACGGTCTGGGTGTAGCGCTCGTCCTCGGTGATGAAGCCGCGGCGGAACTCGCGGTCGATATCGGCCACGCGCTGCTCGGCCTTGTGCAGCAGCTCGGCCTTCTGCTTCGGGACTGCCAGGTCCTCGACGCCGATCGTGATTCCGGCCTCGGTGGCGTAGTGGAAGCCGATGGCCTTGATGCCGTCGACGAGCGTCGCCGTCGCCTCCGGACCGAGGTCCCGGTAGCAGCGGGCGATGATCTCCTTCAGGCCCTTGCGATCCATGACCCGGTCGACGAAGCGGAGCTGCGGCGGCAGGATCGAGTTGAAGATCACGCGACCGGCCGTGGTCGTCACCACCGCCCGGACGGTCTCGCCGTCCTTCGGGTCTCCCTCCCACGTCTCGGTCTCGACGCGCACGGTGTCCTGGACGTGGATCGCGTCGGACGCGACCGCCAGCACGACCTCGGCGTCGTCGGAGTACACCTGCCACGGCTTGAACCCACCGTCCGCCACCGCGCCGTTGGTCGCGTTGGCCACGGTCAGGTAGTAGCAGCCGAGCACCATGTCGTGCGTCGGGCTGACCACCGGCGAGCCATCCGCGGCCGACAGCAGGTTGCGGGTCGAGAGCATGAGGTCCTTCGCCTCGCGCTGCGCGGCCGTCGACAGCGGCACGTGGACCGCCATCTGGTCGCCGTCGAAGTCCGCGTTGAACGCGAAGCAGACGAGCGGGTGGATCTGGATCGCCGAGCCCTCGACGAGGACAGGCATGAAGGCCTGGATGCCGAGGCGGTGAAGCGTCGGGGCGCGGTTCAGGAGCACCGGGTGGTCACGGATGACCTCCTCGAGCACGTCCCACACCTCGGGACGCACCCGCTCGACGATGCGCTTGGCGCTCTTGATGTTGTGCGCGAATCCCTTCTCGACCAGCTGGCGCATGACGAACGGCTTGAACAGCTCGAGCGCCATCTTCTTCGGCAGGCCGCACTGGTGGAGCTTGAGCTCCGGCCCTACGACGATGACCGACCGGCCCGAGTAGTCGACGCGCTTGCCGAGCAGGTTCTGGCGGAACCGGCCCTGCTTGCCCTTGAGCATGTCGGAGAGGCTCTTGAGCCGATGGTTCCCGGTGCCCGCGATGGCGCGGCCGCGCCGGCCGTTGTCGATCAGCGCGTCGCACGCCTCCTGGAGCATCCGCTTCTCGTTGCGGATGATGATCTCCGGCGCCTCGAGATCGAGCAGGCGGCTCAGCCGGTTGTTGCGGTTGATGACCCGCCGATAGAGGTCGTTGAGGTCGGACGTCGCGAAGCGACCGCCATCCAGCTGCACCATGGGGCGCAGGTCCGGCGGGATGACCGGCAGCGTCGAGAGGATCATCCACTCCGGGCGCGCCCCGGACTTGCGGAACGCCTCGATGAGGCGCAGCCGCTTGATCGCCTTCTTCCGGCGCTGGCCGGAGGTCTGGCGCATCTCGACGTGCAGGTCCTGGCTGAGCTGATCGAGGTCGATCTGCTCGATGATCTTCTTGACCGCCTCCGCGCCCATGCCGGCATCGAACAGCCGGCCGTGCATCTCGGTCAGCTGGCGGTACTCGCCCTCGGTGAGGATCTTGAGCACCTGGATGTCCGCCAGCCGGCCCCGCTCGGTGCGGGCCCACAGCTTGGCGTCGTCGGTCTCGCGCTGGAGCTGCTCGCGCTCGCTGGCGGTCGCCTCCTCGATCCCCGAAGTGAGGTCGGCGATCGCGGTCTGGTACTTCTCCTCGGCGCTGGCGAGGCCTTCCTTGGTGTCCCTGTCGACCGCGCCGACCTCGCCCTTGACCAGCTCCCGGAGCTTGGCGAGGGCCTCCTTGCTGGTGTCGCCGGAGCGGCCGATGACCTCGCCGGTCGCGGCGAAGACGACATCGTCGGCGAGGCTCTTGCCGCCCTCCTTGATGGTCGCCTCGACCGCCTGGGCGGCCTTCGTCAGCTCCTCGGTCCGGCTGTCCTTCGCATCGGTGAGGCGCTTCTTCTCGGACTCGTGCGCCGCGTCAACCTCGGTCCGCTTGTCGGCGACGGCCGACTCGAGCTCGGCCCTCTTCTCGTCGACGACGGCCTGCGCCTTCGCGACCCGCTCCTCGGCCTCCTCGTCGATGCGCTGCAGCGCCTTCTCACGCTGCGCCTCGTCGACGCGGGTGACGACGTACAGCGCGAAGTAGAGGATCCGCTCGAGGTTGCGCGGGCTGATGTCCAGGAGGATGCCGAGGCGGCTCGGCGTGCCCTTGAAGTACCAGATGTGGCTGACCGGGCTGGCGAGCTTGATGTGGCCCATCCGCTCGCGGCGCACCTTCGACCGCGTGACCTCGACGCCGCACTTGTCGCAGATGATGCCCTTGTACCGGATGCGCTTGTACTTGCCGCAGTAGCACTCCCAGTCCTTCGTGGGACCGAAGATGCGCTCGTCGAAGAGCCCGTCCTTCTCCGGCTTCAATGTGCGGTAGTTGATCGTCTCCGGCTTCGTGACCTCGCCCGACGACCAGCCCTTGATCTGATCGGGCGACGCCAGGCTGATCCGGATGGCGTCGAAGTTGTTGACTTCCAGCATGCGCTGCTACGACTCCTGCGGCTGCGCGCCGCAACTGGCTCGGGTACGCCACGGGCTGACCAGGCCCGGGCTGAGATGGACCGAATGCTTGCCTGCGCGACGCCCCGCCGGCGCCGCGCCCTGATTACTCCTCAAAGCCCTGGAGATTGATTCCGCCGAGGTCCGGCAGCGGATAGCTCCCGGTGTCCTCGATGAAGCGGATCTCCTCTTCGTTCTCGTTCAGGATCTCCACCGA
>DASUFJ010000044.1:0-46081 GCA_036274575.1 Candidatus Limnocylindria bacterium
CGTCGGACGGGCGATGGGCGGGATCACACTCTTCTCGGCGGCGTACGTCGCCGAGAACGTGCGCGGCGGCCTGCAGGCCATCCCGATCGGGCAGGTCGAGGCCGCCCAGGCGCTCGGCCTCAGCGGCATCCAGACCAACCGGTTCATCGTCCTGCCGCAGGCGCTGCGCTCCGTGATCCCGGCCAACGTCGGGCTCTTCATCAGCCTGCTGAAGGACACGACGCTCGTCACGATCATCGGCCTGCTCGAGCTGCTCAACATCGGCCGCGCGGTGCTGGCCCAGCCGGATTCGTTCGGCGCCCAGATGGAGGTCTACGTGTTCATCGCCGCCGTCTTCTTCGTCCTCTGCTACGCGATGTCGCAGGCGAGCTATCGGCTCGAGCGCCAGCTCGGCGTGGGGGTGCGCTGATGGCGGGCGCCCGGACGGCCGATGCGGCGGCGGCGGACGACATCATCGTCTGCCGCGACGTCCACAAGTGGTTCGATCAGCTCCACGTGCTGCGGGGCATCGATCTGACCGTGAGGGCGGGCGAGGTGGTGGTGATCTTCGGCGCGTCCGGCTCCGGCAAGTCGACGTTCATTCGCACGATCAACCGCCTCGAGAACCACCAGCGAGGGCAGATCGTCGTCGACGGCATCGAGCTCACGAGCGACGTCCGCAACATCGCCGCCATCCGGCGCGAGATCGGCATGGTCTTCCAATCGTTCAACCTGTTCCCGCACCTGACCGCGCTCCAGAACATCGTCCTGGCGCCGATGCGGGTGCGCCGCTACGCGCGGGCGGACGCCGAGGCGGTGGCGATGGAGCTGCTGATCCGCGTCGGCATCGGGGACCAGGCGAACAAGTACCCGGCGCAGCTGTCGGGCGGCCAGCAGCAGCGCGTCGCGATCGCCCGCGCGCTGGCGATGAGCCCGAAGATCATGCTGTTCGACGAGCCGACCTCCGCCCTCGATCCGGAGATGATCGGCGAGGTGCTCGACGTCATGAAGTCGCTCGCCAGCGACACCGGCATGACCATGCTGTGCGTCACCCACGAGATGGGCTTTGCCCGCGCCGTCGCCGACCGCATGGTGTTCTTCGACGAGGGAGTGATCGTCGAGGAAGGCCCGCCGCAGCGGATCTTCGAGGCGCCGGAGCACGCGCGCACGAAGCGGTTCCTCTCCCAGATCCTCCACTGACCGGCCGATCGGCTAGGGTGAGTCCATGAAGCGGATCGAGCGCCGCGCCCGCGTCGAGGCACCACCCGAGGAGCTCTTCGCGTACCTCTCGGACCTGGCGAACCTGCCCGAATGGCAGCCGGGCATCGTGAGCGCCGAGATCACATCAGGCGGCGACATCGGGGTGGGAACGACGGCAACCGTCGTGCGCGACCTCATGGGCCAGCGCCTCGAGGCACCCATGACCGTCACCGCCTACGAGCCACCCTCCCGCCTCGCGATTCGCGGCGAGGTGTCCGGCGTGAAGGCCACTGCCGAGCTCCACCTCGGACCCGTCGACGGCGGTGCCACCGACCTCGGCTTCGCGATGGAGATCCGCGGCTCCTTCATCACCTCCTTCATGGAGCCGATGATCGCCGGTGCGGCGGGCGGCGAGATCGACGCCGGCATCGCACGCATCCAGGGCCGGTTCGCCAAGCCGGGATGACCGCCTTCGTCACCGGTGGCGGCGGATTCATCGGCCGCCGGCTGGTGCGACGCCTCCAGGGGGCCGGCACGCCGGTGCGCGCCCTCACCCGCAGCGATGCGTCGGCCGCGAGCCTGCGCGAGGCCGGATGCGATGTGGTCATCGGCGATGCCCTCGACGGCAGCATGCTCGAGCGCGCGATGGATGGCTGTGACGTCGTCTATCACGTCGCCGGCGACTACCGCGTCGGCATCCGTGCCTCCATGCGCGCCGTGATGGAGGCGGCGAACGTGACCGCTACCGAGCGCGTGCTCGACGCCGCGATCGCGGCCGGCGTCGGTCGCATCGTTCACGTCTCCACGATCAACGCCTTCGGCGACACGGGATACCGGGTCGTGGACGAGAGCTACGAGCGCCCGGTGCCCTACCGCTACGTGAGCTTTTACGACGAGACGAAGCATCGGTCGCACCTGGCGGCGCACGCGCGGATGGACGGCGGGGCACCCGTCCTCATCGCCATGCCCGGTGGAGTCTATGGCGCGGGCGACCACACGAGCCTCGGCAGCGTCCTCGAGCAGGCGGCGCACGGCAGGCTCCCGACGCTCACCTTCGGCGACCTCGGCCTGAACATGGCGCACGTCGACGACATCGCGGCTGGCATCGCGCTCGTGGGCGAGCGAGGCACTCCCGGCCGGAGCTACGTGCTCGGCGGCGAGATCACGACCATGGGCGAGCTCGTGCGTCGGGTCGCTGCCATCGGCCACCGCCGGCCGCCTCGGCTTTCGACGCCGACCTGGGCGCTGCGCGCGGCGGCGCCGCTCGTGCGCCGCATCGGTCCCGACCTCGGGGAGATGGTGCGCGCCGGCGCGGGTGTCACCTACTGGGCCAGCGATGCGAGGGCCCGACGGGAGCTTGGCTACGCGCCACGCGACCTGGAATCCGGGCTGACTGCGGTCTTCGGCCGGGGGTAGTCAGCGGCGCTCGTAGGTCGCGACGTGCCAGAGGCCCATGTGCGCCGTCGTCCGCGGCCGGAAGCCGGCCTCGGCCAGGCGTCGCTCGACGCGCCGCAGGTCGTGGACGTATCCGCGGCAGCCGCCGCGAACGAGATCCCAGACGTTCTCGGCTGCCCACAGCAGGCGGTTCGCCCAGCCGCGCCAGCCGCGAGACTCAGGCGCCGTGAGAGCGATGCACTCGGTCGCGAGCTCCGTCGCGCGCTGGATGAGCCGGTCGGGCTCGCCGAAGCAGCAGACGACGCGATCGAGGACGACCCAGTCGTGCGGTGCCGCGTCGGCGTCGGCGGCGTTGCCGACGCGGAACGTCGCCTGCTCACCGAAGCCGGCGTCGGTAGCCCGCGCCTCCGCCAGCCGAACGCTCGACGCCGACAGGTCGATGCCGGTGACGCGTTCGGCGCCCATCTCGAGCAGCGCGACGCTGAGGCCACCGCTGCCGCAGCCGAGCTCGAGGACCGACGGCCGTCGGCCCGGGGCGTCGCGCAGGAGGTCGAGCAGCCGCGCCGAGACGTCGACCATCTCGGGCAGCTCGTCGGCCTCGGCCCAGGCGTCTGCCAGCTCGTCGAAGCGGCGCGCGATCCGCGGGTCTGCGGGTGCGCAGCACGCGCTCGGAGAAGGCTCGCGCGCTGGGTCGGCGGAGGGAGAGGCGGCGTCACCCGGCCCGGACATCGGGCCCAGCATACGCGCGGTCAGGCGGCGTGCCGTCGGGCGTTGGCGACGATCGCGTCGTGGACGTACTGCGCCAGGCCGGGTGCCACCTTCTCGTACGTGGCGGTGAAGCGTGGATCGGCCAGGTACATCTCGGCCAGCCCGAGGTGCATCTCGTACGAGCACGGGTAGAACCACTCGTCGATCTGGCGTCGATGCGCCTCGGCGCCGTCCATCGCCTCCGGGCTGTCGGCGGCACGGCCGCCGCGCATGGCGGCGACCATCGCCTCGGTCGCGGCCTGGCCATCGGCCTTGATCCGCTCCCAATCGGCCTTCGTGTAGCGCGCGACGCGGCGCTGCGACTCGCGGTACGGCTCGCCGTCGCCCCAGCGCTCCTCGACCTCGGCGGCGTGCTCGTCGGGGTCGAAGTCGCCGAACACCTCGAACCGCTCCTCCGGGGTGAGCGGGATGCCCATGCTTCGTGCCTCCATCGCCTTCTCGACGGCGGTCGCCATCCGCATCAGCCGTTCGATCCGCTTCAGCAGCAAGGCGTGCTGCCGGCGCAGATGGACCGATGCGTCCGCCTGCCCGTCCGTCATGACCGTCCTGATCTCGTCGAGCCCGAACCCGAGCTCGCGGTAGAAGAGGATGCGCTGCAACCGATCGAGGTCCTCGTCAGCGTAGCGGCGATACCCCGCGCCGGATCGGTCGCTTGGGGTGAGCAGGCCGATCTCGTCGTAGTGGTGCAACGTCCTCACGCTGACGCCCGCCAGGCGGGCGACGGCGCCGACCGTGCGTGCCGTGGGTCCGTGCATGGCGCGACCATAAACCCTCACGTTGCGTGAGAGTCAAGCGGCGACGCGGACCGCGGGAACGGGGGCTTGCGTCGATGCGCATGATGTGCCCGTGAACACCACCGACGTCGACCGCCGCACGGCCCGGATCCTCGCCTGGATCGTCGCCGTCAGCTTCCCCCTGGCGACCCTCCTCCTCGCCCTCCTCTGGCTCAACATTACCGCGCCAGAGCCGGCGTTCCGGGAGGGGGAGAACGTCCTCGTCGACAACATCGTCACCGGCTTCACGAGCGAGCAGGAGCGCTGGCCGCAGGAGCTCGCCTCCAACCTGCTCTTCGTCCTCGGATTCGTCGCCGTGGCCGGCCTGGGAGCCGTCCTGCCCGCCCTGATTGGCGCGACGGAGGGGGCGCGCCGTCTGACAGGGACATTCTTCGTCGTGGCGGCGACGCTCGGGATCGTCGGGATGCTGCTCTACGTGGGCGTGAAGGAGATCGCTGCCGATCCCCGCTACTGCGAATGCGGATCGCGAGACGCGCAGCTCATCAGCCGGATGAGCATCCTCGATACGATCTCGAATGCCCAGAACTGGCTGCTCGACGCGTACGCCACGCTGTTCGGCGTCGGGCTCATCGTCGCCGCGTCGGCGGCGGCGGCGATGCCGTCCGGCTGGCGGGCCTACTCGCGCTGGATGGGGATCGCCGCTCTCGTCGCCGTGGTCATCGGCCGGTTCCTGCCGTTCATCCAGTTCGAGGTCATCGACAACCCGGAGGTCGACCTCGGCAACGTCGGCCTGCTCCTCATCGTGATCGTATCGGGCGTGCTGACGCCGATCTGGGCGATCTGGACGGCTCACGTCATCGGTGATCAAGAGGAGCTCGAGCCGACGTCCTGACGGGAGCTGACCGGGGCCGCTCCAGGTCGGCCGAGGGGGCCCGTGTGGTATCCTCGCCCGAACGCGACGACGCGGGAGCAGTACGCGTGCGCCCCGATCACGAGCGAGCCGGGATGGTGGAAGCCGGCGGACGAAGGAGCGCGGAACTCGCCCGCAGAGCAGCTCGACGAAAGCCGAGCCGGATGGCGACCGATACAGCGCCAACGAGTGGACCGACGAATTCCGTGGGGTTGTAGCTCAGCTGGGAGAGCACCTGCATGGCATGCAGGGGGTCGGGGGTTCGAGTCCCCCCAGCTCCACCAACCTGCATCGGTCAAGCTCAGGTGGTACCGCGAAGCACCCCTTCGTCCAGAGCGACGGAGGGGTTCGTTGTTCTCCGGAAAGGACCGAGACCGACCGATGATCATGACCGGCAGCGGCGAGGCGAAGACGGCCAGGGATGGACGGCGCTGGACGCTGCGTCCTGCGCGACCGACCGACGGCCGCGCGTTGGCGCGCCTCTTCGCCGATGTCCGCCGTGAGGGCCGCTGGCTGATCGCCACGCCCGGCTCGGTGAGCGAACCGTCCGAGTCGTTCTGGATCAGCGAGATGGTCCGCGCCGGCGAGCACCTCGTCCTCGTCGCCGAGGCCGACGGCGATGTCGTCGGCAACGTCCTGGTCAGCGTCGACCGAGGGGTGGCCACCGAGCACATCGGCGTCCTCTCGATCACGCTGGCGGAAACCTGGCGCGACGTCGGGATCGGCACCGAGCTGGTCGCCGCGGCCCAGCGCTGGGTCCGCGAGCGCGGGCTGCGCAAGCTGTCGC
Organism: Candidatus Limnocylindria bacterium; assembly: GCA_036274575.1. Taxonomy (GTDB): domain Bacteria; phylum Chloroflexota; class Limnocylindria; order QHBO01; family QHBO01; genus JACDBZ01. The sequence goes on from DASUFJ010000044.1 coordinate 5,774, forward strand.
TGGGCGTCTTCCCCGACAACGGCCGGGCCATCGCGCTCTACGAGAAGCGCGGCTTCGTGCGCGAGGGCACGCGTCGCATGCAGTACCGCACAGGCGGCGAGTTCCGCGACGAGGTGCTCATGGCATGGTTCCCGGAGGAGGACCTGGACCGATGACGACCGAGGCCCGCGCGCGAACGCGCCACGACCGCTTCGACCCGGCCACCTTCGAGCAGAAGTGGCGCGACCGCTGGGAGGCCGACGCGCTGTGGACCACGCGCGACGACGACCCACGGCCGAAGCACTACATCCTGACGATGTACCCGTACCCGTCCGGTGACCTGCACATCGGCCACTGGTTCGCCATGACCGGGCCGGACATCGTGGCGCGCATGCATCGGATGCAGGGCCAAAGCGTCATGTTCCCGATGGGCTTCGACGGCTTCGGGCTGCCGGCCGAGAACGCCGCCATCGCCCGCGGCATCCATCCGGCGACCTGGACCTATCAGAACATCGACAACATGCGTCGCCAGATGCGGCTCATGGCCGCCAGCTTCGACTGGTCGCGCGAGATCGTCACCTGCGATCCCGAGTACTACCGCTGGCAGCAGTGGCTGTTCATCAAGCTGTACGAGGCCGGGCTGGCGTACAAGGCCATGGGGACGGTCGACTGGTGCCCGAAGGACAAGGTGGTGCTCGCCCGCGAGCAGGTCGAGGGCGCCGAGCGCCGGTGCTGGCGCTGCGGCACCCAGGTCGAGAAGCGCGACCTGGAGCAGTGGTGGTTCCGGATCACGAACTACTCCGATGAGCTCCTCGACTTCGACGGCCTCGACTACCCCGAGCCGATCAGGCTGATGCAGACGAACTGGATCGGGCGGTCCGAGGGCGCCGAGATCGACTTCCCGACCGAGCCCGACGACGTCGAGCCGATCCGTGTCTTCACCACCCGCCCGGACACGATCTTCGGCGCCACCTTCATGGTCCTGGCGCCCGAGCATCCGCTCGTGTCGGTGCTGACGACGACCGACCGGCGCGACGAGGTCGAGGCCTATGTCGCCGACGCGCGGCGCGAGACGGAGATCGAGCGGATGAGCACCGAGCGCGAGAAGACCGGGGTCTTCATCGGTGCGTATGCGACGAATCCGATGACGAGCGAGCGCATCCCGATCTGGATCGCCGACTACGTCCTGCCCGGTTACGGCACCGGCGCGATCATGGCCGTGCCGGCCCACGACGAGCGCGATTACGAGTTCGCCACGAAATTCGACCTGCCCATCCGATACGTGGTGCTGCCGAAGGGCGCATCGGCGCCGGAGGGCGAGGCATTCGTCGAGCACTCCTCGGGCGAGGTGCTGGTCGAATCGGGCGAGTTCACCGGCATGCCGGCCGCGGAGGCCATCCCGGCCATCACCAGGGCCCTCGAGGAGCGCGAGCAGGGCCAGTTCGCGGTCACCTACCGGCAGCGCGACTGGGTCGCGGGTCGCCAGCGCTACTGGGGCGCGCCGATTCCGATCGTCTACTGCGACGAGCATGGTGCGCAGCCGGTGCCGGAGGACCAGCTGCCGGTCGTGTTGCCGATGGACGTCGACTTCGCGCAGACCGGGGTCTCGCCGTTGCAGTCGCACGCGGAGTTCCTGAACGCCACCTGCCCGGTGTGTGCCGGCCCGGCTCGCCGCGAGACCGACACCATGGACACGTTCGTCGACTCATCGTGGTACTTCCTGCGCTACTGCTCGCCCCACTACGAGGACGGACCCTGGGACCGCGCCAAGGTCGAGGAGTGGATGCCGATGGCGCTCTACACCGGCGGCGCCGAGCACGCGGTCATGCACCTGCTGTACTTCCGCTTCTTCGTGAAGGCGCTGCGTGACCTCGGGCTCCTGGCGGTCGACGAGCCGACCATGATCCTGCGCAACCAGGGCCAGATCCTGGGTGCCGACCACAATCGCATGAGCAAGTCGCGCGGCAACGTCCAGGCGCCGGACGAGCTCGTTGCCCGCTACGGCTCCGACACCGTCCGCGCCTTCCTGATGTTCGTCGGGCCCTGGGACCAGGGCGGGCCGTGGTCGTCAACGGGCATCGAGGGCATCCACCGCTGGCTGGCCCGAGTGTGGGGCGCTGCCCTGCCTGCCGCGGCGGGTGGGGGCGTGACCGTGGCGCATGTGCCCGGCATGCCGGATCAGAGCCTCGCGGGTGAGATCCCGGGCACCGGCGGACCCCGCGCTGACGAGGTGCTGGGGACGGTCGAGGAGCTGGGACGCGCACTGCGGCGGCTGACGCACGTCACCATCGGTGAGGTCACCGCCGACTACGACGGATTCCGCTTCAACACGGCCATCAGCCGCCTCATGGAGCTGACGAACGCGATCATTCGCGAGCGCGAGGCTGGAATGTCGGGCTCGCGGGCATACACCGACGCGGTCGACACGCTCCTGGTCCTTCTGGCGCCGGTTGCGCCGCACATCACCGAGGAGCTGTGGGAACGGCGCGGGCATCCGTACAGCGTCCACCAGCAGTCATGGCCGGTCGCCGATCCGGCGCTGGCCGCGGCCGAGACGATCGAGCTGCCGGTGCAGGTCGATGGCAAGCTTCGCGACCGCCTGGTCGTCACGCCCGACACTCCCGCTGACGAGATCGAGCGCATGGCGCTCGCATCGGAGCACGTCCAGCGCTACCTCGCCGGCCGCGATCCGGCGCGAATCGTCCAGATCCCGGGGCGCCTGGTCAACGTCGTCACGCCGACGGACCGATAAGCCCGCGGTAACCGGCCGGTAAGCGCCGCCGCCGTAGGCTCCGACCCTGCTTCCGAGGCCCGGCGTCGAGTGCCCGGGCGTCGTGCCTCGGACGCAGCTGATCCACAGCTTGCCTCCGCCCGGAGGCTCGTCTGTGTCCCGATCCGATCGCATCCTCGTCGCCGCGGCGGCCGGCGCCATCGTCCTGGCCGTCGCGGCCGTGACGGTCCTCCTCCTGCCGGCCGATGGCGCCAGCCCATCGACCAGTGACGATCCCGCCGCCCTTCTCCTCGGCACGCCGGCCGCCTCGGTGCCGTTGGGCTCCGCCGCGCCGGCGTCCGGGACGATCGTGGTCGATGTCGAGGGCGCCGTGGTGGCGCCGGGCATCCGCGAGCTGCGCGCCGGATCGCGCATCGCCGACGCGATCCAGGCGGCCGGTGGGTACGCGGAGGATGCCGACCTCGCCGCGGCGGCAGCGGTCAACCTCGCGCAGCCGTTGACCGACGGCCAGCAGGTACGTGTCCCGCGGGTCGGTGAGACGGCCGTTGCCGCGGCACCATCGACGCCGGCGGCACCGGGTGGCGGAGGGACCGGTCCGGCCGGCGGTGGCCAGGTCAACCTCAACACGGCCACCCCTGAGGAGCTCGAGGCGCTGCCAGGCATCGGCGAGGTGACGGTGCAGAAGATCGTCGCCGCCCGGCAGGAGCGGCCATTCGCCTCGCTCCAGGACGCGGTCGATCGCGGCGTGATCAACCGGGGCCAGCTCGAGGACATCCAGGGGGTGGCGACGGCCGGGTGACTGATGGGCGCCTGGCGATTCGCCCTCCCCGCCACGCTGGCCGGCGTTGCGGCCGGGATCCTGGCGGCCGATGCGTGGACCGCGCCGCAGCCGGCCCTCGCCGCAGGCGGCGTGGCGCTGCTGGCGCTCGGCGGGCTGCTGGGACGCCGTGGCAGCGCGGCCACGCTCCTCGGCCTGGCGCTGGCCGCGGCGGCCCTGGGCGCCTGGCGTTCCGAGGCGGCGATGCAGGCCGTCGAGGGACCGTCGTCGGTGGCGACGCTCGTGGATGGCGAAGAGCACGAGCTGATCGGGACGATCGTCGACGATCCACGCCCCCGCGAGGATCGGCTCCAGCTCGTCCTCGCCGACATCGTGACGAAGCGCGACGGCCGTGTCGTGCGGCCCGCGGATCGGCTGCTCGTCTGGCTGCCGCGCGGCGTCGACGCCCGGGCCGGTGACCGGCTCCGGATCGCAGGCGAGCTCGAGATCGCCGAGGACTTCGACGGTTTCGCCTACCGCGACTACCTCGCGCGCCAGGGGATCGGCGCCATCGCGCGGGCGCGGGCCGCGACGGTCATCGCGGGCACGCCCGGACCGGCGCAGGTGCTCGCGGGAGTCCGGGCCGCGCTGCTCCGCGGCCTCAACCACCTGGTCCCGGAGCCGGAGGCGGCGCTCGGTGCCGGATTCCTCCTCGGCGTGCGAGCGTCGATCGCCGCCGAGATCAACGCGGCATTCGCGACGGCCGGCCTGACGCACGTCGTCGCCATCTCGGGCTGGAACATCGCGATCGTCGCCGCCATCGTGACCGCGCTCCTCTCGCCGCTTCGCCGGCGGCGCGGCGGGCGGTGGGCGACGCCGCTCACTGCGGCGGCTGTCGTCGGCGGGTATGTCGTCCTCACCGGCGCGAGTCCATCGGTGGTACGCGCCGCACTGATGGCGGGGGCCATGCTGGTAGGGCGGCTCGGCGGTTCGCGAGCCCACGCCCCCTCGGCGCTGGCGCTGGCGGCGCTCGCCATGCTGCTCGTCGCGCCGCCGGTGCTCTGGGACGTCGGCTTCCAGCTCTCGCTGCTCGCGACGGCGGGGCTCGTCTGGTTCGGCGCACCCATCGAAGCGCGCCTCGCTGGCTGGCCGGGCTGGATTCGCGAGCCGGTGGCCCTGACCCTCGCTGCCCAGCTCACGACCCTGCCGATCATCCTCGTCAACTTCGAGCGGCTCTCGCTGGTGGCGCCGATCGCCAACGTGCTCGTCGTCCCGTTCGTCCCGATCGCGATGCTGTTCAGCGCGATCGCCGCCCTGGTCGGGATCCTCGACGCAACGATCCACGTGCCTGCGCTCGGAACCGCACTGACCTGGTTCGCGGGGGGCGCCGCGTGGCTCGTGCTGCGCCTCGTCGTGGTCATCGGCACCGCGGTCGCGTCGATCCCCCACGCATCGGTCCCGGTGACGGTTCCTCCGCCCTTCGCCATCGCCTGGTTCCAGATGCTCGCGCTCGGAACCTGGGCGCTCCGCTCCCCGTCCGTCGAGCCGGCGAGCGAGATGACCCGCGCCGATCCGGGAGTCGTTGCACGCACCGCCGCGCGGCTCCTGCGCCCGACTCCCATCCTGGTCGTCCTGGTCGCGACGTTGCTGGCGATCAGCATCGCGTCGCGTCCGGACGGCCGGCTGCATGTCACGACGCTCGACATCGGCCAGGGCGACGCGATCCTGGTCGAGACACCCAGCGGCGCGACGATGCTCATCGACGGCGGGCCCGATCCCGAGCTCACGCTGCGACGGATCGGCGCCAACCTGCCCTTCTTCGCCCGCCGGATCGACCTCATCCTCCTCACCCACCCGCACCAGGACCATGTGGCCGGGCTCGTCGAGGTTGCCGGGCGCTTCTCGATCGGCGCCATCCTCCATGCCGGAATCGCCTTCGAGAACCCCTCATACGAGCGCCTGCTGACCGACGCGCATCGCTCGAATGTCCAGGTCGGGCTCGCGCGGACCGGCGGGGTGATCGCCCTCGACGCCACGACCTCGGTACGGATCCTCTACCCGTCGGCCGCCGACGCATCGGCTCCACTGCCGGACGGCGACATCAACAACGGGTCGGTCGTCGTCGTGCTCACGCACGGCGGCTTCTCGGCGCTCCTGACCGGCGACGCCGAGGCGCCGGTCGAGACGGCGCTCCTCGCCCGACACGCCATGCCGCAGGTCGACCTCCTCAAGGTCGCCCACCACGGGTCGCGCACCTCGACCTCGCCGGCGCTGCTCGAGGCCCTTCGACCGTCGGCGGCCGTCATCTCGGCCGGCGCCGACAACGAGTACGGCCACCCGGCGCCGGAGACCCTCGCCACGCTTGCGGGACGACCCGGGCTGGCGGTCTACCGCACCGACACCGAGGGCGACGTGGAGCTCGAGACCGACGGTGCCACGTACCGCGTCCGGACCGATGCCGGTTGGAGTGACCCACGGCCGGTGCACGGCCAGCGAGCCGCCGGTAGCATCGGTGGATGGCCGTGCCCGATCGTTCCACCGCACTGCGCCTGCTCGAGCAGGCCGGGCTGCCGGATGGGGTCGTCGTCCACTCGCGCGGCGTGGCTCGCGTGGCCGTCGCCGCCGCGGGCCTCGTCGCCGAGGCGCAGATTCCGGTGGACGGTCCTCTGGTCGAGGCGGCGGCGCTGCTCCACGACGTCGACAAGGCCTCGGGCGGTCGTGGCGCGGACCACGGGATCGCCGGCGCCCGTCAGCTCGAGGCGCTGGGTTACGGGGAGCTCGCGATGCCGGTCGCCTCCCACCCGGTCACCGCGCTCCTCGACGAGGATCGGTACCCGATCGGCTGGCCCTCGGTGCTCGTCGCCGTTGCCGACCGGCACGTGGCGCGGCGGTTCATGACCGTCGACGAGCGCATCGATGACATGCGTCTCCGACATCCCGAACACGCCGAGTCGATCGAGGCGGCCCGGCGGCCCTCGCACGCCCTCGAGGCCGAGCTGGCCGAGGCCACCGGGCTGACCGTCGACGACCTCGTGTCGCGCCTGCGCGCCGCGTGGGAGGCGGGCGCGTGAGCGCCACCCTGCTCCTCGTCCACGGCGACGACGGCCTGGGGCTCGACATGGCGGTGCGCGACTTCGCGGATGAGCTTTCCGCCGATGAGCGGGTCGAGATCAACGCGGCCACCTCGGCGGACGACGCAATCGGACGCGCGGCGCTCGAGGCGGGGACGATGAGCCTCTTCGGCACGCACCTCACCGTCCTGCGCCAGCCGCTGCGCGCTGCCGGACGCTCGACGACCGCCGCCGACCGGCTCATGGCCCTCGTCGAGCAGCTCCCTGACGGGAGCCCCCTGGCACTTGTCGAGGAGCGGCCCTCGCGCGACCTCACGAAGCCGCCGGCCCTCCTCAAGCGCCTGGCCGAGGCGGTGAAGGCGCGTGGTGGGCGCATCGAGGAGCGCAACGCCCCACGGCGCGGCGACCTGCGGGGATGGATCACGGCGCATGCCGCTCGGGGCGGCCTGACGATCGACGTCCGCGCGGCCCACATCCTGGCCGAGCGCATCGGCGGCGCCGTCTGGGAGACCGACATCGAACGTGGCGAGATGACCCGCATCGCCGACTCGGAGATGCGCAAGCTCGCGACGTACGCCGGCGACCGGCCCATCTCCGCGGGCGACGTGGAGGCGTTGACGATCGACACCCGACCGGCATCGGTCTTCGCGATCACGAATGCCGTCGATCGGCGCGAGCCGGCGGCAGCGGCGGATGCCCTCCGTCGGGCCATCGCCGAGGGGCAGCCGGGCCTGCGCATCCTCGCCTCGCTGGCGGGGCGGGTGAGCGACCTCATCGTGGCCCGCGACCTCGTGTCACGCAGGACTCCGCCGGCGGAGATCGCGAAGCGCCTGGCGCGCGGCAATGCCCGGATGGCGGAGCGGCTGGTCGAAGCCGCGCGGCGCTACCGCGGCGAGGAGCTCGAGGCGATGCTCATTGGTCTCTTCGAGGCCGACGTGGCGATCAAGACGAACGTCATGCACGAGGAGCCGGCGCTTGCCGCGTGGCTCGGGGAGTTCCTGCTCGCGCCGCGCGCGAGCACGTCGGCCTAGGCGGCGGGCGCCTGCCCGGTGTGGAGGACGCGATCGGACTCGATGGCGAACGTGCAGCGAGCGCCCTCCAGGCCCAGGATGCCGATGAGCTGCTGGTCGACGTACAGCTGGCGGCATGGGACGCACAGCGCGCCGGGGATCGCGAAGAAGAGGCGCTCATCGGCCTCGGGGTCGCGGAAGACCGTGTCGAACACGCTCGTCAGGAGCGTGCCGCTGCAGAAGCGGCAGGTTTCGATCGGTCGGGCGCGTCGCGCCTGGGCGGTCATGGCGGGGAGCATCCGGCCGCATGGACCACTCCTCAATGGGACCGATGGGTCACCGTACTCCCGGCGTGGCAGTACTTCCGGCGGGTCCTAGACGACCCGGACGACCTGGGCCGCCTTGCCCCAGAGTCGCTCGAGGCCGTAGAACTCGCGCTCGGCCGGAGCGAAGACGTGGACGATGACGGCGCCGTAGTCGAGGAGGACCCAGCGCGACGAGGCCCGTCCCTCGGTGCCCAGCGGCCGGACGCCCTCCCTGCGCAGCTCGTCGACGATGGCGCCGGCCAGCGCCTGCACCTGGCGATCGGAGCGCCCTGAGCAGATGACGAAGAAGTCGGCCATCGTCGTGAGCTCCGCGGTGCGCAGCAGGACGATGTCGTTGCCCTTCTTGTCGGACGCGATCTCGACGATCCGATGCGCCAGCTCGGCGGCATCGGTCGGGATCTCCACTCGGTCGGGATCGGTCAGAACGGGGCCTTCCTATGCTCCGCGACGGTAGAGCCCGCGATCGACGATGAGCTCCTCGACGCCGCGCGGCACAAGGTAGCGGATGGTCTGGCCGGCCGCCACCCTGCGGCGGATCTGGCTGGAGCTGACGTCGAGCGACGGGCCCTCCAGCAGGTGGATCCGCGCCGCGCGCTGGCCGAAGCGCTCCTCCAGTCGGGACCGATCCGGGGCCGGGCCCCCGGGCCGCGGTCCCACGACCCATTCGATCCGGTCCAGGAGCTCGTCGGGCTGGCGCCAGGTGTCGATCTGCGCCAGGGAGTCGGCGGCCATGAGGAGGTAGAGGGACGCATCGGTCCCGTACGTACGCTGCAGCTCGACCACGCTGTCGATGGTGTAGGAGAGGCCGGGCCGCTCCATCTCGATGATCGTGAGGTCGAGCGCGTCGTCGCCGCCAATCGCCAGGCGCGTCATGAGCAGGCGGTCCGCGGCCTTCGTCACCAGGCGCCCGCCCTTGTGCGGCGGCTGAGCGGCCGGCATGAAGAGCACCCGGTCGAGGCCCATGGCGTCGGCCGCCAGCGTCGCCAGCCACAGATGCCCGACGTGCGGCGGATCGAACGTCCCGCCCAGGATCCCGATCCGCTGCTTCGCCGCCGGCTGGGTCGCACGCCGGGCGGACGCCTCGGGGCCGGCGCGGAGGGTCGTCACTCGTCGTCGCCCCACTCGAGCTCGGTCGGTCCGATGTGGACGGTCGTCCCCGGACCCGCCCCACGACGCCGCAGCTCGTCGTCGATGCCCATCCGCTCAAGCAGCCGCCAGAAGCGATCCCGCGACTCGGGATTCTCGAAGTCGGTGCGTGCCGCGGCCGTCTCGATGCGGCGGCCACGGACCCGAAGGTCGCCTCCCTCGGCGACCACGACCCAGCCCTCGGCGAGCGGGTCGAAGCGATGGATGCGCATCGGCGCGCGGTCGTCCGTCTCGGGCGCGGCCGACTCAGCCTCGTCGAGGGCCGTCGCAATCCGCTCGCGAAGGGCATCGAGGCCCGCTCCGTCGTGGGCGCTCACGCCGATCGCCTCCGGCAGGCGGCGCCGCAACGCCGGCCATCGGTCTCGCGTCTCCGGCAGGTCGAGCTTCGTGACCACGAGCGGCATCGGGCGCTCCAGCAGCGATGGGTCGTGGAGCCGCAGCTCCTCGGCCACCGCCTCCCACTCCTCCACCGGCTCGCGGGCGGCGCCATCGACGACGCCGACGAGGATCCGCGTGCGCTCGACGTGGCGCAGGAACTGGTGGCCCAGGCCGCGGCCCTCGTTCGCGCCCTCGATCAGCCCGGGCACGTCGGCGATGACGGCGGTGCGCTCGCCGTCGTCGTCGAGGGCGATGACGCCAAGGTTGGGCGTGATGGTGGTGAAGGGGTAGGCACCGACCTCCGGACGCGCTTCGGTGAGGGCGGCGAGGAGCGTCGACTTGCCGGCGTTGGGCGCACCGACCAGCCCGACGTCAGCGATGAGCTTCAGCTCGAGAGTGATCCAGCCCTCCTCGCCCGGCGTCCCCTTCTCGGCATGCCTCGGCGCCCGGTTCGTCGACGTAGCGAACCGCACGTTGCCGCGGCCACCGCGGCCGCCGCGGGCAACGACGAGCCGATCATCGGCCTCCAGGAGCTCGCCGAGCCACTCACCGCCGGCATCGGTCACCACCGTGCCCGGGGGCACGCGGACGATGACGTCAGCGCCATTCCTGCCGTGCGCCTTGCGACTCATCCCGCGGCCACCGGGAGGGGCCCGGAAGTGCCGGCGCCGGCTGAAGTCGCCGAGCGTCGTCATGCCGGCCTCGACGTGGAGGACGACGTCGCCGCCGTCGCCGCCGTCGCCGCCGTCCGGGCCGCCGCGCGGCACGTGCGCCTCGCGGCGGAACGTGCTGGCGCCGTCACCACCGGCGCCCGCGGCGACGTGGATGCGCGCGCGATCGGCGAAGCCGGTCATGAGGCCGTGAGCATACGGCGGCGCGAAGAGCCTGCGAAGGACGGGGACCTAGAGATAGCGCAGCGGGTTGTCGATGACCCCGTTGACGATGACCTCGAAGTGCACGTGCGGTCCGGTGCACATTCCGGTGCAGCCGACGGCGCCGATGCCCTGCCCGGCGGCGACCTGCGTCCCCACGCCGACCCAGATGGATCCGAGGTGGTTGTAGACGGTCTGCATGCCGTTGCCATGGTCGATGGCGATGACATTGCCGCCGCCGTTGTTGCGCCATCCGGCCCACGTCACGACGCCGTTCTGGGCGGCGACGATGACGGAGCCGTACGGGGCGGCGATGTCGAGGGCGAGATGGCCGGCGTGGTAGTACTGGCTGATCGAGCCTGCCGGCACCGGCCAGAGGAGCGATCCCGACGCGGCGACCCCTCCAGATCCTCGCGTCGAGAGGCCGGAGGAGCCGGAGGTCGCGCCGACGCCGCTGCCGGGCGCCGGAAGGGGAGTGGCGTCGGGGTCAACCGGGACCGGTGTCGGAAGCGGAGTGCCGGGAATCCCGGCCGGGGCGTTGCGGTCGAGGACGGCCTGTTCCTCGCTGAGCGCCTCGGTATCGAACGTGATCGGCGCCGCGTTGAGCGTTGGCTCGGCGGCGCCGCGTGCCTGCGAAATGAGGGCGATGAACCCTGGGTCGGAGGTCGGACCGGTTCCATCGGTCCCGCCGTGCCCACCGAAGCCCACAAAAGACGCGGCGAGCACGAGGCCTACCACGGAGAGGTGTGCGACGACGCGAGTGGGCAGCGTGCTCTGGGTGATACGGCGATAGAGCCGGCGCGGATCAGGCAATAGGAAGTCGAGCTCCGCCTACAACGGGTTGGTTCGTCAACGCTAAGTTGGCGGGCTCTCGGGGGTCCGACTCGGGAAGTCGCTCCCCCAACGGCCGCAGGCCGAGCTCCTGCCGGGCGGAATGGTAACAGCGTCCCGTGGGCACGTTCAACCCAAACCTGCACGCCGCACGCATCGGTACCTTTGGAGCTGTGGCTCCGGTGCCGTTGCGTGCGGTTCAGGGCGCTTCGCTGGACACCTGAAGCGCCGGTGAGCCGAGGTCGCTGAGGCTCTCGCCGTCAATCTCAAGCGAGATCCATGCCACCGCTCGACCGGCTGGCGGATCCGGCATGCCGACCTCCACGGTCGTCGACTCGCCGGGCTCGAGCGCGGGCAGCTCAACGCCGAGCGGTGCGAGGCCTTCGGGGGCGACGCGGAGGTACGGCTGGTCGGTCTCCTCCCATGCACCGATGAGCTCCGCGCCGGCCGCCCACGCCTCCGTGCCGGTGTTCCAGATCCGGAGCCGCAGCGGCTCGTCGGGTGCGGGCGGTGCCCAGTACGGGGGACCGTCGCCGGGTACGACGACCGGTGCCGCCCCGACGGTCGCGTCGGCGAGGCCGATGCGCGCGGCCGTCGGCCGCCCGGCGAAGAACCGCGCCAGGCCGTCGAACAGACCACCGGCGATGGCGGCCTGACCACCTGCCGAGGCGAGAAGGTCGTGCTCCTCGCGGAGCGTGATCGACCCAACCTCGGAGAGGACCACCGGCATGAGCCCGCCGCGGGTCGGCTGCTTCACCGGGTCCGGGCGCTCCTCGCTCGTCTCGAACAGCGGCGGAGCGACGATGTAGAAGTTGTGTGCGTCGATGCCACGGTCGCCGCGGTCGTACGTGGCGACTTCCCCGAGGCCGGCGACTACGCCGTCCTGGATGTCGGCCGCCAGCCGTTGAGTGAGGTCGGGTCCCCACGGCGTCTCATCGGTGTAGAAGGTCTGGGTAAAGGCGATCTCGATCCGCTGCCCGCCCTCCGACGGCGCGTTGATATGGACGCTGAGGAGCGCATCAGCCTGGGCGAGGTTGGCCAGGTCGAGGCGCGCCTGGAGCTCGTCGCGGGTGCGGGTCGCCTCCGGCAGGTCCGGCCCGAACCCGGCGAGGCCGTCGCCGTTCACGTCTCGCCACTCCGGCCCCGCGCAGCCCAGCGGCGGATAGTCGTCTCCAGCCAGCGCCACGTCGGCGTCGCGGATCATGACCACGCCGATGCCGTCGGCCTCCAGCAGGTCGCGCAGGTGCTGCGCGATCCCGAGCGTCAGCGTCTTCTCGGCCCAGTCGACCCCGCGCTCCGACGGATCGGGGACGCCCCAGTCGAGACAGCCACCGTGCCCCGGATCGATGGCCACGACGATGGCCGCGGGGTTCGGTTCGTAGATCGCGCTGTCCGATCCCGGCGCCGGCTCGACGTCCCCGACCGTGGCAGCCGGCGTGCCGAAGCTCTGGGATGCCGCCCCGGCTGACGCAGCGCTCGTCGTCGGCGCGGGCGCATCGGTCCCGCAGGATGTGACCAGGAGTGCGACTGCCAGGGTCGCCGCCGCAGCGAGTGCCCTGCTTCGATGCCACGTGCCAACCAGGGGCGGCTCGGGCGCGGATCCGGTCGCATGCATCGACTCGAAGGGTGCCAGATACCGATCAGCGAGGCGTCGAGCCCGCCACGCCTCGGTCGGTGGCAGGGATGGCGGAGCTACGCTCGCTCGGAGGCTTCGACGCTCTTGCTGAGCGACACCAGGAACTCGGCGTTGTTCGCCGTCTTGCCCAGCCGCTGCATGAGCAGCTCGATCCCCTCGTTGGGTCCGACGGCGCTGAGCATGCGACGCATCGTCCACACCATCCGCAGCTCGTTCTCGTCGAGGAGCAGCTCCTCGCGTCGCGTGCCGGAGCGCAGGACGTCGATGGCCGGGAAGATGCGCTTCTCGCTCAGCTTGCGATCGAGGGCGAGCTCCATGTTGCCGGTGCCCTTGAACTCCTCGTAGATGACGTCGTCCATGCGGCTGCCGGTGTCGACCAGGCAGGTGGCGATGATCGTGAGCGACCCGCCGCCCTCGATGTTGCGTGCCGCGCCGAAGAAGCGCTTCGGCGGATACAGCGCCACCGGATCGACGCCCCCCGACAGCGTCTTGCCCGATGCGGGCAGGGCGAGGTTGTAGGCCCGCGCCAGGCGCGTGATCGAGTCGAGCAGGATCACGACGTCACGGCCGGTCTCGACCTGGCGCTTGGCGATCTCGAGGCACATCTCCGCCACGCGGGTGTGGTTCTCGGTCGGCTCGTCGAAGGTCGAGCTGTAGATCTCGCCGTTGACCGAGCGCTCCATGTCGGTCACCTCCTCCGGCCGTTCGCCGATGAGGGCGACCATGAGGAGCGCTTCCGGGGAGTTCTCGGTGATGCCCGCCGCGATCTGCTTGAGGACCGTCGTCTTGCCGGCCTTGGCCGGCGACAGGATCAGGCCGCGCTGCCCCTTGCCGATGGGGCTGATGAGGTTGATGAGGCGCTGGGTCAGGTTCTTCTGATCGGTCTCGATGTCGAACATCTCGTCCGGGAAGACCGGCACCAGGTTGTCGAAGTAGGGACGGCGCTTCGCGACCTCCGGCTCGACGCCGTTGACGGTGTCGACACGCAGCAGGCCCCAGTACTTCTCCTGGTCCTTCGGCTGCCGCGTCTGGCCGGTCACCCGGTCGCCGGTGCGCAGCCCGAAGCGGCGGACCTGCGACGAGGAGACGTAGATGTCCTGTGCCGACGGCATGACGCCGTTGACCCGCAGGAAGCCGAAGCCCTCGTCGACGATCTCGAGGATGCCCTCGGCGACGCCCGGCTGGCCGTTGCGATCGCGCGGCTGCGACGGCGCCAGCGGAACGACGTCGAGGAGCTTCAGGACGAGGTCCGAGTGCTCGAGCTCCTCGTGGCCTTCGATGTCGTGCTCGGCGGCGAGCTCACGCAGCTCGTCGATCGACTTCGCCTGGAGATCGGCCAGGTTGAGACCGTCCTCGTCCGCATCGGTCGGGAAGGGACCGGTGTAGATCGAGGAGTACTGCCCCGACGCGTAGTCGTTGCGACGACGCGGGGTGAAGCCGCGCTGGTTCTGGCGGCGAGGGGCATTGTCGGCGCGGCGTCGCGAGCGACGGCGTCCCTGGGGTCGCGCGTCGTCGTTCATCGGCGTGCTGCCTGCCGGCTGTGGGTCATTGAGGGGCTTGACCTCGGTAAGGGTTCCGGGGAGGGCCGATCAGACCGTCATGGCCTCAGGATCGGCTGTGTGGGGTTCGGGATCCGCGTACCGTCAAACGGTCAGACCTTGCGGGTCCCGGCACGGGTGGTGATGTTGGGGCCGCCGTATCCGCTCATCTCACCGATGAGCCGCGTCCGGATCTGACGCATGACGGGTCTCCAGTCAAGGCCATCATACCCGAGTTGGGCAAGTACGTCCGCTTCGGACGTCGCCGCGCCGACCGCGTCGAGGATGCCGGCCGCGTCCGCGGATCGCCACCACGTCGTTCCGAGCCGGCGCTCGAGCGAGTCGACGAGCATCCCGGCCATGATCGCCGTCCGCAGGCGCCGCGCGGAGTCGAATGGTCGGTCGACCGCATTGAGATACCCGGCCTCGGCGATCGCCACCCCGGTCGCGTGGCCGACGATGCCGCTGTAGTACGCCCGCTGGAGGGCCGCGTCATCGCTCGAGAACAGGCGCAGCTCGTAGGTGAGCAGCGCGACGTCGCGACGGAGGCGCCAGAGGCGCACGAACGCTGCGAAATCGACATAGGCGGGGATCTGGCCCGCGGTCATCGCCAGCTCCTCGCCGACCCACTCCGGCGCGCCGGCCACGGACCGATACGCCTCGGCCACGACCCCCGGCCCGGCGAGACCGGGCTGGACCGGTCCCCCGCCCAGCTCGTGCTCGGCGGCGAGCCAGCCGTCGGCGTCGCCCGGCTCCACCGAGCCGCGACCGATGGAGCGCGTCGCGCGCTGGACGTCCCGCGCGCCGAACCAGGAGCGCCACGCAGCGCCGTCCGTGACGTACCAGATGTCTGCCTCGCTGGCGTCGCCCTGCTCGATGTCGACCTGGGCGAGGTAGCGACGCAGCGCCGCGTAGTACGGGGTCTCGGCGGCCTGCGAGAAGCGCTCGAGCTCGACCTCGAACGGCCGCGGGTCGTGGCTCTCGGCGGCCGTCGCCTCCGCGACGTCGCCGACCGCCTGCCACGCCGCGAGGCGGCGCTCCAGGACCGGGTTCACCGCCTCCAGGGCGTCGGCGTACGAACCGTAGAGGCGGTCCCGGGCATCGCGGTCATCGGTGCGGCCGATTCGCTCCCGCACCCGGTCGAACGGGATCGGCTCGCCGCGCCACATGACGATGGTCGCGCCCTGGACCGCGTCGATCTCGGCGTCCAGCTCCGGGGTCGCGAACGCGGTGCGATACGCCGGGGTCCCGGTGGTCACGTCGCGGTCTCGACCGCTTTGGGCTCCGCCTTCGAGCGCTTTCGGGGAGCGCCCTCCGCCGGCGCCTTCGCCGATGCGAGTTCCCCGGCGGCGGCGCCGACGAAGTCCCGGAACAGCGGATGGGCGCGGTTCGGGCGGCTCTTCAGCTCCGGATGGGCCTGGGTCGCGACGAACCACGGATGGTCACGCAGCTCGACGTACTCGACCAACCGGCCGTCCGGCGACACCCCGCTGAACCGCATGCCCGCCTCCGCAAGGCGGTCGCGGTAGGCGTTGTTGACCTCGAACCGATGTCGGTGGCGCTCGTACGCGATCTCGGTCCCGTAGGCGATGCGCACCTTGGAGCCGTCCTCGAGGCGGGCGGGATAGAGGCCGAGGCGCATGGTGCCGCCCTTGTCGGTGACATCGGCCTGGTCCGGCATGAGGTCGATGACGGGATGTTCGGTGAACACGTTGAACTCCGACGAGTTCGCGTCATCGGTCCCGAGCGCCTCCCGCGCGAACTCGATGACCGCGCACTGCAGACCCAGGCACAGTCCCAGGAACGGGATCTTGTGCTGGCGCGCCCAGCGAATGGCGCGGATCTTTCCCTCGACGCCGCGGTAGCCGAAGCCGCCCGGAACGACGACTCCGGACACGCCCGCCAGCTCGGCGGCGACCTGCTCCGGGTCGATGCGCTCGAGGTGCTCGGATCTTATCCAGCGAACCCTGACGTCGACGTTGTGGTGGAGGGCGGCGTGCTTGAGGGCCTCTCCGACGCTGATGTAGGCGTCCGGCAGCTCGGTGTACTTGCCCACGATGGCGATCTCCACCTCGGGCCGCGGGGCGCGGATGCGGTTGACGAGCTCCTGCCACTCCGCGAGATCCGGCTCGCCCGACGGCAGCTCCAGCTCCTTCGTGACGAGCTTGCCGAGGCCGGCGCGCTCGAGCTGGATCGGCACCTCATAGATGCTGCGCGCCGTCTTCAGCGGGATGACGGCGTGGACGTCGACATCGGTGAAGAGGCTGACCTTGTCGAGTATCTCCTCGTCGATCGGCTCGTCGCTGCGCAGGATGATGACGTCCGGCTGGATGCCGATGCCACGCAGGGTGCTGACCGAGTGCTGCGTCGGCTTCGTCTTGAGCTCGCCCGTTGCGCCGATCGACGGCAGCCAGGTGACGTGGACGTAGAGGACGTTCTTGCGGCCGACGTCCTTGCGCATCTGACGAATGGCCTCCAGGAACGGCAGCGACTCGATATCGCCGACCGTCCCACCCACCTCGACGATGACCACGCCGTGCGCCGCCAGGCCGCTGGCCGCGACCGAGCCGGTGCCCTCGCGGGCGACGCGTGCGATCCGCTCCTTGATCTCGTTCGTGATGTGCGGGATGACCTGGACCGTGCCGCCGAGGTAGTCACCGCGCCGCTCCTTTGCGATGACCGACTGGTAGATGCGTCCGGTCGTGACGTTCGATGCCTGCGAAAGGTTCTCGTCGATGAATCGCTCGTAATGACCCAGGTCCAGGTCGGTCTCGGCGCCGTCATCGGTGACGAATACCTCGCCGTGCTGGTACGGCGACATCGTCCCGGGGTCGATGTTGATGTACGGGTCGAGCTTCAGGATGCTGACCGGCACGCCACGGGCCTTCAGGATGCGACCGATGCTGGCCGCCGTGATGCCCTTGCCGAGGGAGCTGGTGACGCCGCCCGTGACGAAGACGTACTTCGGCATCGGTCTCTCTGCACCTCGCGGAGGCTGGGGCGGCGGCGGAAGGGCTGTCTGGGCCGCGCGCGAGCGGCATCGCCTTGTGCCACTCGGGACGCGATCATACCCCACCGGGCTCACGTCCGTCGCCGGCTGGCCGACCGTCGCATGTGACACCTCCCCCGTATCTACAGGCGCAGCCCGAGCCTATCCGCGCAGGGAGACCCACATGCGACGACTCATCATTCCAGCGCTCCTGGTCCTGGCCCTGGCCATCCCGGCCCTCGCCTCGGCGCGCGCCGGGAGCACCTTCCGCGCCCAGCTCATGGAGCTGAACGGATCGGGCGCCAGCGGGACCGCCACGGCGACGATCGAAGGCACGACGCTCACGGTGCACATCGTGGCCACCGGCATCGAGGACGGCGCCCATCTGCGCCACATCCACGGCGGCGTGGAGACGACGTCAGGAAACTCGCTGATCCAGAGCTCGAAGTGCCCGACCCCGCAGCGCGATGTCGACGGCGACGGGATCATCTCGGTCGCCGAGGGCGTCCCGGATTACGGGCCGGTCATCGTCAACCTCGGGAACTTCATGCTGACGGGCGGGACGCTCGATGAGACCCTCGTCTTCCCGAACTTCAACCAGTCCGTCCTGCCACTCGACAAACGCGCGGTCGTGCTGCACGGCATGACCGGGCCGAACGGCTACGACGCCTCGATCCCGATCGTCTGCGGCCAGCTCCACGCCCAGGGCAACGAGTAGGCGCACGACACCCGAACAGGAGGGAGGGGAGCGGCGCCCGCCGAGCGCATCGGTGGGCGCCGCTCGTGTCATCCTGCCGTGCATGCGCGATCCCCAGGCGCATGTCCGGTTCGCGTTCTTCCGCGATGGCAGACTGACCTCGCTGCCGCGGCGCCGGGCGTATCTCCTCGCCGTCTGCGCCGAGCTCGCGGAGCGCTTCGAACCGGGGCGCCGCTATCGCGAGCCTGAGGTGAACGACATCCTGGGCTATGACGCACCCGATCCTGCGACGCTCCGGCGCCTCCTGGTCGACGAAGGATTCCTCGAGCGCGAGCCCGGCACCTACTGGCGCCCGACCGGCTGACCGGGCGTTCCTGGCTCGGTTCGCCGCGTAGGATGCCCGCGTGCTCGGGCTGATCCGCCTCATCCATCCGGCCCCGGCCTTCACGGTCACCGCCCTCAGCGCGGCGCTCGGCGCCATCCTGCTCGCCCAGGACGGGCAGGCGCTCGGCCCCCGCCTGGGGTTGACGGTCCTGGCCGTCGCCGGCTCGCAGATCCTGACCGGCGCCCTCAACGATTGGGCGGATCGCGACCGCGATCGCGTCGCACAGCCGACGAAGCCGATACCGTCTGGCGCGGTCACCCCGCGGGCCGCCCTCTTGCTGGCGGCGGCCGGTGCCGCGCTCCAGGTCGCCGCGTCCGTGCCCCTCGGTCGGCCGGCGCTGCTTCTTGGCCTTGTCGCGTCGGTGTCGGCCGCCGGCTACAACCTCTGGCTGTCCCGGACTCCGTTCTCGGTGGTCCCCTACCTCGTCAGCTTCGGGATCCTGCCGCTGTGGATCGCCGCCGGGGTCGGGGTGCCGCTCGAGCGCGTGGCCGTGGCGCCCCTCATCGTCGGGCCGTTCGCCGCCGCGGCGCACCTGGCGAACACCCTGCGCGACTTCGACACCGATGCGGGCCTCGGCGCGCGAAACCTGGCCCAGACGCTGGGCCGGCGGACGGCCATGGCGCTGGCATGGGCTCTCGCGGTCGGGGTCGGCATCGCCGTTGGCATCGCGTTCATGGCCCGGGGCACGTTGCAGGCGCCGACGGTCGGCCTGGGCGTCGTGGGTCTGGCTGCCGTGGTCCAGGGCGCGGGCTCCGCGCAGCGGCTCTGGTACGGGATGCTCGTCGCGGCGCTGTGCTGGACGGTCGCCTGGGCCCTGGGGACGGGCTGAGCCTCGCCCCCGGTTGGTGCTCCGCGTTCGCGTCGCATGCACTCAACGGCCACGCAGGCGTGTCGTCAGGCCCGAGAAGTCACCCGTACCTGCACCGCACGCACGCGCCGGCCACGCAGTGAGCCAGACGAGCCGCTACTTGGCCGTTGCGTGCACCAAATGCACGCTGCCGCGCGAGCTCGGGCCAGATGGCTCGGGTGCGCTTGCTCACGCACCCCAACCCCCGAACGGGTCAGATGGTGTCGTCGAGCTCCATCTCCTCGTCATCGGTCTCTTCGGTCAGCTTCAGCCACACGAAGAGTCCGGCGAGGATGGTGAGCGGGATGACGATCAGCGCGGCGAGGATGGCGCCGATGCCGATGAGAAGAACCTTGACCGCCTTCATGGGATACCCCTGCTAGGACGCGCCGGTCGCCTCCGGCGCGGGCTGCTGTCGCTGCTCAGGTGCGGACTCGATCATAGCCAAGATCTCGTCCTTCGTGAACTCGGACAGCTGGTGCGTCGCGGCCCTCGTGCCGGTCACGCCGAAGAGGCGCAGGACGAACGAGCCTTCCTGCTCGAAGAAGAAGACGTCGTGCGCCTTCTGGGTGTCGATGTAGGCGCCGATGATCCGCATCGCCAGCTCGTAGTAGTTCATGAGGTCCGGGTGCGGGATGTCCGCCTCCACGCTGCCGCGCTGCGCGCTGCGCGCATCCATGAGCTCGGCGACCTGCTCGTCGGTCAGCTCGTACGTGCGCTTGACCGCCGACCCGTAGCTGTCGGAATCCGCGCCACCGCCCTGGAGGCCGACGCCCTGGAGCAGGAATCCGCCCTCGAGCTCGAGGAGGAGGACATCCTTGAGCTTCTCGCTATCGGCGAAGGCGCCGATGCTGCGCAGCACCTCTTCCCAGTCCTGCCGTGGGCTGCCGTCGTAGATGCGCATGGCCGTCTAACGTCCTCTCATCTTCCGCTCCGGCCGCCCGAGCATAGCGCCCGAATCGGTCAGGTCAAGACCGATGCGATCTGCCCCGCGGTGCGCGCGTTGGCGACGATGAGGGCGATGTTGACGGCAAGCGTCCGTCCCTCCGAGGCCCCGGCGAGGTGGCTCAGCAGGTGCGGCGTGACGGCGCCACCACGCGTGCCGTTCGCCTCGGCCGAGCGGAGCGCCTCCTCGATCCAGGCGTCGATCTGGGCGGGAGGGATCGCCAGCTCCGACGGCGGTGGCTGGACGACGAGGATGCCGCCGGCGCCCGGCACGGAGCGGTGCGCCGCGATGGCCGCGGCGGCTGCCTTCGGGCCATCGACGCGATGCGCCAGTGGGAGCCCGGAGCTCGTGCTGTAGAAGGCGGGCAGCTCGTCGACGCCGTAGCCGACGACCGGGACGCGGCGGGTCTCGAGCAGCTCGAGCGTGGCGGGCAGGTCCAGGATCGACTTGGCGCCGGACGAGATGACCGCAACCGGCGTCGCCGCCAGCTCGTCGATGTCGCTCGAGACGTCGAACGACGTGGAGGCGCCGCGGTGCACGCCGCCGATGCCTCCGGTGGCGAAGACCGCGATCCCCGCCAGGTGCGCGGCGCGCACGGTCGCGCTCACCGTGGTCGAGGCGAGCGCCCCCGACGCCAGCAGCGGACCGATGTCGCGCGACCCAGCCTTGGCGATCGTGCGATCCGGCTCCGCCAGGCGCTCGAGGAGGTCCCGTTCGGCGCCGACGATAAGCCGCCCCGCTTCGATGGCCGTCGTGGCGGGGATGGCTCCGGCGGCCCGCACCGCCTCCTCGGCCGCGAGGGCCGTCTCGAGGTTGTGCGGCCACGGCAGGCCCTGCGCGATGAGGCTCGACTCGAGCGCGACGACGGGTCGTCGGTCGGCCAGCGCGGCACGGACCTCCTCGCCCGCGATGAGCCACTCGGCCGTCACTGGTCGCCACCCTCCTCCGGCAAGCGCGCCTGCGCGCCGTGAACGCGGGTGACGTCGCCGGCCAGCGCGCCCGCTGCCCGCATGGCGGCCGTCAGCCGATCAGCCGCCGGCGGCCACGGTTCCTCGAGGAGCATCGCGATCAGGCCGGCGGTGAACGCATCGCCGGCCCCGGTCGTGTCGACGGGCGGCTCGCCGGCCACCGCGGCCGCCGCCACCACCACGTCACCCCGGGCCGCCGTTGCGCCTGATGGCTCGGTCACGATCACCAGCGTCTCGAGCGTCGTGCCCAGCCGTCGGGACAGCTCGGCGGGCTCCAGGTCTTCGGCGCACAGCGCCCGGGCCTCGTCCACGTTGAGGACGACGAGATGCGGCCGCACGGATCGTGCGCCGTTCATCCAGTCCTCGGCCATGCCGGGTTCGAGCGCGCACCCGGCAAGGACGCGAATCGGCGCGTCGCCGGTCATCGACATGCCCGCGCCCTGCTCGAGCAGCACGTAGCCGGAGACGACGAGCCAGTCGGCCCGGATGGCGGAGAGGTCCGGCAGCGTCGGTGGGACGAGAAGCGGAACGCGCTGGCTGAGCATCGTGCGCTCGCCGCGCTCGTCGACGAGGACCACGACCGTGCCGGTGAATGGGGCTGCCATCTCGGCGAGCTCGACCCCGTCGCGAGCGATGGCCGAGCGGACGATCTCGCCGGCTGCGTCGCTGCCGATGCGGCACACCAGCCGGACCGCCACCCCACGACGCGCCAGCCGGACCGAGATGTTGGCGCCCTGTCCGCCGGGGCCGAGGCGCACCGAGGCCGGGACGTCGCCGCCGGGGCGTATCGGCATGGCGGGCACCACCCGCACGTCGAGCGTGGCGTCGCCGAGCACGGTGACCCTCCTCGTCATGGGCGTGTCACAGCGGGCGGCGCGACGCGAACCCCTCCCGCGTCGTGTGCCAGTAGGCCAGATCCGGGTCTTCGAGCCGCCAGCAGAGCCAGGCGGGCTCGCCATCGCGGAGCGTCGGGAAGTCGACGAGCCCGGCCTCGATGTCGCGCACCACCACGTCGTGCGAGTCGAGGAACCCGAGGAGCGCGCGCAGCTCGTCGGCCGAGACACCGGGTCTCCGGCGAAGCGTCGCGAGCTGGAGGATCGTCGAGCGCACCAGCGGCAGGAGCTCGCGCGCCTCGTCCGGGCTGTAGGACCGTCGGCTCCTCATCGGCTCATGATCGTAGTGCTAGGATCGGCCACCGAACGGGCCTGCTCCGCATCGCGACGGCGCCCGCTCGACCGCCGGAGGTGACGCGGAAGCGCCATGACCGACGAGAACGGCCGCGCTCGCGGCATGAACGACGAGGCCCCGCCCGGTCTCGATCCCTACACCGCCTACGACGACTTCGACCTGCCCAGCTACGTCGGTCTGCCCAGCTTCCAGAAGCTGCCGTGGGTGACCGATGCCGCCGGCCTGGCCGAGAGGAAGCCCGACGTCGCCATCGTCGGCGCGCCCTTCGACGATGCGGTCAGCCACCGGCCCGGCGCGCGCTTCGGACCGCGCGCGATCCGCCAGGCGAGCTACCACTCGGGCGCCATCAACTCGCTCCAGCTTGGCATCGAGCCGTATCAGTGGCTCGACGTCGTGGATGCGGGCGACGCCCCGGTGGTGCCGATGGACATCGAGCGCGGCCACGACGTGATCCGGCGCAAGGTCGGCGAGGTCGCCGCCAGCGGCGCGATCCCGATCGTGCTCGGCGGCGACCACTCGATCACCTTCCCGTCGGCCAGCGCCGTCGCGGAAGCAGCCGGAGGACGGGGGCTCGGCGTCGTCCACTTCGACGCGCACGCCGATGCCGCTCCCTCGACCTGGGGCAACCTGCGCTCGCACGGGACGCCGATGCGCCGCCTCATCGAATCGGGCGCCGTCCCCGGCGCGAACTTCGTCCAGGTCGGGCTGCGCGGCTACTGGCCGGGTCCGGCGACGCTCGGGTGGATGCGCGATCACGGCATGCGCTGGCACCTCATGACCGAGATCGAGGAGCGCGGCGCGGAAGCCGTGGTGCGGGACGCGATCGCGGAGGCCCTCGACGGGCCGGAAGTCATCTACCTCTCGGTCGATATCGACGTCATCGATCCGGGGATGGCGCCCGGCACCGGAACGCCGGAGCCCGGCGGCATGCTGACCCGCGAGCTGCTGCGCGCTATCCGGCAGATCGTCGCATCGGTCGAGCTGGCCGGGATGGACGTCGTCGAGGTCGCGCCGCCGTTCGACCACGCCGAGGTCACTGCCGCGGCGGCGCATCGGTGCGTGCTGGAGGCTTTGAGCGCGCTGGCCGCGCGTCGCCGGGCGGCGGGAGCGTCGCCGATTGCGGGCGGGGCCGCAGTGAGCGACACCTCGGGCGGAGGGTGAGCCTCAGCCGCCGCGCGTGAACGTCGCGGTCGCGACGGCCGTGCCGTTGCGGGTCGCGGTGAGCGTGTACTCGCCCTCGGGCAGTCCGCGGGCCTGGAACGTCGAGTAGTAGTAGCCGTTTCCGCCCCCCTGGAGCGTGTACGGACCGCCGTTGATCGACACCGGACCGCTCAGCGCGACGCTGATCGTGTCGCCGGCGTGGGCGTCGCTGAACGTGACGAGGGCGGTGAATGCACGGAGCCTGCGCGGCATGGCGTCGAAGTTCCCGACGCAGTCGGAACCGGAGAGGGCGGCGCAGGCGAAGACGCTGGCGCTGAACGTGTCGGCGGGCGCCGGCGTCGGCGTCGGGGTCGCGGCGGGTGTCGCGCTCGCCTGGACGGTCGGGATGGCGGTGGGCGCCGGCGTCGAGATCACGGCTCCTCCCGGCGATCCAACCACGATCGAAGGCGTGGGCGTCGCTTCCGCGGCGAGCGGCTCCCCCTCGTCCTGGCCGAGCCCGGGCAGGAAGATGAAGGCGACGATGATGATGAGCAGCAGGGCGAGCGGAATGCGCACCTGCTCGAAGGTCAGGCCGGACATGAGGACTCCCGAGTCAGCATCCCCTCGACCAGCCGATCAGCTGACCTCGAAGGACGTTTCGCTCGCCGGCTCGCCGTTCCGGGTGATGCGGACCTCATACGTCCCCGGTTCGAGGTTCGAGAACGAGAACCAGGTGTACCCGTTGCAGGCAGAGCCGCAACCGATGCGGGCGAGATCGATCGACTGGTCGGCGCTCGTGCCATCCGGCGCCTCGAGGATGGCGCCGATGACGTCGTTGGCATTGCCCTTCGTGAACCCGACCCAGATGTCGACCGCGCCGCTGTTGCTGACGCCGTTCGAGTCGCAGCCGTCGGCGCCCACGCTGCCGGGGAAGCAGGGCTGCGCCGCGGCCGTGAAGCCGTCGGGGAACGTGATCGGACCGCCGCTGGCGTCGGGGGAAGCACTCGGCGCGGCCGACGAGCTCGGCAGGACCGACTCGCTCGGCGAGGCGGCAACGGTGGCCAGGGGGGTGGCGGAGGGCGAGGCTGACGGTGCCTCCCCCACCCCGGCGCTGCTGAAGACACCGGCGAGGACGGCGCCGGCACCGAGGGCGAGAACACCCAGTGCGACGAATCCGAGGATGGCAAACATGCCGGCGCCCGAGGACCGGCGCTCCGGTTCCTGCCAGTCCTCGTAGCCGTACGAGTAGGCGTCGTCGTCGTAGGCGGCCTCGTCATAGGGCTGGGCGTAGGCGCCGGCTTCCTCATCCCTCATCGGCACGTCGGAAGGCGGCGGCGCGAGGGGCTCCTCAGGCGGAAGTGACGAGGCGGCCGAGACGGCGGCGGGTCGAGCCCAATCGTCACGGTCCCGGGTGATGTCCGGCGGACGGTCCTCAGTCGAGCGGTCCTCCGACGGCCAGGAGGCTGGGCCGGTCGCGACGTCGTCGAAGTGGTCCTCGCGCGGAACGGCCGCCGCCGGGTCGCGGGCTGCGTTGGCGTCGTTCGGGTCCGGCTCGAAGCGCGCGTAGCCGCTGCGATCATCGGCCGCCGCGCCACGCCGGTACGGGTCGCCGCCTGAGCGCCGCTGGCGGAT
This sequence comes from Candidatus Limnocylindria bacterium, assembly GCA_036274575.1. Lineage (GTDB taxonomy): Bacteria > Chloroflexota > Limnocylindria > QHBO01 > QHBO01 > JACDBZ01. The sequence continues at coordinate 30,841 of DASUFJ010000044.1, forward strand.
CCGGTCCTGGAGCTCGTCACGGTCCATGCCGCGCGGGCGGATCCGGGCGTCGGACGGGATGGCCGAGCCACACTGCGTGCAGAACGTGGCGGGCGGCGTCGAGCGATGACAGGTCGGGCAGCGGATCTCGCCCGGCTTCGGGGTGGCCATGTGTCCGGGCATTGTGCCCTGCTCGTCCCTCGCATGCCAGCGGGCCTGCCGCGGATACCCTTCGCTCGATGAAGCGCGTCAACGTCGTGGGAACGAGCTGCTCGGGCAAGACGACGCTGGCCCGCGCCGTCGCTCACCGCATGGGAGTCCCGCACGTCGAGCTGGACGCGCTGTACTGGTCGGCAGGCTGGACGCCGGTGCCGGATGAGGTCTTCCGTGAGCGCGTCGAAGTCGCGGCCGCAGGAGAGACATGGGTGATCGACGGCGGCTACAGCCCGGTGCGCGACATCACCTGGCAGCGCGTCGATACCGTGGTCTGGCTCGACTATCCGATGCGTACCGTCCTCTGGCGCTGGGCGCGGCGAACGGTGAGGCGCATGCGGACTGCCGAGGAGTTCTGGCCCGGCACCGGCAACCGCGAGTCGCTGGGCAACGCGCTGCGGCGGGACGGCCTGCTGTGGTGGATCCTGCGAACGCATCGACCGCGCCGGAAGCGCATGGCGGCGCAGCTGGCGGCCCGCCCTGACATCGCGGTCGTGCGCCTGGGATCCCCAAGCCAGGCCGACGCGTGGCTCAGATCGCTGCCCTGAGGGTCAGGCGCCGGGGCGCTTCCACTCGCTGCCGTCGACGAACCGTTCGCGCTTCCAGATCGGCAGCCGCTCCTTGATGGCTTCGATCACGTAGCGGTTCGCGTCGTAGGCCTCCGCGCGATGCACGGCCGCGGTGACGATGGCCACGGCCGCCTCACCGATGGGCACCATCCCGAAGCGGTGGGTGACCGCCACCTCCGCCCCGAAGCGTTCCGCCGCCTCGCCGGCGATCTCGCGCAGGACGGCATCGGCCATCTCGGCATAGACCTCGTACTCCAGCTCGACCACGGTCCGGCCGTCGCCTGCGACGTCGCGAGCCGTTCCGATGAACGTGACGATCGCACCACGGCCTGATGCGCGGACAGAGCGCTCGAGCGCGGCCACGTCGATGGGCCCGTCCGTCAGGGCCGAGGACCCGCCGCTGACCGGCGGGAGGAGGGCGACGACGTCGCCGTCGGCCAGCGGCTCATGCCAGCCGGCATAGGCGCCGTTGCGCGCCGCCCGAACGTATGGGCGCTGCGCCGCGATCGACGGGTAGGTGGCGGCCATCCGCTCCCACGCGTCGGCCATGGTCGAGCCGTCGGCAAGGTCAAGCTCGCATCGGTCCACCGACAGCTCCCGAAGGTGGGCGAACGTGCGCAGGGTGACCCGCATCGGTCAGACCGGGACGCCGGTCAGGTAGGTGAGGCTGGCGCCGGCGATCGATCCGGCCATGACCAGCGCGAGACCGATGTAGAGGAGGCCGGTCGAGGCCTGGAGCGACGCTGCGTTCGAGGCGAGCAGGGCAAGGATGGTGGCGACGATAGGGAGGAGGATCCCGACGCCGAGGCGCAGCCAGGTGAGGACGGCGATTCCGCCCTCCAGCTCGGCGCCATCGATCGCGAAGGCGATGGTGAAGCCGATCCCCTGGAGGACGAGCGTCACGACCAGGATCACCATCAGGCGGCGAAGCGGCGCCGGCGACAGCTTGGGCGTGACGAGATACCAGTGGCCAAGGAGCATGGCCGCGTTCACCGATCCGAGGGCGAGCGCGGCCAGGACGAGCTGGCCGGCGAAGAGCATCGCGTTCGAGCTGCCCCCGGCTGCGGCGAGCGTCACGAGCGCAGCCAGGCCGATGAGCCCGGAGCCGATGGCGATGCCGCTGCGCGGCCACCTGGCCAGCGAGGCGACGAGGTAGACGAGCGTGCCGGCCACGAACCCGAAGGTCAGAGGGCGGCGCAGCTCCGACGTCCCCGATGCCTCCACGCCGGCGGGGAGGTTCAGCTCGCTGACGACTAGAACGGCGGCGAAGGCCACAAGCAGCCAGGCCATGAACAGCCGATAGCCACGCGTCGTGCCGCCCAGCCGCTCCGTGATGCCGACGAGGAGCATCGTCCCCGCCGAGAGGGCCGCCCAGAAGATCCAGTTGACGAAGAAGAGGGCCTCGATGCTCATCCCGAGGGTGGTTGGTCATGCGCGAGGCTGCCGGTCAGGCCGATCTCGACCCAGCCATCGTTCACGCGCACCGGGAATGTCTCGACGGGCTCGGTCGCGGGCGGGACCACCGCCTCACCGGTCCGCACGTCGAAGCAGCCGTTGTGCCACGCGCACACGAGGACACCATCACGCGGGTCGAAGCCGGCCTCGCTGAGTGGGAAATCCTTGTGCGAGCAGTTGTTCTGGACGGCGAAGAACTCGCCCCCGTGGCGGACGAGGACGACCGGCGTGCCGTCGATCTCGACCGGCACGAGCTCTCCGTCGCGCAGCTCATCGGCGCGGAGGATCCGCGCATGGCGGATGGCGGCGACCGTCATCTCGCGCCGGCTCGCCAGGTCACGACGACGGCGTTCTGGCGAACGCGAGCAGCCTGGGCTCGGTCATGTCCTCGATGCTCCAGCGCAGGCCCTCGCGGCCGACGCCGGAGTCCTTCACGCCGCCGTACGGCATCGCATCGGTTCGCCAGGTCGGGACGTCGTTGACGATGATCCCGCCGACCTCGAGCTCGTCGTGGGCGAGCAACGTATGGTCGAGGGAACCGGTGAAGATCCCGCACTGGAGGCCGAAGCGACTGTCGTTGATGGCGTGCAGCGCGTCGTCGAAGGTGTCGACCCCGAAGAGGTTGACGACCGGCGCGAAGGCCTCCTCGGAGCAGATCATCGCGTCGCGCGGCACGTCGACCAGCACGGTCGGCGAATGCCAGCGGCCGTTGGGCTCTCCCGAGACGAGGGCCCGGGCGCCGTCACGCAGCGCATCGGTGATCCAGCCATGAGTGCGCTCGACGGCCTTCTCGTCGAGCATCGGCCCCAGCTCCGTGTCGGGGTCGAGCGGTTCGCCCACGACGACCCGCTTCACGCGCTCGACGAAGCGGCGCTCGAACTCGTCGTAGACGGCGCGCACGACGTAGATGCGCTGGACGCTGATGCAGACCTGGCCGGCATACGCGAACGATCCGAACACGAGGCGCTCGACGGCCCAATCGAGGTCCGCCGTCTCATCCACGATGGCGCCCGCGTTGCCGCCGAGCTCGAGGACGACCTTCTTCTTGCCGGCTTCCGCCTTCATCTTCCAGCCGACGCTGGGCGAGCCGGTGAACGAGAGCAGCTTGAACCGGTCGTCGGAGACCATGCGGTCGCCGGTTGGCCGATCCATGGGCAGGATGCTGACGGCGCCCTTGGGCAGATCGGTCTCGGCGAGGTAGTCCGCGATGCGCAGCATCGAGAGCGGGTCGGGTGACGGAGGCTTGAGGACGATGCTGCAGCCGGCGGCGATGGCCGGCGCGACCTTGTGCGCGGCGAGGTTCAGCGGGAAGTTGAAGGGGCTGATGCCGGCGACCGGGCCGAGCGGGTAGCGCCGCACGATCCCGTGGCGGCCCTTGTTCGCCGGCGCCCAGTCCAGCGGCAGCCATTCCCCGTTGATGCGGAGCGCCTCCTCGGCCGCGGTGCGGAACGTGAGCGCCCCGCGCGCGACTTCGCCCCTGGCGTCGCGGATCGGCTTGCCGGACTCGCGCGTGAGGAGCGTCGCGAGCTCGTCGGCGTCGCGCTCGATGCAGGCAGCCACGTGGGCGAGCGCATCGCGGCGGGCGTAGCTCGGCAGCCGTCGCGTCTCACGGAACGCCTCGACCGCGGCCGTCGTGGCCCGCTCGAGCTCCTCCGGCCCGGCCTGGAACGTCGTCGCCACGAGCTCGTCGTTCGCGGGGTTGCGGATCTCCAGCGGGCGTCCGGCCTCGACCATCTCGCCGGCGAGGAAGATCGGCACGCTCGGCGCGCGCACTCGGGTCGTCATGGGCCGCATTCTACGTCCGGACCCGCCAGGATTCGTGTGGCCTCAAAGGCTGGACGACGTCGGCCGCGGCCGGTCGCCATGCGCGCATCGCAATAACTTGCTACCATCGGCGCGCATGAACCCGACCTACGTCGTCATCGAGCTCGGGGCGGTGACCCTCTTCGGAGTCGCGGCCTGGCTCGCCTTCCAGCGTGGCCGGCTCCCATTCCTCGAGCTCGTCAGCGCCGCCGCCTTCGGCCTCCTCCTGGAGGAGGGCGACCAGCTGATCTTCGAGACGTACGGGTACTCCGGGGACTTCATCCTCGCCGTCGACCGGGCGCCGGTCGTCATCGGTCTCACCTGGGCGCTCATCATCGCGGGCGCCATGCGCATCACCGATGCGCTCGGCGTGCGGCGGAGATACGCGCCGGTCGTCGACAGCCTCCTGGCGATCATGCTCGACCTGGCGTTCGACGCGATCGCGATCCGGATGGGCCTCTGGACGTGGCGCGACGTCCCGTTGACCGACGGATGGTTCGGGGTTCCTGCCGGCAACTTCTACTCGTGGCTGTTCGTGACCTTAGGGTTCAGCATCGTCACGCGCCACCTGCGCGACGTCTGCCGGCGCCGCCCGGGCCTCGCCTGGCTGCAGCTCCTGGTGCCGGTCCCGGCCTTCGTCCTCCTCATCGCCGGCATCATCCCGTTCGCCGCGATCAAGCCCTTCGTCGATCCCTCGCCGGGTGGCGGGGGCGGGATGTTCGCCCTGACGCTCGCCGCGTTCGTGCTCGTCGGTGCATGGGGCGTCTTCGGCCCTGATCGCGGCCGGCCGGACGGCGCTGCCCTGGCGATCGTCGACCTGCGCTTCGCGTTCGCGACGCGCGTCGCCATCCACCTCGTCTTCCTCTTCGCGCTGTTCTCGCTGGGCCTTGCCACGAGGGAGCCGATCCTCCTCGTCACGGCCCTCGTGTTCCTCGCACTCGAGGCGCCGCTGGCCTGGCTGACCGAGCGACGCCATGCGGGACAGGTGGTCATGCGGCGCGACTACTTCGGACGCGCCGTCCCCGAGGGCTGAGATCCGGCCGCTACCATCCGGGCGTGTCCACGATCGCCCCCGGCTCGCGCCCGCGCTCGTCGATGGGGCGCGTCACGCGCGGCATCGACCCGGCGCTGTGGCTCCTGGCCGCCATCGGCTTCATCAGCCAGGTCGGCATCTCGGTCATGCTGCCCCTCCTGCCCCTGTACGCGACCGAGCTGGGAGCACCGCCGTTCGTCCTGGGGCTGCTGACCGGCGCCTTCGCCACCACGAACGCGATCGGCCAGTTCGGGACCGGGTTCCTCACCGAGCGCTGGGGCGCGCGGCGCATGATGACCGCCGGCCTCGGCCTCTACGCCTCGATGAACGCGCTCATCGCTACGGCCGCGACCGCCGGTTGGCTGCTCGCGTGGCGATCGGCCGCCGGCTTCGGTGGCGGCGCCATGATCGTGGCCGAGCGCATCTACCTGGCCCAGTCCGTGGCGCCGGCTCGGCGGGCATTCGCCAACGGCATCGTGTCCGCCGGCCAGTCTGCCGGGACGGTGGCCGGCCCCGTCGTCGGCGGCGTTGCGGCGACCATCGGCGGGCTGCGAGCGCCCTTCGTCCTCGTCGCACTGACGAGCATGATCGCCCTGGCCGGCACGCTCTTCCTGCCCGCCCCCCGACCCGGGACGGAGGAGGCCGACGCCGGCGACCAGGCGGAGAGGATCCCGATCCGGCCGCTGGCGACGCTGCTCGTGGCCAACATGGCGCTGCTCGCCTCGTATGGCGGGTTCATCACGACGTACGCGACGCTGGCGACGATCAGGCTGGGGTGGACGCTCGTCGAGGTCGGCATCGCCTTCTCGTTCTTCGGCGCCGGCAGCATCCTGCTCGGGCCCTGGCTCGCCCATCTGGCAGATCGGGTCGGGCGGCGCCGGATCGCCATGCTCGCTCCGCTGGCGCTGGTGGCGTTCGGGCTGAGCCTCGTCGTCGGGCTGCCGCAGGTCGCCGTCTTCGGGATCGCGGTGGCGGCCGGCGGCGGTCTGACGGCCTTCAGCGCCTCGTGGTACGCCCTCCTCGCCGACAGCGCCGGCGAGCGGCGGCTTGGCCGGATCTTCGGCGTGGTCAACGCCCTGTCGACCATCGGGATCGTCGCGGGTTCGGTGCTCGCGGCGGAGCTGTGGTCGCAGATCGACATCACCGCCGGCATGGCGGTCGGTGCCTTCGCGCCCCTCATCACGGTCGCGGCGATGCTCGCCTTCCGGCCCCGAACGCTACCCTCGCCGGCATGACGCTCGACCTTGCCCCCCATTACGACGTCGACGCCTGCGTCGACGACCTGCGCGCGCTGATCCGCATTCCATCGGTCAACCCTCCGGGGGGCGGACCGGAAGTGTCCGCGGGCCGCGACCCGCGCGGCGGCGAGACGGCGGCGGCCCGCTACTGCGCCGACGTCCTTTCTGGGGCCGGGATCGAGGCCGAGGTCATCGAGCTGACGCCGGGCCGAGGGTCGTGCATCGCGCGGCTCGCAGCCTCGGGCGATGCGACGGAGCCGCCGCTCATCCTGCTCAGCCATATCGACGTCGTGCCGGTCGAAGCAGACGCATGGACGCGCGACCCGTTCGGCGGCGAGCTCGTGGACGGCGTCGTCTGGGGTCGGGGCGCCGTCGACATGAAGAACATGGTCGCCATGGAGCTCGCCGTGATGCAGGCCCTCCGCCGCTCGGGCGCGGAGCTGCGGCGGGACGTCATCTTCGCCGCCGTGGCCGACGAGGAGGCCGGTGGTGCGCACGGCGCGCGCGGCCTCGTCGAGCGGCGACCGGACGTCTTCACCGACGCGTCGGGGCGACCCGCCGGCGCGGCGCTCAACGAGGTCGGCGGCTACTCGATGACCATCGGCGGGCGCCGCTTCTATGCGGTCCAGGTGGCCGAAAAGGGCATCAGCTGGACGCGGCTGCGGTCGACGGGCACTCCCGCCCACGGCTCCATGCCGCACGCCGACAACGCCGCGATCAAACTGGCGGAGTCGGTAACGGCCATCGCCGCCGATCAGGCACGACGGCCGGCGCACGTCATCCCGCTCGTCGCCCGCTTCTTCGATGCGCTGGGGCTGGGGGAGGTCGTGCGCCTTGCCGGATCCGACCCCGACGGCGCCGCACAGGCCCTGGCCGCCCTCGTCGACGACCCGGCCATGCGGCGCAGCCTCGACGCCATGCTGCGCGACACCGTGACGCCGAACGTCATCCACGCCGGGACCAAGGTCAACGTCATTCCCGGCGCCGGTGAGGCGGAGATCGACGTCAGGACGCTCCCCGACACCGACCAGGAGGCGCTGCTCGAGCACCTCCAGGAGGTCGTCGGCGATCGCGCCTCCGTGGAGGCGGTCGTAACCCTGCCGGCCATCGAGTGGCCCGCGGACGCCGAGATCGTGACCCACATGACCGACGTCCTCCGCGCAGCCGACCCGGAGGCCACTCCCCTGCCGATGATGATCACGCTCGGGACCGATGCGAAGGCGCTGGCCCAGCTGGGGATTCCGTGTTACGGCTTCGCACCGGTGAAGCTGGAGGCCGACGTGCCCTTCCTCTCGCTGTTCCACGGCCACGACGAGCGAATCCCGGTCAGCGCGCTCGCCTTCGGCCTACCGGTCCTGGCGGAGGTCGTGGCGCGGTACGCCGTGCGCGACGGCTGAGTGCGCGGGCCAGGCACCCGGGAGGTCATTTTCGTGCCCTGCGGCTATACTCCCGGCTGGACTCCCGCACTCCGACCCTCATGACGCACACCACTGATCCGGGCGACACGCCCCCGGCACGCTCGATCGCCTTCGTCTTCCCGGGCCAGGGTTCCCAGTACGTGGGGATGGGCGCCGAACTCGTCAAGCGATCGCCGGCCGCGGCCGCTGCCTACGAGCGCGCCGATGCCGCGCTGGGCATGCCACTCTCGCGACTCATCCTGGAGGGACCCGCGGAGGAGCTCGACCTGACGGTCAACGCTCAGCCCGCGATCCTCGCCACGAGCGTCGCCTTCCTCGAGGCGATGCGCGAGGAGGCGCGCTCGGAGGGCATCGAGATCGTGCCGCGCGCGCTCGCCGGACACTCTGCCGGGCAGTACGCCGCGGCCGTGGCCGCCGACGCCATCGACTACGCCGATGCGTTGCGCCTGGTGCGCGAGCGCGGGCGAATCATGCAGGAGCGCGGGATCGAGGGCGGCATGGGCGCCGTGGTCGGCCTGTCCGACGAGCAGGTCCACGAGATCGTCGACGCGGCCCGCGAGCACGGCGAGATCGCCGTGGCGAACAAGAACGCGCCGGGCCAGATCGTCCTCTCCGGCGTCGTCCCGGCCCTGGTGTTCGCCCTCGAGATGAGCCGCACCGTCGGCGCCCGCAAGGCCGTGCGTCTCACGGTCAGCGTCGCGAGCCACTCGCCCCTCATGCGCCGCGCGCGCGACGAGTTCGGCCGCATCCTCGCCAAGGTGCCCTTCCGCGATCCGAAGGTCCCCATGCTCGGCAACGTGCACGCCACGGTCATCAGCACGGCGGACGGCCTCCGCACCGAGCTCAGCGACCACCTCATCCACGGAGTGCAGTGGACGGCGAGCGTGAGGCGCATGGCGTCCGGGGGCGTGACCGACTTCGTGGAGATCGGTCCCGGCCGCGTGCTCTCGGGCCTCATCCGCCGCATCAGTCCCGACGCCATCACCCATCCGGTGGACCTTCCCGACCCGCGCGCGCTGCTCGTCGCGTTCCGCGAGCCCCCCGCGTGAGCCAGCGCCGCGCCGTCGTCACCGGCCTCGGGATCGTGTCGCCGGTGGGGATCGGTGCCGAGGCCACGTGGGACGGGCTCGTGGGCGGGCACTCCGGGATCGCTACGATCAGCCTGTTCGACGCGTCCGGCTTCGACGTGGATGTGGGGGGCGAGGTCAAGGGCTTCGACGCCACCAACTACATGGACGCCAAGGATGCGCGCCGCCACGACCGTTCGACCCACCTGGCGGTGGCGGCCACCGGCGAGGCACTGCGCGAGGCCGGACTGCTCGGCGACGACGGGCACGTCACCTCCGACGTCGATGCCGACCGTTTCGGCATGGTCTTCGGGACCGGCATCGGCGGCATCGGGATGCTCCTCGAGAACCAGATGATCCTCGTCGAGCGCGGCGCGCGGCGCGTCTCGCCGTTCCTCATCCCGCACATGCTCCCCGACTCGCCCTCGGGCCAGGTGGCCATCGAGTACGGCATTCGCGGCCACAACATGGCCGTCGTATCCGCCTGTGCCACCGGCGGCCACGCCGTCGGAGAGGCGATGGAGGCCATCGTTCGCGGCCAGGCCGACATCATGCTCGGCGCCGGCACCGAGGCCCCGCTGGTCCCGCTCGCCATCGCCGGCTTCGGCCAGATGCGCGCGCTCGGCACCCCGCGCGACCCGGACACCGGCGACTACGCGCCGGCCATGGCCTCGCGTCCGTTCGATGCCACGCGCGACGGCTTCGTCGTCTCGGAGGGCTCGGCGGTCCTGGTGCTGGAAGAGCTCGAGCACGCGCGAGCACGCGGAGCGCGGCCCATCGCGGAGGTCATCGGCTACGGCTCGTCGGCCGACGCGCACGACATGGCGGCTCCCGCCGCGATGGGCGAGGGCAACCAGCGCGCCATGCGCGCGGCACTGGCGCGAGCCGGCATCGGCCCCGAGGAGGTCGATTACATCAACCCCCATGGCACCTCGACGCCGATCAACGACCGCTACGAGACGATGGCCATCCGAGCCGTCTTCGGCGACCACGCCGACAAGCTCGCCGTGTCGAGCACGAAGTCGATGACCGGCCACGCCATGGGCGCCGCCGGTGCCATCGAGGCCTTCGTGTGCGCCAAGGTCATCGAAACCGGATGCATCCCGCCCACGATCAACTACCGCCACCCCGATCCCGAGCTGACGCTCGACTACGTCCCCAACGAGGCGCGGGCGGCCGACGTCCGGGTCGCTCTGTCCAACTCCATGGGCCTGGGCGGCCACAACAGCTGCGTCATCCTGCGCCGCTTCGAGGCGTGACCCGCCCCCCGGCGCCGCGGGACCCCGCGCGACGCACCGTCGTCACCGGCCTGGGCGCGATCACCCCCATCGGCAACGACGTCGACACGTTCTGGGCCAACCTGTCCGCCGGCGTCTCCGGCGTCGGACCCATCACCCAGTTCGACGCCACTGGCTTCGACGTCCGGATCGCGGCCGAGATCAAGGACTTCGAGCCGCGCGACTGGATGGACTTCAAGCAGGCGCGCCGCATGGCCCGCTTCTCGCAGATCGCCGTGGCCGCCGCGCGCCAGGCGATCGATGCCTCGCGCCTCGAGATCGGTGATCACAACAGGGACGACATCGCCGTCATCGTCAACACCGGCGGTGGCGGCCTGGACCAGGTGTCCGAGGGCGAGATGACGCTCATGACCCGGGGCGCCGCGCGGGTCAGCCCATTCACGGTGCCGATGATGTCGCCCTCGATGGCGGCGTGCCAGATCAGCATCCAGAACGGGATTCGCGGCCCGGTCATGACGGGTGTCGCCGCCTGTGCCTCGAGCGTCCAGGCCTTCGTCGACGCGCAGCGCCTCATCGAGCACGGGGACGTCGACGTCGTCATCACCGGCGGCACGGAGAGCGCCATCATCCCCGTCGCCTTCGCCGCGCTGGGCAACATGGGCGCGCTCTCGAAGCGCAATGACGATCCGGCAGCGGCCTCCCGCCCCTTCGACGCCGACCGCGATGGGTTCGTCTTCGGCGAGGCCGCCGGCGTCCTCGTCCTCGAAGCCGCCGAGCACGCCGAGGCTCGGGGCGCGACGGTGCTGGCCGAGGTCCTGGGCGGCGCGCTGAGCGGCGACGCCTTCCACATCTCCGCCCCGGATCCAAGCGGCTACGGCGCGACGGTTGCCATGCGGCGTGGCGTCCGCGACGCGCACCTCGAGATGGAACAGGTCGAGCACATCGTGGCCCACGGCACCTCCACGCCGCTCAACGACGCGACGGAGACGAAGGCCATCCGCTCCGCCTTCGGCGCCCACGCCGACCGGATCGCGGTGACCAGCAACAAGAGCATGCTGGGGCACACGCTCGGTGCCGCCGGCGCGATGTCCGGGCTCGCCGCCGTGCTGGCCATCCGCGACGGCCTCATCGCGCCGACGATCAACTACGACACCCCGGATCCGGCGTGTGACCTCGACGTCGTTGCCAACGCCGCGCGGCCGGCGGACCTCAACGTGGCGATGATCAACGGCTTCGGCTTCGGCGGCCAGAACGCCGTCGCGCTCATCGGTCGCTACGCCGGCTGAGCCCAACCGCCGGTACCGGTGGGGGGCGGACCTTCGGCACGCTCGGGCTGGGCCCGATGCGGGCGTACGCTCGAGCCGTGACCGAGGTCAACGGCCTCCGACTCGCCTATCGCGGCTTCGTAACCGGGCTCGCCGGTGGCTACGTATGGGCCGCGATCGCGATGCTGCTCTCGGCGCTCGCCGCCGGCGACGCGCTGGCGCCGCTTCGGCCGTTCGCCCAGGCGCTCGCACCATTCGCCAGCTCGCCGGAGGTCGCCTTCGTCCTCGGCCTGGCGACCGTCCAGGCCGGAGGCGCCTTCATCGGCATGGTCTTCGCCTACTTCTTCGCGCGCTTCTTCACGGTGCGGGCCACGCTCGCTCTCGCCGCGCCGATCGTGGCGCTCCTGACCTGGGGGCTCATCGCCGCCGCCTTCACGCGCGACGTGGACGGAGCGATCTTCGCCGGCAGCGCCGCGCCGCTGCTCGCCACGCTGGGGTACGGCCTCTTCCTGGCAGCCGGCGTTCCCGTCCGTGGCGACGTGCTGCGTTACGGAGGCTCGCCCTCGACGTAGAGCTCCGGCTCGTGTCGGGGTCCCCGTCCCGGGAGTGACGCGACCCAGTCTCGGAGGGCGGACTCGGCCGTCGTGAACGCGATCTCGTCCCACGGGATCTCGTCCGGTCCGAAGGCGCGAACCTCGCTCGTCTCGGCCGCGGGCTCGGGCCGTCCTCCAACGACCGTCGCCTCGAACGCCATCGTCACGATCCCCGCCTCCGGCCTCGAGTAGACGCCGATGAGCCGCCCGACCTGGACGAGCAGCTGCGTCTCCTCCTCGGTCTCGCGGCGGGCACCTTCCTGGACGGACTCGCCCAGCTCGAGGAAGCCGCTCGGGTTGCCCCACTTGCCCGCCGCCGGCTCGATGGCCCGTCGCCCGAGATAGACCCGACCGCCCTCGACGGGCAGGGTGCCGACCACGACGCGCGGGTTGCGCCAGGTGACGTGGCCCTCGGGACAGACGAGGCGCGGCCTGTGGTCCGCCTCGAGCACCCGCGGCTCGACGGGCCGACCGCAGGCGGGGCAGAAGCGCGGCTCCTCGCCGAGCGTCATCGGGAAGCGGCGGGACGAGTCGGTGTGGGGCATCGGGCCATCATCGTAGTGGCCACCTAGAATGCGAGCATGCCCATCATCCTTTCGCCAGACGAGCGCGAGGTGCTGCTCGACGTCCTGCGCGCCCACATGGGTGACCTGAAGGCGGAGATCAATCGCACCGAGACGACGGCGTTTCGGGACGAGCTCAAGGGTCGCGAGGCGGCGCTCGCGTCGATCATCGCGAAGCTGGAGGCAGACGCGTAGACCAATGCGCGCCGCCGGAGCCCCCGCGAACCCCGAGCTGCCCGTCGTTCGCCTGCACAACTCGATGACGCGGCGGCTCGAGACCCTCGAGCCGCTCGATCCGGGGCGCGTGACGATCTACACCTGCGGCAGCACGGTCTACAAGTACGCCCACATCGGCAATCTGCGGACGTACCTCTTCGGCGACCTCCTGCACCGCACGCTCGAGTACCTCGGCTACGAGGTGCGCTACGTGAAGAACATCACCGACGTCGGGCACATGCGCGACGACCAGCTCGACTCGATCGTGGGGCCCGACAAGGTCGAGGAGGCGGCGGCGCTCGAGGGCAAGACGCCGGCCGAGATCGCGACGTTCTACACCGATGCCTGGCTGGAGGACGAGGCCCTGCTCAACATCCTGCGTGCGGACGTGATGCCGAAGGCCACCGAGCACATCGACGAGATGATCGACCTCACCGCGCGGCTGCTGGAGAACGGCATGGCCTACGAGGTCGACGGCACGATCTACTTCGACGTGCGCGCCTTCCCCGGCTACGGGAAGCTCTCCGGCCAGAGGGTCGAGGAGACCCACGCCGGGCACCGCGTCGACGTCGAGACGGACAAGCGCGACCCCGCGGACTTCGCGCTCTGGAAGCACGCCCACGAGCACCGATCCATGAAGTGGCCGTCACCGTGGGGCGACGGCTTCCCGGGATGGCACATCGAGTGCTCGGCCATGTCGCTCAAGCACCTCGGCGAGCGGTTCGACATTCACACCGGCGGGATCGACCTGAAGTTCCCGCACCACGAGGACGAGATCGCCCAGTCGGAGGGCGCGCTGGGGCACGAGGTCGTCTCGATCTGGATGCACGGCGAGTTCCTTACCATGGACGACGCCAAGATGGCGAAGAGCGCCGGCAACATCATCCGCGTCGCGGAGCTGCCCGACCTCGGCTACGAGCCGCTCGTCTTCCGCTACCTCGCCCTGACGGCGCACTACCGCTCGAAGCTCGACTTCACCGATGCGGCGATGCACGCCGCCGAGTCCGGCCTCGCCCGGCTGCGTCGGGCCTCGGCCGGGCCCGACGTCGAGGTTGACCTCTCGGCAGCGCCGATGGCCGCCTACCGTTCGCGCTTCGCCGATGCGATCGCGGACGACCTCGGCACGCCGCGCGCGCTGGCCGTCGCCCACGAGGTCGCGGCTGCCTCCGATCTCGATGGCGCTCAGCGGCGGGCACTGCTCCTGGACTTCGACCGCGTCCTCGGGCTCTCGCTGGAGCTCCCGGCCCAGTCCGAAGCGCCGCTTCCGGGCGGTGCGGCCGAGCTCCTCGAACGACGTGCCGCCGCGCGTGCCGGAAGGGACTTCGCCGCCTCCGACGCGCTGCGCGAAGAGCTCGCCGCGCTCGGCGTCGAGGTTCGTGACACACCGACCGGCCAGGAGACCACCGTCCGCGGCTAACGGAAGGCACAGGGTGGTCTGGTGTGGTTAGCGCTAGTCGGTCGCGGGCGCGACGCGTGCCGTCAGTGCGGGCGGGCTCGACTCAGGTTCGACCGGGACCGCGATGAGTCCCTGGCCGATCGCGAGCACCACCGCGTGGGTGCGATCGGTGCTCGACAGGCGCTGGCCGATGGTCGACATGTGATTTCGGACGGTGAGCTCACTGATCCCCAGTGCTTCCCCGATCTGCCGGTTCGTCCGACCTCGGGCAACGTGGCTGAGAATCTCGAGCTGGCGCTGCGTCAGGGTGGTTGTGGCGGCCTGCAAGGCTTCCTCCCCCGGCTCGGGCGGCGTGGGCGAACCGCCTGCGCCATTGGCGCGTGTTCGGGGCACGGGACGAACTCCGGTCGGGCGTGGTGATGGCGAGCCTACTCCCCCTTGCGCGCCGCCGTCCCCTGGAATATCCACAGATCGGCTCCCGAGCGCGATTACGTGGACAACGTCGGCTCTCGCCGGGCAGCGAGTCGAGACGGACCGGGCCGGGTCGCGCGCCCGGCGCCTTGGCCTACGTCGCCTGGCCCCTGTTCATTGTCCCCAGTCGACGACAAGCTGCGGAGCCGTCGACGTTTCTCTCGAAGCGAATCTCAGCGCGCCGCTGACGGTGTTCTGCATCAGCAGGTTGTAGGTACCGTTCCCGGTGATCCAGCTGGTGACGTCGATGTCGACCCAGCCGGTGGGAACCGCCGCCAGATCCCGGAAGGCCGGTCCCGTCGGGGATGGGCGGCTGTCCCATGTCACCGTTCCTTCGTTCCACGTGCCGCCCGTCGGGAGCAGCGTCGGACCGTTCGACACGGCGCGCGACACGAAGATGCGCAGCGTGGCGGACGTCACCGGCTGCGGAATCCCGGTGACGCTGAAGCGCAGAAGCGCCTGTTGCTGTCGCGAGGTGCGACCATCGACCGAGAGCGTCGTAGCCGATCCGTTGTTCCGCGACGCGTGCCACTGGTCGACGTACGTGTCGGCGACCGGCGCGAAAGTCGCCGAGGTTGGCGCGACCACGTTCCAGCTGGCCTGGGCCGGGGTCGGATCGGTGTTGTCGGACGGATCGGTGGCGGTCACCGCGAAGGTATGCGGGCCGAGGGCCAGGCCGCTGAGATTGACCGGCGAGGTGCAGGCGCCGGCGGCGGCGCCGTCC
>DASUFJ010000045.1:0-37581 GCA_036274575.1 Candidatus Limnocylindria bacterium
GCCATAGCGCCCAATCCGATTGCGCCACGAAGAGGGAGGCTCCACCCGATGAGACGGGTTTCCGTGCTGGTCGTCATCGTCATGCTGCTCACGTCGATGTTCGGCGTGTCCGTGACGCAGGCCCGACAGGGCCCGACCGACAGGTTCGCTGCGGGCCGGTACATCGTCACCTTCGCCGACGAACCGGTCGCCAGCTACGACGGCTACGAGGCGGGCTTCGCCGCCACCCGGCCGCACCCGGGTCGCAAGCTCGATCCGAGCTCGCCCGCGGTGCAGCGCTGGCAGCAGCACCTCCAGGCCAAGCACGACAAGGCGCTGGCCGAGGTGGGCGCCACGAAGATCTATGACTACACGATCACGAACAACGGCGTTGCCGTGCAGCTGACCGCGGCGCAGGCCGCCCAGCTCGCGGCCAAGCCGGGCGTGATCGGTCTGCAACAGGACGAGCTCGCCCAGCCGGCGACCACGTCCACGCCCGAGTTTCTCGGGCTCAACGCACCGGGCGGCATCTGGTCGCAGCTGGCCGGCCGGGAGCACCAGCGGGCAGGTGCAGGCATCGTGGTCGGCGTCGTCGACACGGGCATCTGGCCCGAGAGCCGATCCTTCGCCGGCGGCACCGGCATCCCGATCCCGGCGGGCTGGACCGGCACGTGCGTTTCCGGCGAGAACTTCTCGCAGAAGGCGTGCAACGACAAGCTCATCGGCGCCCGCTACTACGTGGCCGGCTTCAACAAGCACAACATCTCCAAGGCCGACTACCTCTCGCCGCGAGACGGGAACGGCCACGGCAGTCACACCGCCTCCACGGCGGCCGGCAACATGGTGTCGGGCGTTGCCATCGATGGCGTCCCGTTCGAGGACGGCAGCCTGTCGGGCATGGCGCCGGGGGCAAAGGTGGCCGCCTACAAGGTCTGCTGGGAGGGCAAGCCGGGCATCAACGCCGGCTGCTTCAACTCCGACAGCGTGGCCGCCATCAACCAGGCCGTCGCCGACGGCGTTGACGTGATCAACTACTCCATCGGCGGCTCGTCCGAGTCCAGCGTGCTCGATTCCGTCGAGCAGGCGTTCCGGGGCGCCTCGAACGCGGGCGTGTTCGTGGCCACCTCGGCCGGGAACAGCGGTCCCGGCGCGAGCACCTTCGACCATCCGTCGCCGTGGCTCACCACCGTGGCGGCGACCACCGTGCGACGCGCCTTCCAGGTCGTGGAGCTCGGCAACGGGGCGCGCTACGTCGGCGCCTCGACGACCCCGTCGCTGACGGCCGCCACGCAGCTCGTCACGTCGCTCAGCGTGAAGCTGGCCGCGGCGGACGCGGACGACGCCGCGCTGTGCGGACCGAACACCCTGGATCCGGCCAAGGCCGCCGGCAAGGTGGTGCAGTGCGACCGTGGCGTCTTCGATCGGATCGCCAAGAGCTTCGAGGTGCAGCGAGCCGGTGGCGTTGGCATGGTCATGACCAACACCTCGCCGAACTCGCTGAACGGCGACTACCACCCCATTCCGTCGGTCCACGTCGACGAGGTCGCCCGAGCGGCGATCCTCGCCTACATCGCGGCTGCCGGCACGAGCGCGACGGCCAAGATCCTGCCGCTCACGGCGGCCGAGCTGGCCGCGGCGCCGCAGGTGCCGGAGGTCGCGGCGTTCTCGTCCCGCGGTCCATCAGTCAGTACGGAGGGCGACTTCCTGAAGCCCGACATCGCGGCTCCCGGCGTCGACATCATCGCCGCCGTGGCCCCGCCGTTCCATTTCGGGCGTGACTGGGACCTCATCTCGGGCACGTCGATGGCCTCGCCGCACATCGCGGGCATCGGCGCGCTGATGAAGGCGCTCCACCCGACGTGGACGCCGTCGGAGATCAAGTCGGCGCTGATGACGTCGACCATGGACACCGTCTCGAGCGCTGGCGATCCGTTCGCCCAGGGCTCGGGCTTCGTGCAACCAAACGCCGCGGCCGACCCGGGCCTCGTGTACCCGACGTCCGCGAACGAGTACCGCAGCTTCATGGTCAGCCTGGGGGTGCAGTTCGCGCCGCCGTTCGACACGCTGCCTCCGATCAGCGCCTCGAACCTCAACCAGGCCTCGATCTCGGTCGGCAAGATGGCCGGCACCGAGACCGTCACCCGGCACGTGAAGAACGTCTCGAACGCTGAGACGACCTTCACCGCCACCATCGACGTGCCCGGCATCGACGCGGTCGTCACGCCGAGCACCCTTACGCTCGCCCCGAACGCCGAGGCGACGTTCACGGTCCAGTTGACCGAGGGTGACGCGCCGCTGGGCGAATGGGCAATCGGATCGCTGACCTGGACCGGTGGCGGCCACACGGTGCGCAGCCCCGTCGCCGTGCAGCCGGTCGTCGTGAGCGCGCCGGGCGAGGTCCACGTCGACGGCGTCACGGCCGGCGGCTCGACGGACTTCGAGATCAGCCTCGGCAGCCTGTCGGACCTCGACCTCTCCGTGTCCGGGCTGCTCGGCGTGACGCCGACCGCGGACAGCGTGGTCTCGGGCGAGTTCGACATCAACGACCCGATCGCTGATGCCGATACGAAGGAGTACGTCGTCGAGGTGCCCACTGGCACGACGGCGGCACGCTTCGACCTCGACTCCGACGACGATACGGCCGATCTCGACCTGTTCGTCTATGTCGAGGACGGGGCGGACCTCGCCTTCGTCGACCTCTCCGCGAGCGGTGCGGCCGACGAGCAGGTCACGCTGGATGCACCGGCCGAGGGCACGTATCACGCGTTCGTGAACGGGTTCACCACACCGGGAGGTTCGACGGGCTACGCCATCACGAACTTCGTGCTGGCACCGGACGACCTGGGCAACCTCACACTGTCGCCGAACCCGGTGCCGGCTCCGGCTGCCCTGGGTGATCCGTCGACGGTGACGGCAACCTGGGCCGGGCTCGATGCGACGAAGAATTACTTCGGCGTGATCAGCTATGCCGGGTCCGATGTGATCACGTATTTCTCGATGGACTGACCCTCAGCCATCGGGCAAACAAGGGGAGCCGCCGGGGATCCGGCGGCTCCCCTTCGCCGTCCCACCGGAATCAGACCGCGAGTGGCTCCTTGTACTCGCCGTACACACGGCGGAGCGCGCCGCACATCTCCCCGATCGTGGCGTACGCCTCGACGGCGGCCACGATGGCCGGCATGAGGTTGACGTCGCCACCGCGCGCCTCGTCCTCGAGGCGCTTCAGCGCCGCGGCATGGGTCGAGGCGTCACGGTCGGCGCGGACGCGCGCCAGCCGGTCCAGGTGGCGGCGCTCCTGCTCGGTGCTGATCTCGAGCAGCGGGATGCGCAGCTCCTCCTCGGGATCGGCGAAGCGCGTGACGCCGATGATCTCGCGCTCGTGGGCCTCCAGCTCGCGCTGCTGCTCGTAGGCGGCGTCGGCGATCTCGGCCTGCGGGTAGCCCGCCTCGATGGCGCGCACCATCCCGCCCAACTCGTCGATGCGGGCGATGTAGCGCCAGGCGGCCTGCTCGGTCCGGTTCGTGAGTGTCTCGACGAAGTAGGAGCCGGCCAGCGGGTCGACCGTGTTCGCGGCGCCGGACTCCTCGGCGATGATCTGCTGCTGGCGCAGGGCGAGCAGCGCGGCATCCTCCGAGGGGACGGCCCACGCCTCGTCGTACGCATCGGTGTGGAGGCTCTGGGTGCCGCCGAGGACGCCGGCCAGGGCCTGGATCGCGACGCGGGTCAGGTTGTTCAACGGCTGCTGAGCGGTGAGGGAGACACCGGCGGTCTGGGTGTGGAAGCGCATCCAGGTCGACCGCTCGTTCTCGGCCCCGAAGCGCTCGCGGCACAGCTTGTACCAGATCCGGCGGGCCGCCCGGAATTTCGCGATCTCCTCGAAGAAGTCGTTGTGGCTGTTGAAGAAGAAGCTGAGTCGCGGCGCGAAGTCGTCGAAGCGGAGGCCGCGCGCGATGGCGTCCTCGACGTAGGCGATCCCGTCCGCAATCGTGAACGCCAGCTCCTGGACCGCCGTCGAGCCGGCCTCGCGAATGTGATAGCCGCTGATGCTGATCGTGTTCCAGCGCGGCAGCTCGCGGGTTCCCCACTCGACCGTATCGGTCACCAGCTTGAGCGAGGGCGCCGGTGGGAAGATGTACTCCTTCTGCGCGATGAACTCCTTGAGGATGTCGTTCTGGAGCGTGCCGGACAGCTGCGCGCGGGGCACGCCGGCCTTCTCGGCGGCCACGATGTACATCGCCCAGATCATCGGCGCGGGGGAGTTGATCGTCATCGACGTGCTGATCTCGCCGACCGGCAGCCCATCCAGGAGGATCTCCATGTCGGCCAGTGAGCTGACGGCGACCCCGCACGTCCCGAACTCGCCCTCCGCCTGCGGCTCGTCGTGGTCGTATCCGTAGAGCGTCGGCATGTCGTAGGCGATCGAGAGGCCGGTGCCGCCCTCCTTGATCAGCGTCTTGAACCGCGCGTTCGTGTCCTCAGCCGTGCCGAAGCCGGCGAACATGCGCATCGTCCAGAGGCGGCCGCGGTGCCCCGTGGGGTGGATGCCGCGCGTGAATGGCGGCTCGCCCGGCAGCCCGAGGTCGTCGATCTCGTCCCAGCCCTCGCGCTCGTCGGGTGATGGGCTGAACCGGTAGCGCGGGCGCTCCGCGTCGGGATCGTTGGCCGCATCGGCCAGGTCGGCCGGCGTGTAGACGCGGTCGATCTCGACGCCCGACTGGGTGATGAAGCGGCCTCGTCGTTCCGGGGCTCGTTCGAGCGCGGGCGTCAGCCGCTCGGCCTCCCAACGATCGGCGTGCTCGCGCCAGCGCGTGTCATCGGACATTGGCCGCAGTGTGGCGGCTGAGCCGATGCGCGCGCAACCGGCCGGGCCTGCCACGATGGTGCCATGACCGATGCCCCCGTCACGGCCGGCCTCGCCCACCGCGGCCTCGCGTTCCTGGTCGACTACCTCGTCATCGCGGCCTGGCTGCTCCTTCTTGTCGGCGTCGCCATCGGCCTGCGCTCGATCGCGCCCGATGTGACCGACGCGGTCTTCGGCGATCCGCTGACGGCGGAAGCGACCGGATTCGCGGTCCTCACGCTTCCCGTGATCCTCTACTTCGCAATCCTGGAGGCGGCTCCGCGTGGCGCGACGCTCGGCAAACGGCGCCTCGGGATCCGGGTTCTGACCCGGGCGGGCCATCCGGTGTCGCGACTGCGCGCGTTGGCGCGCACGATCCTCAAGCTCCTGCCCTGGGAGCTGACGCACGCGATCATCTGGCGCTTCGCGATCGAGGGCTCGGTGTCCGAGGCGCTGCTCGACGCGGGGCTCGTGATCGTGTGGGTCCTCATCGGGGCCAACATCGTCGCCGCGCTGGTCGACCCGGAGCGGCGTACCCTGTACGACCGACTTTCCGGCACCCGTGTCGCCACCGATTCGAGGTTCCCTGCGTGACCGATTCCTTCGACTTCGACGCCTATCTGCGCCTCCCGCGCCTCTCCGGCCTCCGCGCCTCGCCCGACGGGCGGCGCGTCATCGTCTCCGTCGGGCGCCTGGCGCCGGACGGCAAGAAGATGCACGGCTCGCTGTGGGAGATCGACCCGACCGGCGACCGCCGCCCGCGCCGCCTGACCCGCTCAGCCCCCGGCGAGAGCGCCGCAGCCTTCGCGCGCGACGGGTCGATCCTGTTCACGTCGACCCGGCCCGACCCCGAGCGCAAGCCGGACGAGGGCGACGAGGACGAGGTCAGCGGCCTCTGGCTGCTGCCCCCCGACGGGGGCGAGGCGCGCCTGCTTGCCGCTCCGTCAGGGGGCGTGGACGCGGTCGTCGCGGCGCGCGATGCCGATGTGCTCGTGTACGCCGCGTCGGTCTTCCCCGGCGCCGCCGACCCGAAGGCCGACCGCGAGCGCCACGAGGCGCGGAAGAAGGCCGGGGTCGAGGCGCTCCTGTTCGACTCGTTCCCGATCCGCCACTGGGACGCCTTCCATGGACCGCGTGAGCGGCATCTCTTCGCTGCACCGGTGCCCGAGGGCGAGGGCCGCATCAGCGACCCGGTCGACCTCACGCCGGAGGCTGGGAGCGCCCTCGTGGAGCAGGGCTTCGACGTGAGCCCCGACGGTGGGACGGTCGTCACCGGCTGGGTGACATCGGACGATGACGGGCGGACCGACTTCAGCGTCGTCGCCATCGACCGCGCGAGCGGTGCCCACCGGATGCTCGCCGGCGGCGACGCCTGGTACGCCTCTCCGCGCATCTCGCCCGACGGCCGCTTCGTCGTGTGCGAGCGCCACGAGATCGACGTCCCGGAGAGGGTGGGCGACGAGACCCTCTGGCTCGTCGACCTCCAGAGCGGGGAGGGTCGCGACCTCACCCCCGATCTCGACGCCTGGCCGCAGCACCCGAGCTGGGCACCGGATGGCTCCACGATCTGGTTCACGGCCGACCATCGGGGCGCCGGTGCGGTCTACCGCCACGACCTCGCCTCCGGCGCGACGACCCTGGTCGCCGACGACGGCACCTTCTCCGATCTCGCCCTCGAGATCGAGGGCCCGCCGCTCGCCCTGCGCGCCTCCTACAGCGAGCCGCCGAGCCCGGTTCGGCTGCCGGCTTCGGACGGCGGCGCCTCGCATCGGATCCGTTCATTCGAGGAGCTCGACGACGATGCGCTGGCGAAGCTCCCCGGCAGGCTGGAGCGGCTCGCCGCGGTGGCCGACGACGGGCAGGAGATCGGCTCCTGGCTGGTGACGCCGCGCGACGCGGACGGGGCCAGCCCGCTCGTCGTCTTCGTCCACGGCGGTCCCGTCGGCTCGTGGAACACGTGGAGCTGGCGCTGGAACCCCCAGCTCCTCGCCGCGCACGGCTACGCCGTGCTCATGCCCGATCCCGCGGTGTCGACCGGCTACGGCCACGCCTTCGTCCAGCGCGGCTGGGGCCGATGGGGCGCCGAGCCATTCACCGACGTCATCTCGGCCGTGGACGCGGCGCTCGAGCGCGACGACCTGGACGCCGATCGCACGGCCCTCATGGGGGGCTCGTTCGGCGGCTACATGGCGAACTGGGTCGCCGGCAACACCGATCGCTTCCGCGGCATCGTCACCCACGCCAGCCTGTGGGAGCTGCGCGGCTTTCACGGCACGACCGACTACGGGCCTGACTGGGAGCGCGAGTTCGGCGATCCCTACGCCGACCCGTCGCTGTACGAGGAGTGGTCGCCGAGCCGGCACCTGGCCAACATCCGGACGCCAATGCTCGTCATCCACGGCGAGCGCGACCTGCGCGTGCCGATCAGCGAGGCGCTCCGCCTCTGGACCGACCTCCGGCGGCACCACGTCCCGGCGCGGTTCCTCTACTTCCCCGACGAGAACCACTGGATCCTCAAGCCGCAGAACGCGCGGCTGTGGTACGAGACGGTCCTCGCCTTCCTGGACGAGCAGGTGCGGGGCGAGGAGTTCCGGAGGCCGGCGCTGCTGTAGGGAACGGCTCTAGGGGTAGAGCCCGCGGAGCATCGTTGCGTCGGCGACACGCGAGACGGCGACCATCATCGCCGCGCTGCGCAGGTCGACCTTCTCGGCCGCCGCCATGGCCTGGATGCCGGCCATCGCCTCGTCCACGATGCGGTCGAGCTGGCTTGCGATCTCCGCCTCCGACCAGAAGAAGGCCTGCATGTCCTGCACCCACTCGAAGTAGCCGAGGACCGTGCCGCCCGCGGTGGCGATGATGTCCGGGATGACCGACACGCCGCGGTCGTCCAGGAGCACGTCCGCGGCCGGTGTCGTGCCGCCATTCGCGACTTCGGCCACGATGCCGGCGCGGATGCTGCCGGCGTTCGCATCGGTCACCTCGCCCTGGAGGCCGGCCAGGACGAGCACGTCGCAGTCGATGCCGAAGATGTCGGCCTTGTCGGCGCCGTCGGTCTCGGGGAGGCCTTCGATGGCGTCGTGCTCGCGCATCCACTCGATGCTGCGCCCGACGGGGATGCCGCGGGGGTTGAGCACGGCATGCCGGTCGTCGGCGATCCCCACGACCTTCGCCCCGGCTCCGGCCACCTCCTCGGCGAGCGTCATCCCGACGCGGCCGTAGCCTTGGATCGCGACTCTTGCGCCATCGAGGATGACCCGCCTGCTGTGCGCCTCGGCCTGGATGCAGCGCAGCGCTCCGCGGGCCGTGGCGCTGCGGCGGCCACGCGTGCCGCCGATCGCCAGCGGCTTGCCGATGACGGCCGCGGCGACGGTATGGCCGCGGTGCATCGACAGGGTGTCCATCATCCAGGCCATCGTCTGGGACCCGGTGTTCACGTCCGGCGACGGGATGTCGCTGTCCGGGCCGAGGATGACGCTGATCTCCGTCGTGTAGCGGCGGGTGAGGCCCTGCCGCTCGTTCTCGGTCAGCCTTCGCGGATCCACGCGCACGCCGCCCGCCGCTCCGCCGAACGGGATGCGGACCAGTGCCGCCTTCCAGGTGTTGAGCATCGCGAGCGCGCGCACCTCGTCGAGGTCGAGGTTCGGCACGTAGCGGATGCCGCCGCTCGTCGGCCCGCGGTTGACGTTGTGGTGGACACGGAAGCCGGTGTAGACCTCGACGTGGCCGTCGTCATGGGTGACGGGGAAGCTCACCGTCAGCTCCCGCTTCGGGACGCGCAGGACGCGATGCATCGCCTCGTCGAGGTCCAGGCGCTCCGCCGCGAGGTCGAGCTCCCCCTGGGCGGTGGTCCAGATCCCGTTGGCCGTCGAGGCCCGAGACTTCTCCGTCGCCATCGCCGCCTAGGCTAGCGCGACGGCGCAACCGCCCGCCAATCTCAGTCGCTCGAGACCGCGACGATCCAGTCCCAGGCCGATCCGGTGAACGTGCTGTTCCCGCCGCCGCTCGCGTCGATCACGTAGCGCATGCCGTCATCGCCGACGCCGGTGACGATCAGCGTCCATGCGCCCACGCCCGGCTCACGGGTGGTGACGATGTCGGCGGTGTACGAGCGCCCGTCGCCGATCACCGGCGCGACGGCGAACGGGCTGTCGTAGGCCGGATCGACCTGGTATCCATACTCGGTTGACCGCCACGCCTCGAGGCGGAGGTCGCGGAACCCCGCGAGGCTGACGCCGTCAGCAAGCTCGCCATCCCAGCGGATGGCATCGCCCACGTCGCCCCAGCTCGAGCTCGCGAAGGCCGACATCCCCGATTCGATCGGCGGGTACCACTCGGGCCCGACGACGGAGAGGCCTCGATCCGGGAAGATCGGGACTTGGGTGGGCTGGGCTGATCGCATCGATGAGGTCGCGCTCGCCCCGAGGATGCCGATGAACAAGAGGGCGAAGACGACAAGGATCAACGTGATTCGCCTGCGGCCATGGAGGAGGTCCGGCCGCCACGCACCGAGCGCGAGGCCCAGGGGTGCGATCGCGTAGGCGACGACGCTTGCCCAGTTCTGCGGCGCGTCGACCACGAACACGGTGATCGCGGTCACGAGCGGGAGACTGACTGCGACGACCCATGGGCGAACGTCGGCAGGCAGGTGGCGGCTCCGCCGCCCGAACCGATCGGGGAGCACGCGACCGGCGAAGTAGCAGCCGACGCCGATGGCGATCGCGACCAGCATCGAGTTCCACCCGGCGTCCGAGGTCTGCAACGTCCATCCGGTCCGGAAAATCAGTCCGGCCGCCTGGACCAGCGCCGCCAGCGCGAGCGTGGTCACGAGCACGATGAGCGTTCCGAACAGGTAGCCGTAGATCCAAAAGCCGGTGCCGCTCCAGAGCGCCGCCCCGGTGCCGGCGAGCGCCCGCCACGGGGTCTGCTCGTGTCGCGCAAGCGATCGCGCGAGCTCTGTCGGCGATCCCAGCCGCGCCTGGGCGTCCGCCTCCGCGCGATCGGGGTCGACGCCGAGCTCGACGCGCTCAGCGACCGCGTCGTCGAGGTGGGTCGCGATCTCCTGGACGATGTCGTTCCGCTGCTCGGATGGCATCGGCAGGACGGCGTCGAGCTCGGCAAGGTAGCGGCTGCGGGCGTCGTCAGGCATCGGTCGGCACCTCGGCCATGCGGCTCACCCCGTTCGCGACCGTCTCCCACTCGCGCGCCGCGTCGGCGTAGAAGCGCTCGCCGGACTCGGTGATGGCGTAGTAGCGCCGTCGCGGGCCGCGCTCGCTGGCCCGCCAGCTGGCCATCAGCGCGCCGGCAGCCTCCAGCCGATGGAGGGCCGGGTACAGCGAACCCTCGCTCGGCGCAAACAGCTCGCCGCTCCGCTGGCGAATGCGCTGCGCGATCTCGTAGCCGTACAGCTCGCCGTCGCGCAGGACGCTGAGAATCAGAAGCGGAAGCGTGCCCTTGAGGAGGTCGAGCTTCGGCATCGGTCCACTACATCGGATTCCGAGGAACCAGCATACGCGCCGTTGTCAACGGCAGGCGGTGGCAAGATGGTCCCGTCAATCTCCAAGCCGATGCGGCGGCGGCCCCGACCATGGCTGCACCGACGCATCCCGACAACCGAGGAGGCCCACCGATGGCGCCGCGCGTCATGACCGTCTCCGGCCCGATTCCACCCGACAAGCTCGGCTTCACCCTTCCCCACGAGCACACCGGGATCGCGCTCTGGCACATCGAGAAGCGCTGGGACTACTGGGAGCTGACGCCGGACGAGGACCTCATCACCGATGAGCTCCGTGACTTCCGACGGCGCGGCGGCGCGTCGCTCGTCGACCTCACGCTCCCCGGCGTCGGCCGCGACCCGCATCGGCTCCGACGGCTGGCGAGCGCCACGGGACTCAACATCGTCATGGGCTGCGGCTGGTACCGCGGCGGGCACTATCCGGCCGAGGCGCTCATCGACCGCCGCTCGGTCGACGACCTCGCCGAGGAGATCGTCAACGAGTTCGCCCACGGAGTCGGCGACACCGGCATCCGTCCCGGCATCATCGGCGAGATCGGGACCGACAAGCCGTGGGTCAGCGCGCTCGAGGAGCGCGTGCACCGGGCGGCGGCACGGGCCTCGCTGAAGACCGGCATGGCGATCACGACCCACGGCGTGCAGTCGCCGGTCGGGCTCGCGCAGCTGAGGATCTTCACCGACGAGGGCGTCGAGCCCGGCCGCGTCGTCATCGGCCATGCCGACTCGCACCACGACCTCGACTTCTACCTCGCCGTCCTTGACGCCGGAGCGAACCTGCAATTCGACTTCCTGGGCCACCGGTTCGGGGTGGAGGAGGCGCTCGAGCCGCGGCTGGTCGAGACGATCGTCGAGCTCCTCGAACGGGGCTATGGCTCCCAGCTGCTCCTCAGCCAGGACGTGTGCCACAACCGCCAGCTCAAGGCGAACGGCGGCTTCGGGTACGTCTACCTTCACCAGCACTTCCTCCCGACGCTGCGCACGGCAGCGGTGGGCGAGGGCGAGAT
The DNA here is from genome assembly GCA_036274575.1 of Candidatus Limnocylindria bacterium. GTDB lineage: Bacteria > Chloroflexota > Limnocylindria > QHBO01 > QHBO01 > JACDBZ01. The sequence goes on from DASUFJ010000045.1 coordinate 11,336, forward strand.
CCGGGCGATGACCATCGAAAACCCGGCACGGATCCTGACCGTTCCGTAGCGTGGCCGATCCGCGCGACCCGATCGCCGACCTGAAGCGCATCGCCTTCCTTCTCGAGGCGATGCAGGAGCCGGGCTATCGGGTCCGGGCCTTCCGCAGCGCGGCAACGACGCTGGCCGAGATGGCAGCCGATGACATCGCAGACCGCGCGGCGACGGGCCGGCTTCGCGAGCTGGCCGGCATCGGCGAGGTGACCGAGCGCACGATCCTCGAGAGCCTGCGTGGCGAGGAGCCGGTGTACCTCCGCCGGCTCGAGTCGACTGAGGGCACGCCGCAGGAGGAGGGAGCCGCAACGCTGCGCGCCGCGCTGAAGGGTGATCTCCACGCGCACACCGAGGCGTCCGACGGCCACTTCACGATCGCCGAGATGGCCGAGGCGGCGATCGAGCTCGGCCACGAGTACCTCGTGATCACCGACCACTCACCGCGGCTGAGCATCGCCAATGGGTTGAGCACGGAGCGGCTCCTCGCCCAGCTCGACGAGATCGAGCGGCTCAACGCGGAGCTCGCGCCGTTTCGGCTGCTGACGGGCATCGAGGTCGATATCAACGAGGACGGGACGCTCGACCAGTCGGACGAGATCCTCTCCCGCCTGGACGTCGTGGTCGGCAGCATGCACTCGGCTCTGAGGATGGAGTCGAGACCGATGACGCGGCGCATGGTCGCCGCCCTCGCGAACCCTCGCCTCGACGTGCTCGGGCACTGCACCGGGCGCATGAAGCGCCGCCGCCGCAGCCGTCCCGAGTCGACCTTCGACGCCGACATCGTCTTCGCCGCGGCGCATCGGTTCGACAAGGCCATCGAGATCAACTGCCTTCCGGATCGGCTCGATCCGCCGAAGCGCCTGCTGCGCCTGGCCGTCGAGGCCGGCTGCCGCGTCTCGATCGACTCCGACGCACACTACCTCGGGCAGCTGGCCTGGGTGCGGGTCGGATGTGAACGGGCCTTCCTGTGCGGCGTGACCGCGCCGATGGTCGTAAACGCCATGGGCACCGATGACCTGCTGTCCTGGACCGCCTCGCACGAGGCCTAGGTGGCCCGCGTCCTGCATCGGTGTCGGATGCCAAACCCCCAAAGTCACAATGGAGGCATCTCACCCATGGCTGTTGCCAAGGTCACCGAGCTTTCGTGCACCTCGTCCCAGGGCTTCGACGACGCCGTGCGTCAGGGCCTCGATCGCGCGCAGAAGACGCTCCGCGGCGTGAAGGGCGCGTGGGTCAAGGAGCAGCGGGTCAACGTCGGCAGCGGGGGCGCGCTCGAATTCCAGGCGAACATCATGGTGACGTTCGTCCTCGAGGACTGAGATCGCCTACCCGGCGAGGCCGATGCGTCCCTCGTTCCGCGTGAAGCGCGACCGATAGGTCGGGTTGCTCACCCGCTGGCTGACCATCGCGGCGTCGAGCGGCTTCCCGCTGCGCGGGGGCGTATAGCGACCGCGCTCCACGATGGCGCCGGCCAGCTCGGCCGCAGTCATGGGCCCGCGTTCGGAGAGGACGGCGATCATCTCGTCATGGAGCGCCACTCGCAGCCCGGACGGCGCGGCGCTGACCGCGGTCCGACGTCGTGTCGTGCGCGGCGCTGAATCCTCCCCGGCTTGGACCTCGACCGAGCCCGTCTCGGGCTCCGTGGTCGCCTGGGTCGCGTCGCGGCCGGATGCCGACTCCAGCGCCACGATCCGGGCCGTCAGCTCGTCCAGGCGCTCGGTGAGCTCCGCTCCGGCGCCTGACGGGACGGCGGTACCGGTCCGCTCGGCGTCAAGGCGCTCCTCCACCCAGACGAGGACGAGGTCGCCGGGACGAACGCCGGCTTCCGCGGCGAGGCGCTTGAGGACACCGAGGCGCCGCGGGTCCAGGCGGATCGACATGCCACCCTCGTCGGCGCCGCGGTCCTGGCGCGGGCGCCCGCCGTACTGGCGGTCGGCACCGTACGGGCGGTCGCCGCCACGGGGCTGGAAGGGTCGGTCGCCCCCGCGATCGCGCGGCTGCCAGTCCCCGCCGCTGCGGCGCGGGGGACGGTCATGGCGATCTCGATCGCGATCGGGACGGCGGTCGGGGCCGCGGCGATTGAAACTCATCGGTTTCAACTGTACGCGATCTTTAAATGGAGCGCCAGCAGCCGATTAAAACGAGCCCGAGGCGCCTCCGCCGCCACCGCCTCCGCCGCCCGAGAAGCCGCCGCCTCCGCTGCTGCTCGACGAGCTCGAGGGCGGCGAGGATCCGACGCTTCCGAGGGCGTCGAACATGCCGCCGATGTCGGGCATCGCCGAGTCGCTGAACACGCTCCCGGAGCCCATCGTGACGGCCGCGCGGTCGACGGCCCCGGACCACGTCGATGCCGGGCTGGATCCGATCCAGCCGGGGTAGTAGGCACCGGCCGGCGAGCCGGTGGCGCGGCGCTGCTCCTCGAGCCCGCGGGCCAGCAGGGAGGCCACCTCGTCGTGGAGGCCGAGAGCCATGCCCCACACCACGGCCTTGTCGGGCGTGTCCGCCAGCTTGGCGATGTCCGGCTGCTCGACGACCTCGCCCATCGAGCGCGCCTGGTCCATCGTCTTGCGCAGGGTGCGGCGGTAAGCCGTGAGCATGGCGTCGACGTACGCGCCGGCATCGGTCCGCTGGCTCATGGCCCGGCCGAAGCCGATGGTGGCGATGCCACCCAGCACCAGCGCGCCGCCAAGGAGGACGGCGCCGCTCATCGGCACGAAGATGCCGAGGCCGACGAGCCCGGCGCCGATGACGGTGATGCCGAGCCCGATGCCCGTCATGCGGCCGATCGACGGGCCGGGCATCCGCGCCAGCCAGCCGAGCTTCACCGCGTCGTACTCGACCGCGCCCTTCACCGGGCCGAGGGTCGAGTTCAGGCGCCAGAGGCGCTGCCGCGTGAGCCGCTGGTCGTCGCCCGCGAGATTGCGGATCTTGCCCCACGCCTCGAGCTCGGGCCCGGCCAGCGGATCACCGGCGCCGTCGCGATTGACGACGATTGCGGGATCGTTGAGCGGGTCCGGCTCGTCGTCGCTGTGCATGCCGCGCACCCGGTCCAGGTTCTCGAACGAGATGCGTCCCGATGAAGCGAGCTCGGCGAGCATCGTGTTGATCGTGTGCTGGTTCGCGCGTCCCTCGCGCACGACCGTTGCGAGCGCCGGCGTCATATCGGCCGGTGGGCCCGCCATGAGGATCGAGGGTGAGTCGATGAGCTCGGGATCGTCCCCCTCCCGGCGCCACGTCCACCACGCCCAGCCCATCGTGCCGAGCAGGGCCAGCGGCGCCACGACGATGCCGAGGCCGGCATTCACGACCCGCATCGCCTGGAGCCGCTCCCGGCCGCCGGGCGTGACGCGCTGGTCGATGGTCGCGATCGTCGCGAGGGTCGCTCCCTGGAGGTCGCCGGCTCGCGCCAGCGGGACGAACTCTATTTCGATGATCTCCTTGAGCGCCGCCTCGTCGGCGTAGGCGCCCAGGAAGCCCGAGCCGCCGAAGAGCGACACCCGGCCATGAACGAGATCCTCGTCCATGCCGATCATCAGCACCAGGCTGTCATCGAACCCGGAGCGACCGACGCCCCACTGGTCCACGAGCGCTCGCGCGTTGGCGAGGTTCTCGTCCTCGCTGCTGAACGGGTCGACCTGGGTGTAGACGACGACCTCGGCGCCGCTGCGCGCCTCGATGGCGTCGATGGTCGTCTCGAGCTGCTGCACGGCCTCCGGCGAGAGGATGCCGGCGGTGTCGTACACCGCCTGGTTGTCGACCGGGTCGGGGAACGGTGGACCGGCGGCCAGCGCCAGCAGCGGCGTCAGCGCGAGGAGCGCGAGCGCGCTCGGAAGCGCGCGAGCCCATCGGTGCATGTTCTGGAGCATACTGTGTGGCACATCGCTTGCGGTCACCACCGATCGCAACGGGCGGCCGAGTGCCCACCGGGACGCACGTCCCGCCGCCACCCGCCGACGCCGGCTCCAGAGGGAGCGCAGCCGCGTCGGGACCCGATCCCACCGGAGCAACCACAGTCGTGAAGATCCATGCCGGGGCGATCGTCGCCCTGCTGTTCGCTGCGACCGCCACGGTCGTGGCCGCCGCGGGCGTGGCGGCCGTGACCCTCGCCGATCCGCTGCCGGTCCGAGAAAGGCCGGCGGTGAGCGCCGAGCTGCGCGCCGTGCCCCATCCGCTGCCCAGCCTCGGTGCGGGCGCGAGGACGCCGGCGCCGATGACCGGCATCGCCAGCAACTACGCCGGCACCGCCGGCTGGATGGGGGAGCCGACGGTTGCGCTTCCCGGAGACCTCGGCGGCCGCTACACCGGCGAGGTCAACGGCGTCGTCAGCGTCTGCGCCGATCGCTGCGCCCGGCTACCGGTCGTCGATTGGTGCGAGTGCTTCTGGGGCACTGCCGACGAACGGATCGCCGACCTGTCGGACGCCGCCTGGGAGCTCATCAGCGACGCCCCTCGCTCTCAGGGCCTCGTCGAGGTGCGCCTCACACCGGATCCGGCTGCCGGCGCGAGCTAGCTGCATTCGATCGTCACCCGTTCGGGCTCCGAGTCGAGGCCGGGGATCGTCTCGGTCTCCTCGGCCGTCGCCCCGCCGGCGATCTGGGCGGTGATGGTCGTCTGCGCACGGAGGCGCTGGCCCGCATCGCCGAAAGCGACGATCTGGCACTTCGCCCGGCCCGGCTTCGTTCCCTCGTTCGTCACCCGGAATGCGACGACGACGCCGCCCGTGTCCGTCGGCGCCACGTTGCGGACCTCGGCGGCGTAGGGGCCCACGCCGCGCAGGGAGAGGCTGGCGGCGATCGCCAGGCCCGCGACGGCGAGCACGATAGCCACCGCAACCGTGCCGTGGTACTGGCTGGCGGAGGGGGCCACCATCCCCGCCCGGTTACAGACCTCGCACAGCGAATCGTCGGGGCCGACCTCGCGGCCGCACTTGATGCAACGGTGGACGTCGGCGGTCATCGATGCGACTCCGGCAGCCGCTCGCCGGCCTCGATGGGCACCGTCAGCCAGTTCTCCCGTGGCGCCAGCGGGCAGGACCACATCGTGTCCTGGACACACGAGGGGTGATAGGCGTAGTTGAAGTCGAGGATGAGCGCGTCGCCGCGCATGCCGAGATCGGCGCCCTTGGCCGAGTCCCACAGGTAGCGGCCGGCGCCATAGGTCGCGCCGCCGGAGGTCGCGTCACGGAAGGGGATGAAGATGCCGCCGGCATACTCGTCGAGCCAGAAGACCGAGAGCCGGCACGGCATCCCGTCGACCAGGAAGCGGACCCAGCCGATGCGGACGAAGGGCATGAGGCGGCCCTCTCCGGAGCGGGGAACCTCGAGCGCCGATGCCGCCGGATCCGGGTCGAGCGGTGCCTCGAGCACGAGCTCGGGGTTGTGCCGGTAGTAGGCCAACCCGCGGAAGTCGCGGCGCGCGGCTTCGGGCACCGGTGACGACGGATGCTCGCCGAAGAGGCGATCCTTGGCGCTGCGGAACGCGATCGCGCGCATTGCCGGTGGCCGTTCGTCGGCGCGCAGCGCGGCGTACATCTCCGCCACGCGGCGGCGCCAGTCGGCGAGGGCGAGATGGGTGGAGCCGGTCTCGATCATCGAACGGCCATCATGCATGACGAACGGGCGGACCGGCGAACCCGGCCCACCCGTTCGGACACCCTGAAGGAGCGCGCTCAGTTCAGCGCGTTATCGGTGAGCCACTGCGAGGCGATGTCCTCGTACGACTCCTGCTCCGCGATCTGCTGGTTCAGGTTCGTGAGCTCCTCGGTCGTGAGCAGCTCGGTGACGGCGTTGAGCGCGTCGGCGAGCGTGTCGCCGCCGGCATCGGCCAGGTCCTGGGTGAGGACCGGGACGAGGTTCTGCGCCGGCGCCATGCCACCGTCGTCCTCCATGAGGACGAAGTTGAAGGCGGCGATCTCCGCCTGGGTCGTGCAGACCTGGGCCACGTCGATGGCACTGTTGTTCAGTGCCTCGGCGATCTCCGGCGAGCACGGGTTGAGCGACTCGGTGTCGAGGGTGCTGATGTCGATGCCGTAGACGTCATTGAGTGCCGGGCCGCAGACGGGGTTGTCGGGACAGCCGGTGGCGAGGCCCCAGACGAGCTGGTCCGCGACGCCGGCGAGATCGGTCATCGTGGCCAGGCTGAGCTCGTCGGCCGTCTCCTGCCGAACGGCGAAGCCGTCGGCATCGGTTCCCGGCGAGAAGTCGAGCGCGGTCTGGCCGATCTCCTCGAGCGCCGCCACCATGGCGTCGTGGGTCGCGTCGGCATCCGACGACACCTCGGCCTCGAGCAGGCTCGCCAGCCCACCGACATAGTCGGGCGCCAGGTTGATGTCGCCGGAGTCGAACGCGGCACGCACGGCCGGACGCTCACCCAGCTCGAGATGACGTTCGACCGTGAAGCCCTGCGCCTCGAGCGCCTGGGCGTAGATCTCGGCGACCAGGGCCGCCTCAGGGAATCCGGCCGAGCCGATCGAGACCTCGGGCAGGTCCGCCGGCTGGCTCGCCTCTCCCGACGGGCTCCCGCCCTCTCCCGACGAGCAGGCGCTGAGGATCAGCGCCAGCGTCGCCGCCCCGAGAGCGAGCTTGCGGTGCATCCGCATGGGTATTCCTCCTACGTGGCGTGGCGCAGCCGCGACCGCGGCGGGCCAAATGAGCGGCAAGTCTACTGCCTGGGTCCTGACAGACCCTGTCATGCATACGGGCGACGTGACCCTTCGGATCAATCGCCGCCAGGCACGCCACCCGACGGCAAGAGCTGTGCCGCCGCATCCTCCTCCTGGGTCGTTCGGGCGCGAATCCCCGGCGAGACGACGAGCCCCTCGAAGAGCGAGAACAGGAGCTCGGTCCCGATGGCGAGGAGCGAGACGAGCAGCGCGGCGCCCACGACGCGTTCCAGCGCGCGCACGTCGATGCCCTGGATGATGAAGTCGCCGAGCGTCCCGCCGCCGACGATCGAGGCGAGCGTGGCCGTGGCGACGATCTGGACGGCGGACACCCGGATGCCGGCCATGATCACGGGCAGGGCGACCGGCACTTCCACGCGCCGGACCACCTGCCCCGCCGTCATCCCCATGCCGCGCCCGGCCTCGATGAGATCGCGGTCGACCTCGCGCATGCCGGCGAAGGTGTTCGTGACGATGGGCGGGATGCCCAGGGCCGTGAGCGCGATGACCGCCGGAATGAAGCCGATGCCACCGCGCCCGAGGATGACGAGCGTGATCGGAAACACCAGGCCGAGCCAGCCGACCGACGGGACGGCGCGACCGATGTTCGCGATCGCGATGACGACGCCCGCCCCCCGCCCGGTGTGGCCGATCCACAGCCCAAGCGGGAGGCCGATGGCCACGGCAAGTGCCAGCGCGATGGCAGAGAGGGAGATGTGCTCCCAAAGGCGCAGGAAGATCCCGTTGCGCGGATCCGTCCAGTTCGCCGGGTTCGCCAGCCAGGCGAGGCCCTCGCCGAAGAGCTCCATCCGTCAGGCGGCACCCCGCCGGCCCGCCCAGGGCGTGAGGCGGCGCTGGAGCCAGGCGAGCCCGGCGTCGGCGGCGACGGCCAGGACGACGCAGAGCAGGACGCCGACGTAGATCGAAGTCGGGAAGAACCGGCGGACGCCGCTGTTGATGATGAGGTAGCCGAGGCCGCCGAGACCGATGAACGTCGTGATCGCCACGAGCCCGACCGTCGTCACCGTCGCGATGCGCAGCCCGGCGATGATGACCGGTGTCGCGATCGGCAGCTCGACGCGCCAGAATCGTTGGGCCGGGCTGTAGCCCATCCCGTTCGCCGCCTCGACGACGTCCGGTGGCACGCCGTCGAGCCCGACGACGATGTTGCGCACCAGGATGAGCAGGGTATAGAGGACGAGGGCGATGATCCCGGTCATCAGCGTCAGCCCGGTCACCGGGATGAGGAGCACGAACAGGGCGAGGGACGGGATCGCGTAGAGCGTGCCGGTCACCGCCAGGATCGGGCCGTACGTGCGCCTGAAACGGCGGGCGAGGAGCGCGAGGCCGAAGCTGACTACGAAGCCGATGACGACGGCGGCGACGACCATGACGAGGTGCTCGCCGACCCGCTGGCCGATGGCGTCGAGGTTGTCGACGATCCAGTCGAACCGGATGAACGGCTCGCCCTCCCTCATGAGGCTGCCGCTCCGGGCTCTTGCCCCTGCCCGTCGATCCCGCGCACCGGCTCGCGCAGCCGATCGCCGATGGCCTCGACGCTTACGAGCCCGGTGACCCGGTCGCGCTCGTCGACGACGACGCCGAGCTGGACACTCGACCCGAGCAGGGCCGACAGGGCGTCACGCAGCGTCGTCTCCGCCTGGACGGTCGGCGCGCCCGGTGTCGCTTCGCCGGGGTCGATGGGTCCGCCGCCGCCGAGATCGCGCACGGCGATCCAGCCCAGCGGCCGGCGCGCGTCATCGACGAGGAGGGCGTAGTCGACATCGTCCGCGGCCTCGACGCGACGACGCGCCTGGGCGCGGTCCTCGCCGGCGTTGACGATGACCGGCTCGAGCAGCTCGAGATCGCCGACCCGACCGAGCGAGAGGCGCTTGAGCCCACGGTCGGCGCCGACGAAGCGTTCGACGAACTCGGACGCGGGGCTGGCAAGGATGGCCGCCGGCGTGTCGTACTGGGCGAGGACGCCGCCGCGTTGGAGGATCGCGATCCGGTTGCCCATCTTGATCGCTTCGTCGACGTCATGGGTGACGAAGACGATCGTCTTGCGGACCCGCTCCTGGAGGCGGAGGAACTCGTTCTGGAGGCGCTCGCGGCGGATCGGGTCGACGGCGCCGAACGGCTCGTCCATGAGCATGACCGGCGGGTCCGCGGCCAGCGCCCTGGCCACGCCGACGCGCTGGCGCTCCCCACCCGACAGCTCGCCTGGGTAGCGGTCGCGGTAGGCGGGATCCAGTCCCACCATGTCGAGCAGCTCCTCGACCCGCTCGCTCTTTCGCCGCGTCGGCCAGTCGAGGAGATCCGGCACGACCGCCACGTTGTCACCGACGGTGAGGTGCGGGAAGAGGCCCACCTGTTGAATGACGTAGCCGATGCGCCGCCGCAGCTGGACGGCGGGCAGGCTCATCACGTCCTCGCCGCCGATCGTGATCCGGCCGCTTGTCGGCTCGATCAGACGGTTGATCATCTTCATCGTCGTCGTCTTGCCGCAGCCCGACGGTCCGACGAGGACGCAGATCTCGCCCGCGGGCACCGTGAGGCTCAGGTCGTCCACGGCGGGCGGGCTGGTCGGGCCACCGTAGCGCTTCGTGACGTGCTCGAGGGCAACGACCGCGCCGCCAGCGTCCTGCATCGGCGAATGATAGGTCGGGTCAGTCGCCGAGGCGCCAGATGCGGGGGCTCGCGTCGTAGACGAGCTCGAACGCAGGATCGGTCGCGAAGTCGACCGGATCCACGCACGGCTGTGGCCGGTTGCCGTCGACGACGTACGTCGCGCCGTAGCGCCGCATGAGCTCGGCCGACTGCGCGGCGTCGCCCGCGCAATAGATGCTCTGGACGTCTGCGACGCGCTGGTCGGGTTGGAAGCCGAGGTTGGCGATATAGGGCGGGAAGCTGGTCAACCGCCTGCGCCCGGCGGCATCGGTGAGCGACGAGATCCAGCTGTCGGTGACGAAGACGGCCTCCGGCGGCGTGTTCTCGGCCACCCAGTCCGCCGCCGCCAGCTCGTCGGAGGTGAGGATCTGGAGGTTCGAGGTGGCGGTCCAGCCCGCGACCAGGAGCGGCGAGGGAATGCTGAGCAGCACGACGGCCGCGATGGCGGGCACCGGCCAGCGGTGGATGAGCCAGGCGGCCAGGATGCCGGCCGCGATCCACATCGCCTGGAAGTACTTGTTCATGTCGAAGTCGATGACGCTGACCTGGACGAGGTTGGGGATGAGGAAGCAGGCAACGAGCCACGTCCCCAGGAATGCGGCGCGCGGGACCCGCGGCATGAATAGCGCGACGAGCGCCAGCGCGAACGGGAGGCCCAGGTTGGTGGCGTAGAAGAAGACGACGGCCGCGATGCCGTCGGCGACCGGCGCCGACTGCCAGACGCCGACCCAGCGCAGGGCACCGGAGCCCGACGCCTGGATGAGCGGCCCGATGATGAACGGAATCGCCGTCAGGTACGGGAGGCCGAATGCGGCCACGTTGCGCAGCGTGTCGCGATCCCAGACGCGGCGGCCGGTGACCGCCCACGCCAGCGCGAGGAGCGGCACGATCGGGAAGAAGAAGAAGTGGAACGGCGCCAGCAATGCGCCCAGGAGCCCGGCGAGAGCGATGACCGCCCGTCGATCGCGCCAGCCGCTGGCCCGCTGCGCGGCCGTCGGCAGGCCGGCGACGAAGAGGAGGATGGCGCCGGCGAGGAGCGGCAGCCCGGCCGTCGTGGCGCGGTGGGCCAGCAGGCCGGTGCCCATGACCGACGGGATCCGGAAGTACGGCCAGCCGGTGAGCCACTGGTTGTCGTAGCTGTTGGTCCTGATCAGCTCCAGCGGGGCCGCCACGCCGGCGGTGACGTCGCCGACGAACCTCACGTATCCGAGGCCGCCGCCGAAGACGACGAGCGCGGCGGCGATGGTCGCGACCCGCATCGCCCGGTGCCCGCGAACGAGCCGGCGCGCGAGCGACCAGACGATGAATGCCAGTGAAGCGGCCAGGATGGCGGACTGGACGACCATGGCCGGCACCGAGAACATCCCGGCCGCCTCGGCCAGGATCGCCGCGTGGAAGTCGGCGAACCAGTGGTAGACGAGCGGTTCGCCGGCGAAGTAGGGGACATCGGGCGGGAAGTTGCCGCCCGCGTTCAGCGTCTGCGCGATCGACAGATGGACGCCAAGGTCGCTCCAGTTCGAGCCGCCGGAGGTCACCCCGGTGGTCGTCAGCCGCCAGATCCCCACGTCGAGCGTCACTCCGACCACGAGCAGCGCCAGCGCGGCGATGGTGGCTGCCGAAAGGAGCGCGGGCCCGACCCGCAGGCTCGCCAGGGGCTTCCCGGTCCAGACGGCGAGCGGGATGGGAATTGACAGGACGGCCGCGGCGGCAAAGACGACGTCGCGCCCGTATCCACCGGCCAGGAAGCTCAGCCAGTAGACGAGGTGGGTCGAGATCGCGACCGAGATGACGATCGCGAGACCGAGGCGCCCCGCGGCGTCGATCCGAGGCCGGACGGCCGCGAGAACGCCGAGTCCGGGCACGACGAGCAGGAGCGGCCAGACGACGGCGACCGCGAGGACGGGGATGAACCAGGCGGCGACGAGCGCCGCAACGATGCCGCCGACGGTGACGACGGTCCGGGTGACCCTCACCCGCTGGGCGTGGCCTGGGCGAGCCTCGGCAGTGGCTGGCGCGGATCCAGCAGCGCCACGATCCGGTCGACCTGCGCCCGGCTCAGGCGCTCCTCCGCGCTGAGCCGCGTGGCGAGCCGGTCGGCATTGGTCTCGACGAGGACGCTCGGCTGCTCACCGCGCTCGAGCTCGACGTCCATGCCCGGAGGGCCGAAGAGGAGGGCGCTCACCGCAGCCGTGAGTGAGGCGCGCTCGAGGTAGAGGCTCAGACGGTGACCGGTCAGCCGTGCGCCGGTGATGGCCGACGCATCCCACGGCACCCACGACTCGGTCGAGCGATTCCAGCGGTACCAGTGACCGTTGCGATGCGCGAAGCGGCCGCGCTCGCCGCCATAGGTGATGGCCCATGTGCCTCCCGGGCCCACGGCCACCGCGTCGATTGGCGCCATCCCGCCCGGCGCCACGGAGCGGAACCAGTGGTAGTCGTCGTCGAGACGCCGCACCAGCGTCGTGGCGAGGCGGTCGCCGTGCGCGAGTCCAGGCAGGCCCAGGCGACGCGAGCGCGAGGCGGGGTGCAGGATCATCGCGGGGTCGAACCTCGTGCCGGGGTGGCGTCGGATGGGCGGCGTCGAGTGTAACGCGGCCCGGAGCCCATCGACAGAGGGCCAATCGACAGAGGGCCGACCAACAGAGGGCCGACCAACAGAGGGCCACCGGTCAAGGGCATATCATGCGGCGCATGGTCGATCTCGACACCAACACGTCGCTCGAGACCGCGGTCCGAACCCTCCTCGAGGAGATCGGCGAGGATCCGGCGCGCGAGGGCCTCGCCCGCACTCCGGAGCGCGTGCGCCGCATGTACGACGAGCTGACGGCCGGCTACCACGTCGACGGAGACGCGCTCATCAACGGCGCCTGTTTCAGCGTCGACTACGACGAGATGGTCGTCGTGCGCGACATCGAGTTCTTCAGCCTCTGCGAGCACCACCTGCTGCCCTTTATCGGCAAGGCGCACGTGGGGTACCTGCCCCGAGGGCGCGTCATCGGCCTCTCGAAGATTCCGCGCATCGTCGACATGTACGCGCACCGCCTCCAGGTCCAGGAGCGGCTGACCGTCCAGGTCGCCGATTTCCTCATGGGCAGCCTGGAGCCGAAGGGCGTCGCGTGCGTCATCGAGGCAACGCATCTGTGCACGATGATGCGTGGCGTGAAGAAGCAGGAGGCGACGATGGTCACTTCCAGCATGACCGGAACGTTCCGTCGCGATCCCCGGACGCGTGCCGAATTCATGGGTCTCATCGGCAAGGCCTGACCGGACCGATGCCGTACGCCGACCCGCTGAGCGATGACGAGCTCGCAGCCGCGCTCGACGGCCTTCCGGGCTGGTCGCGCGAGGGTGACGTCCTGCGGCGCACGTTCAAGGTGGGCGGGTTCAGCCAGGCCGCCGAGCTCGTTCGCGCGGTCGCCGCGGCGGCCGATGCGGCAAACCACCATCCCGACGTCCACATCACCGGCTACCGGAACGTGACGTTCGAGCTGACGACGCACGCGGCCAACGCCATCACCCGTCGCGACGTCGAGCTCGCGACTCAAATCGACCGCCTACTTCAGGCGGCCAGCGACTGACGCGACTCGAAATCTGTGCCGGAGGGCGGCAGGTCCTGCGAATCGGGCTCCCGCGACTGGAAATCTGCGCGCTGGGCGCCTCATTGCGTGCGCCTCGAGCGTCAGGTGGCCTGGCTGCACGCTCAGATCGGCGCCCGGAGTGGCGGATCCGCCGGATAACGCGCTCCATGTCGCGCATGTTTCAATTCGCGGTGGCGGCTCGCCTTGCCGGGGATCGAGCCGGTTAGAATCGGCGGGCCGATGATGAACGACGCACCCTCCGACGCCGCCCCGATCCGCGTTCTCATCGCCAAACCCGGCCTCGACGGCCACGACCGTGGCGCGAAGGTCCTCGCCCGCGGCCTCCGCGACGAGGGTTTCGAGGTCATCTACACCGGGCTCCGCCAGACGCCGGAGATGATCGCCGACGCCGCCGAGCAGGAGGACGTCGATGTCGTCGGGCTCTCCATCCTCTCGGGCGCACACATGGCGCTCCTGCCCCGCACCGTCGAGCTGATCCGCGAGCGCGGTATGGACGACGTGCTCGTTGCCGCCGGCGGGATCATCCCCGACGCCGACGTGGCGAAGCTCAAGGACGCGGGCGTCGCCGAGATCTTCGGTCCTGGGACGAGCATCGGCCAGATCGCGCGCTACTTCCGCGAGCACGCCCGCCGATCGTGATCGAGGAGCTCGCGACGGGCGGGCGCCGTCCGTTGGCGCGGCTTCTGACGAGGATCGAGGACGGCGACCCATCGGTCCGCGGGCAGCTACAGGCGCTCTTCGCGGCCGGCAAGGGCGCCCACATCGTCGGCATTACGGGTCCGCCCGGAAGCGGCAAGTCGACCCTCGTCAACTCTCTCACCGCCGAGTGGAGGCGACGCGGCCGCCGGATCGGGATCCTGGCGGTCGACCCCAGCTCGCCGTACACGCGCGGCGCGATCCTCGGTGACCGGATCCGCATGATGGACCATGCCGCTGATCCCGACGTGTTCATGCGCTCGATGGCCTCGCGAGGTGAGCTCGGCGGGCTGGCGGCGACAACGTGGCTCGCGGCCGCAGCGCTCGATGCCGCCGGATTCGACCCGATCGTGATCGAGACGGTCGGGGCGGGTCAGGCGGAGGTCGAGATTGCGCGCCTCGCCGAGACGACGGTCGTGGTCGAGGTGCCCGAGATGGGGGACGAGGTGCAGGCGATCAAGGCGGGGCTGCTCGAGATCGCGGACGTCATCGCCGTGAACAAGGGCGACCGGCCCGGCGCCGACCGGGCCGCGCGCCAGCTGCGGGCGATGCTCTCGACCGCCGGCGGCCGGATCGAGCGCAAGCCACCATCAGTGCTCGTCACCACCGCCACGACCGGCGACGGGGTCGCGGCGCTGGCCGACGCGGTGGAGGCGCACCGGTCCGTCGCCCGCGAGCCCCTGGCCGCACGTGAGCGCGCGGGCCACCAGGTCCGGCGCGCGCTCGCCGACCTCGCGGCGGAGCGAGCTCGCGCCCATGCGCGCTGGGACGAGATCGTCGACGCCGTCGCGCGTCGGGACCTCGACCCGCTGACGGCCGCCGAGCGCCTGACTGAGACCTGACGAATCAGATCGCGGCGATGGCCTGGACCTCGATGAGCAGGTCGTCGGCCGCGAGCGCGTTGACGACGAGCAGCGTGTTCGGCGGGTAGCGCCCGTCGGGAAAGAGCTTCGCGTACTCGGCCGTTCGCCACTCCCGGAGTCGCGGCCGGTCCTCGCGGCGGCTGAGGAATGTCATCGTCTGGATCACATCCGACCAGCCGGCTCCGGCGGCCTCGAGCGCGGCGCCGACGTTCGCGAATGCCTGCGCGCACTGATCCACGAAGGCGCCCGCCTCGCCGTCCGGCGCGATGCCGACCTGCCCGGCCACCACGATGAGCTGCGCGCCGGCTGGCACGCGGGCCACGTGCGAATACGTCCCGCCGGGCGCCCGGATGCTCTCCGGGTTGAGCTTCTCGACTCCCGTCATGGCCTCAGCCCTCGGCCGCCAGCTCCGGCCCGGGCGTCGCGATCCACCACAGATGGCCCTCGGGATCGCGGACGCCGTACTCGCGCTGGCCGTAGTCCTGGTCGCTCGGCTCGCTCACGATGTGCGCGCCAGCCGCGCGGGCGCGGGCGTAGCTCGCGTCAACGTCCGGCACGTGGACGACGATCCCGCCGCCCGCCGGACCGGACGGTCCAGGCGGCACGAGTCCGCTCGCCGCATCGGTTCGATGGAGCCAGACCCGCCTGCGTCCCATTCGGACCTCGGCGTGCACCACGCTGCCATCGCTTCCCCGCTCGACGCCTCCCGACGTGAAGCCGAGCACATTGACGAGGAAGTCGTGCTCCGCGGCCATGTCGGCGCAGGCGAGCAGGGGTATGACGTCGGGCTCGACCACGAGCCGAGGGTAGCAGTCCACGGCGGCGCTGGCTGGTAGGCTTCGCGGTCCATGAGCATCGACCGCGTCTTCGTCATCGGCGCCGGCCTGATGGGTCACGGCATCGCCCAGGTCAGCGCCGCAGCGGGCAAGCGCGTCACGCTCAGCGACCGCACCGCCGAGCTCGCTGACAAGGGAAGGAACCGCATCGCCGCGAACCTGGCCCGCCAGGTCGAGAAGGGCAAGCTTCAGCGACCGGCCGCGGACCAGGTCATGGGGCGCATCGGTACCGCGCAGGGGACCGATGGCGCCGCCGGGCACGACATCGTCATCGAGGCCGTCTTCGAGGACGAGGCGGTCAAGCGCGAGACGTGGGAGGCTCTGACGAAGAGCGCCGATGCCGGCGCGATCTTCGCCAGCAACACCAGCAGCATCAGCATCACCAGCCTCGCGACGGCCACTGACCGCGCGCCAAGGTTCATAGGGCTCCACTTCTTCTCGCCGGTCCCGGTCATGGGCCTGATCGAGATCATTCGCGGCCTCGAGACCTCCGACGAGACGTACGACGCGTGCGAGGGCTTCGCGGAGGAGCTCGGCAAGACGGTGATCCAGTCGAGGGACATGCCCGGCTTCCTCGTGAACCGGATGCTCGGCCCGTTCATCAACGAGGCGGTCTTCGCCCTCATGGAGTCGACCGGCAGCGCCGAGGACATCGACACCGGCGCGAAGCTCGGCCTCAACCACCCGATGGGCCCGCTCGAGCTGAGCGACTTCATCGGCAACGACGTCATGCTCAACGTCATGGACGTCCTCTACCGTGGCTTCGGCGATCCGAAGTTCCGCGCCGCCCCGCTCCTGCGCCAGATGGTCACCGCCGGCCACCTGGGCCGGAAGACGGGCCGCGGCTTCTACACCTACGACGAGTCGGGCAAGAAGATCGGCTGATGGCCGTCGAGACCGCTCTCGCCCGCGACGCGTTCGCCCTCGCCGACGAGGAGCGGCAGGTCCGCGACACGGTCCGCGAATGGGCACAGCGCGAGGTGCAGCCCGGGGCCGCCCAACGCGACGAGGAGGAGCGCTACGACGTCGCGCTCTTCCACCGTGCGGGCGAGCTCGGATTGACGGGGCTGCCCTATCCGGAGCGCTACGGCGGCGCGGGGATGGGGACCTTCGCATGGGCACTCGCCGCGGAGGAGGTCGCCGCGACCGACATGGCCCTCGCCATCAGCCTGTCCGTCCACATCCTCAGCCAGCTGTGCATCTTCGCGAACGGGACCGACGAGCAGAAGGATCGATTCCTCCCGGGCATGACGGCTGGGCGCGAGCTCGGCGCCTTCGCCCTCACCGAGCCAGGCGCCGGGTCCGATGCCGCCGCCATCTCGCTCGCCGCGCGACGCGACGGTGATGCCTACCTTCTGACCGGGACGAAGATCTGGATCACGAATGCCGGCGAGGCGGCGAGGTACATCGTCTTCGGCACGGTGGATCGTTCGAAGGGCAAGAACGGGATCACCGCCTTCGTGGTCGAGGCCGATACGCCCGGGTTCCGGCTCGGCTCGAAGGAGCGGAAGATGGGGATCCGCGGCACGACCGGCTACGAGCTCGTCTTCGAGGATGCCCGTGTCCCTGAGGAAAACCTCCTGGGCGAGGAGGGTGACGGGCTTCGCGTGGCGCTCTCGGCGTTGGGCGCCGGGCGGATCAGCATCGCTGCCGCCTGCACCGGCCTGGCGAGATCGGCCTTGGAGCTTGCCGCGCGGTACGCGCTCGAGCGACGCCAGTTCGGCCGCGCCATCGCGGACCAGGAGATGATCCAGGCCATGCTGGCGGAGATGGCCGTCCAGGTCGACGCGGCACGCCTCCTCACCTGGCGCGCGGCGCGCACCCGCGACGCCGGTCAGCCGATCAACTCTGCCTCGAGCATGGCGAAGTGGTTCGCCTCCGACGCGGCAATGCGCGTCACGACCGATGCCGTCCAGGTCTACGGCGGCGCCGGCTACTCGCGTGACAACCCGGTCGAGCGCCTCATGCGCGACGCGAAGGGGGCGCAGATCTACGAGGGAACGAACCAGATCCATCGGCTGATCGTGGCGCAGGGGCTTCTCGACGCCGTTCGCCACGACGCCTGAACGCCGGCCGCAGCAGCACCGCAGTCCGCGTCGACGACGATGATGCCCGACATCGACAGGAGACACGAACGATGACCTCGCCGACCGCCTCGCCTTCGCTCCAGGAGACCACGCCGGACGCCGATGCCGGCCGGGTGATGCAGACGCCCGAGATCGAGCCGCTGACGGTCGCGGCCGAGGACCGGGCGCGCAATGTCGTCGACCTCATCCATCGCGCGGTGGAGCGCTATCCAACCCGCGAGGCGATGCGCTGGAAGCTGCCCAAGTCGAAGCGGGCGGAGGGCGGCTCCGAGGAGGCGACGTGGACGAGCCGGACCTACCGCGAGATGTGGGAGTGGGTCACCGGCCTTTCGCTGGGGCTCATGGACCTCGGCATCCGCGACGGCGACGCCGTGGCGATCCTCGCTCGTACCCGCCCGGACTGGGCGATCAGCGACATCGCGTCGCTGGCCCTCGGGACGGTCACCTGCCCGGTCTATCCGCAGTCGGAGGCGGGGCAGGCGGCCTTCGTCATCAACAACGTCAAGGCGAGGGCGATCTTCGTCGAGAACGCGCAGCAGGCGGCGAAGATCGCGTCGGTCCGCGACCAGTGCCCGACGCTCGAGCACGTCATCAGCTTCGAGGCCGGCGGCAGGCTGCCGCCCGGGACGTTGACGCTCGACGACGTCATGGCACGCGCCGACATGCACGCCGCCAACCGGCTGGTGTGGCAGGACGGCTGGAAGGCCATCGACCGGGATCATGCGGCGACCGTCATCCACACCTCGGGCACGACGGCGAACCCGAAGGGCGCGCTCCTCAGCCACGGCAACCTTCTCTTCAACTTCGAGGCCGCGACCCAGGTCGTGGACTTCTACGAGACCGATGTTTTCCTGAGCTTCCTGCCCCTCAGCCACATCTACGGGCGGATCGTCGACGAGGTCGTGGCGCTCGGCCGCGGGGCCGCCGTGGTCTATGCGGAGGCGCTCATCGAGCGCCTGCCCGCCAACATGGTCGAGGTCCGGCCGACCGTCATGGGATCCGTGCCGCGCCTCTACGAGCGCGTCTACGCCCGGGTCCTCTCGGCCGTCGAGTCCGGATCGCCGATGCGGCAGCGGATCTTCCATTGGGCCGCCGGCCTGGGGGCGAAGAAGTACGAGAACCACCTGGCCGGGCGGGAAAACTCACCGTGGCTCGCGCTCCAGCTCAGGATCGCGGACGCGCTCGTCTTCGAGAAGATCCGCGACCGGACCGGCGGACGCGTTCGCTACTTCGTCTCCGGCTCCGCGCCGCTGTCGCGCGAGATCGGCGAATTCTTCTACGGGATGGGCATGCTCGTGCTCGAAGGCTATGGCCTCACCGAGACGTCGCCGTTCGTCAGCATCAACCGACCGGGCGACTTCGTGTTCGGCACGGTTGGCCGCGCGGCGCCCGGTTCGGAGGTCAGGATCGACGCCGACACCGGCGAGATCCTCGTCCGCGGCCCGCAGGTCATGCAGGGCTACCTCAACGACCCCGAGGGAACGGCGCAGGCCATCGATCCGGACGGCTGGTTCCACACCGGCGATATCGGCGAGCTGGACCAGATCGGCCGCATCCGGATCACAGATCGGCTGAAGAACATCATCGTGCTCGGCAACGGCAAGAACGTCTCGCCGGCACCGATGGAGGCGGCGCTGTCGACCTCGCGGTTCGTCGCGCAGGCCGTCATCCTCGGCGACCGGCAGGCGTACACCGGCGCGCTCATCGCGCCCGACTTCGATGAGCTCGGGACGTGGGCCGCGGCGAATGGCATGGCCGAGATGCCGCCGGAGCAGCTCATCGAGCAGCCCGCCGTGGACAAGCTCTTCGACGCCGAGGTGAAACGCACTCTCGAGGGCTTCGCCATCTACGAGCGGCCGCGGCGGATCGCCCTCCTGCCGCGCCTGCTGTCGGAGGAGACGGGCGAGCTGACCCCATCGCTCAAGACGAAGAATCGCGTCGTCCTCGCCAACTGGCCGGACAAGATCGGCTACCTCTTCGACGAGCATCGCGGGAGCGACTGAGAGCCTCTTCGTCGGTGTCAGGCAGACACTGTGACTTGCGCCAGGCTCCCGGCCTCGCTCCGGTATATACCCAGCCCGCGCGTTACCATGAGCCCATGCGCGACGTCTACATCCTCTCCGCTGCCCGAACGCCGATCGGCAAGTTCGGCGGTGGCCTGTCCACCACCCCGGCCACCGACCTGGGCGCCACAGCCATCCGGGCCGCCGTGGAGCGCTCCGGCGTCGACCCCGCGAAGGTCGACGAGGTCGTCATGGGCCAGGTGCTTCAGGCTGGGGCCGGACAGGCTCCGGCGCGCCAGGCGGCGCTGAAGGCGGGGCTGCCGGAGGGCGTCGGCGCGACGACCATCAACAAGGTGTGCGGCTCCGGCCTCAAGGCCGTGATGATGGGATCCGCGGCCATCCGGGCAGGCGACGCGGACCTCATCGTTGCCGGCGGCATGGAGAGCATGAACATGGCGCCGTACCTGCTGCCGCAGGCACGCACGGGGTATCGGCTGGGAGACGGCACGCTCGTGGACTCGACCGTCCACGACGGTCTCTGGTGCGCCACCTGCAACGTGCACATGGGGATGCACGCAGAGCGCGTGGCGGCCAAGCACGACGTCACCCGCGAAGCTCAGGACGAGCTCGCGCTGCGCTCGCACCAGCGAGCGATCGCGGCCCAGGAGGCGGGGCGCTTCGACGACGAGATCGTGCCGGTGACGGTGCCCGGCAAGAAGGGCGACACCACCTTCTCGGCCGATGAGGGACCCCGCGCCGACACGAGCGCCGAGGCCCTGGCCAAGCTCAAGCCGGCCTTCCAGCCGGACGGGGGCACGGTCACCGCCGGCAACGCGCCCGGTATCACCGATGGCGCGGCCGCGCTCGTCATCGGCTCCGAGGACGCGCTGAACGGCGGCCAGCCCATGGCGCGCATCGCCGGCTACGCCCAGGCCGACGTCGCCCCGGAGTGGCTGTTCGAGGCGCCGATCCACGGCGTGCGACGGCTCATCGAGCGCGTCGGCGGATCGCTCGACGACTTCGACCTGATCGAGATCAACGAGGCATTCGCCGCCCAGGTGCTGGCCGATGGCAACGAGCTCGGCTTCGACTGGGACAAGGTCAACGTCAACGGCGGCGCCATAGCCCTGGGTCATCCCATCGGCGCATCCGGCGCCCGCGTTCTCACGACTCTTCTCTACGAGCTGAGGCGTCGCGGCGGGCGGAAGGGCCTCGCCACCCTCTGCCTCGGCGGTGGGGGAGCCGTGGCCATGGCGGTCGAGACCGTCTGATCGCCGGGATTGGCTGACGCAGCTTTTGACGAGCCGCGGCTCGCCGCGATCTACGACGCGCTCGATCCGGATCGGTCCGACCTCGACGCGTACATCGCGATGGTCGAGGAGTTCGATGCTCACACCGTCCTCGACCTTGGATGCGGCACGGGCGTCTTCGCGCTCATGCTCGCCCGCCGCGGCTTCGAGGTCATCGGTGTGGATCCGGCGGGAGCCTCCCTGGATGTTGCGCGCGCGAAGCCGGACGCCGAGCGCGTGCGGTGGATTCATGGGGACGCATCGGTCATCCCGGAGAGCACGTCGGTCGACATGGTCACCATGACCGCGAACGTGGCACAGGTCTTCCTGACCGACGAGGACTGGCTGGCCACGCTCGCGGCCATCCACGCCGCCCTCCGACCGGGCGGCAGGCTCGTCTTCGAGTCGCGCGACCCCGAGCGCCGCGCCTGGGAGGAATGGACCGCCGAGCGGACGCGCTCCACCACCGACATCCCGGGGATCGGTCGGGTGACCGACTGGGTCGAGGCCACCGACGTCGAGGGCGAGCTCGTCACCTTCGAGTCGCCGAACATGTTCGAAGCCGATGGAACGGTCATCACCTCGCGATCGACGCTCCGATTCCGGACCCGCACCGAGATCGAGGGCTCGCTCGTGGCGTCGGGATTCGCGGTAGAGGAAGTCCGCGACGCACCGGATCGTCCGGGTCGCGAGATGGTGTTCGTCGCCCGTCGGATCTAGCGGCCGAGATCGGTCAGGACGTCCTGGAGCCGCTGCGTGATGAGCGCGGCCTCGTCGCGGGTGATGCACAGCGGTGGACGGATCTTCAGGATGTTCCCGTGGCGCCCTGCCGTGCCGATCAGCACCCCCCGCTCGCGCATCTCATCCTTTACGCGGGACGCGAGGTCGCCCGCCGGCTGGCGACCGTCAGGCTCGTCGATGAGCTCGACGCCGGTCATGAGGCCGCGGCCTCGGACGTCGCCGACGGCCGGATGCCGCGCGGCAAAGGACGCCAGGTCGGCCCGGAGGGCATCGCCCACGGCGGCGGCGCCGGCGACCAGGTCCTCCTCGTCGATGATGTCGAGGACGGCGAGCGCGGCGGCGCAGGCCACCGGGTTGCCGCCGAACGTCGAGAAGAACGTCGTCTGCGCTGCGAGGCGATCGGCCAGCTCGGCGCGGGTGATCACCGCTGCGACGGGATGGCCGTTGCCCATGGGCTTGCCGAGGGTGACGATGTCGGGCGTCACACCCCAGGCGGTGTGCCCCCAGAGCCCGTCGCCGGTCCGGCCGTGGCCGGACTGCACCTCGTCGGCGACGTAGATGGCGCCGGAATCGCGGGCGGCACCGATGATCGCCGCCACGACCTCGGGACGAGGGACGAAGATTCCGTCCGACGTGAAGCACGCATCGATGAGGAGAGCGGCCGGCCGGCGGCCCCGCTCCGCGAGTCGGGCGACCGCGGCGGCCACCTCCTCCCGGGCGACCGACACGGGGTCGGCGGCGTCCGCGTAGCGGCCGCGGTACGTGTTCGGGGCGGCAAACGTCTCGGCCGTTGACGGGGCATCTCCGCGCTGCCATTCCGAGGGGGAGAGGTCGGCGATGGCGGCGGTCACGCCGTGGTAGGCCCAGTCGGTCACGAGGCCGGCATCGGCACCCGTGACGGCGCGCGCCAACCGCCACGCCAGATCGTTCGCCTCGCTTCCGGAGTTCACGAACATCACGGTGTCCAGCTCCGGCGGGAGCGTCGCGACGAGCCGCTCACCCAGCTCGACAACGCGCTCGTGGAGGTAGCGCGTGTTCGTGTTGAGCGCCGCCGCCTGGCGGGCTATGGCGTCGACGACGCGCGGGTGGGCGTGGCCGACGACCGGGACGTTGTTGTAGGCATCGAGGTATCGCCGGCCATCGGGCTCCTCCATCCATGCTCCCTCGCCGCGCACGAGGTGGAGTGGCCGGCGGTAGCTGAGCGCCTCGAGCGCGCTGCCGAGGACCCGCCGTCGTCGGGCGACCAGCTGATCGTCGGTACCGTCCGACGGACGTATCGGTGCCTTGCCCATGGCCGCCAGGCGGCGGGAGGCCTCGTCGAGGCCGACGCGGTCGAGCTGCTCGAGCAGCTCCCACGCGGGCTCAGACCAGCCGTGGATGTAGGCGTTGTCCGGGTACTGGCGGGTGCGGACGACCGAGATGAGGATGGTCTGCGCCATCCTGCCGAGGAGCAGGTCGCCAAGGAGCTCCGCCTCCGCGGCCTCCAGTGGCGTGATCGATGCATAGCCGGCGAGGAATGCCTCGGCGACCTCGAAGACGTCCTCGCGTCCGCGGACGAGCGACTGGAGCGTGGCGGGCACGTCGAGGATGAGCGCCGTGTGCGACATGTCCCCGAAGTCGATGATCCCGCTCACCCGCAGCCCGTGGTCGATGAGCAGGTTGTCGAGCGTGACGTCGTCGTGAATGACCTGCGCGCGCAGGGCCGGCAGCTGCGGCACCACGCGTTGAGTGAAACGGGCCAGCACACGGTCGAGGAGCGCACGACGAGCCGCGTCTTCGACGAGCGCCGCGTGCGGCATCAGCCCCGGCAATCGCTGCTGATCCCAGTCGATCGAGCGACCGGCGGCCGGGTGGAAGAAGCCCCGCAGCGCGCGGCCGAGACGTGCGACGATCCGTCCGAGGTCCTCGATTGCCTCGGCGTCGAGATCCGTGGGCGCCGCCGTCCGCCCGGGCATGCGCGGGATGAGCCGAACCATGTGCCGCTGGCCGCGGACCTCAGCTTCGGCGATCGGGCGGCCGTCGAGCGAGGGCAGCGCCACCGGCACCGGGAGGTCCGGATCCACGCGCGCAATGTGGGCGACGGCGGCGACCTCCATCTCGACGACGGCAGGGTCCTCGACGGCATTCGAGACCTTGAGGACCCGCTCCGCGCCGGACGCATCGGTGAGAAGGAAGTTCTGGTCACGCTCGCTCACCAGCGGCCGCGCCGACCCCTGGAGGCCGAAGAGCGACCGCGCCACAGCCTCCGCCTCGGCGGGCGTGAGGTCGGGCGGGGAGGCCGCGAGGACGCTGGCCGTCGTCATGCCCGCGATCCTAGCGGTTGGCGCCGGCCGGGACCCCTTCGTACGGGTGCCCCTGTGGCGAGCTGCGTTAGAATCGGCAACCGTCACCCGCGACCCGGCCTGCTTCCGCCCTGGACCACTGGCGTGTAGAGGCGCCGGCGGCTCGCGAAGAACATAAGGAGGCACTCAGCGCCCCGATGGCCATCCAGAACAAGGTGGCGGAGATCCCGAACATCTGGGCCGTGGCCCAGTCGCAGTTCGACCATGCCGCCGAGAAGCTCGAGCTCGACGACGGGATGCGACGCGTCCTGCGCGTCCCGCAGCGCGAGCTCACCGTCAACTTTCCGGTGACCATGGACGACGGCACGGTCCAGGTGTTCACCGGGCACCGCGTCCAGCACAACGTCAGCCGCGGCCCCGCCAAGGGCGGCATCCGCTACCACCAGGACGTCACGCTCGACGAGGTGCGCGCCCTGGCGATGTGGATGAGCTGGAAGTGCGCCTGCGTCAACATCCCGTACGGCGGCGGCAAGGGTGGCGTGGTCGTCGACCCCAAGAGGCTCTCCCTGCGCGAGGTCGAAGGGCTGACGCGACGGTTCACGACCGAGATCAGCCCGCTCATCGGTCCCGAGCGCGACATTCCCGCGCCGGACGTCAACACCAACGCGCAGACCATGGCCTGGATCATGGACACCTACTCCATGCACCACGGCTTCACGATCCCCGGAGTGGTGACCGGCAAGCCGATCGCGATCGGCGGTTCGCTCGGCCGCAACGAGGCAACCGCGCGCGGCGCCGTCTTCACCCTTCAGCAGTGGGCGCGCGAAACGCATCAGCCGCTTTCCGGTGCGCGGGTCAGCATCCAGGGCTACGGCAACGCCGGCAGCATCGCCGCGACGCTGCTCCGCGACGAGGGCGCCACGATCGTCGCGGTCAGCGACTCGACTGGCGGGATCCACAACCCGTCGGGGCTCGAGCCGGCCAAGGTCAGCGCCTGGAAGCAGGAGCA
This sequence comes from Candidatus Limnocylindria bacterium, assembly GCA_036274575.1. Classification (GTDB taxonomy): domain Bacteria; phylum Chloroflexota; class Limnocylindria; order QHBO01; family QHBO01; genus JACDBZ01. The sequence continues at coordinate 36,105 of DASUFJ010000045.1, forward strand.
CGGCACGGTCGTCGGCTTCCCCGGCGTCGATGCGGTCAGCAACCAGGAGATCCTGGAGGTCGACTGCGACATCCTCGTGCCGGCGGCGCTCGAGAACCAGATCACCAAGGCGAACGCCGCGAATGTCAAGGCCAAGGTCGTCGCCGAGGCGGCGAACGGGCCGACCACGCCTGAGGCGGACGAGATCCTCCACGACCGCGGCGTGTTCCTCATCCCGGACATCCTCTGCAACGCCGGCGGCGTCACCGTCTCCTACTTCGAGTGGGTGCAGGACATGCAGAGCTTCTTCTGGACCGAGGAGCGCATCAACCAGAGCCTGAAGGAGATCATGGATCGCGCCTTCGAGGCGGTCCACGAGATGAGCATCCGGCACGAGGTCGACATGCGGACCGCCGCCTACATGGTCGCCGTCGCCCGCGTGGCCGAGGCCACAACCCTGCGGGGCCTCTATCCCTAGTCGACAGAAGGACCGATGCGGGCGCCGCTCGCGGCGCCCGTGACGCATCGGTCAGGAGCGGACATGCTCGATCACGAAGAGCGCTTCCTGTTCCGCGAGGAGATCCATAACCTCGCGAACGCACTGGCCGATCCGGGCCAGCTCGACAACGTCGAGGACCTCCTGGCCGAGGTGACGACCAGCCCCCGCTTCGACGCCGACGTCTTCACCCTGGAGCGCTCGCTCCAGGTCATGCTCGGCGGCCGCGCCGGCTCGACGCTCGTCGGGCTGCTCACCGTCGATCGCGGCGTCTTCGAGGAGCTCGGCGAGATGGGCCTCCCGACCGACGTGCAGGAACGGCTGGTCTCGTGGCGCGCACGCTTCGGGCTCGTCATCGACAACGCGCTGAACTTCCTCAACAACCCGGACGGCATCCAGGGCCACAACTTCGGCACGCAGCTGTCGCACACCGAGTCGGGGCTGACGCTCCAGGGCCGGCTGACCCTGGTCCGCTACAACAACGAGCCGCAGTTCTTCATCGCCGATGCGGACGTCCTGCTGAGCGTCGCGGCCGACATGCTCGAGCGCCTCGGCGAGCATCTCGAGCCGGAGATGATCGACGCCGAGCTCGTCACGCGGCTGCGCGAGGGCGTCGAGCTCGTCGAGCGGCGCACGAAGGCGAGGAGCTAGCCCGTCCACCTTGGTCGTCCCGAGGGGCCGTTCGCGACCCTCGGGACGTAGAGTTCGCGACATGCCCGCCAAGCGCGTCTTCCTTGCGGCGACCGGCCAGAACCGCGGCAAGACGACGACGAGCCTCGGGCTGCTTGCCGCGATCCGCGAGCGGGACCTGCGCCTCGGCTTCCTCAAGCCGGTCGGCCAGCGCTACCTCGTCGTCGACGGGACCCGCGCGGACGAGGACGCGGTGCTGATGAGCGAGACGTTCGGGCTGCCCGACGCGCTCGACGATATGTCCCCGGTCACGCTGCCGCGCCACTTCACGACCGACTACGTCATGGGCCGTATCGGCGACGACCTGGGCGG
>DASUFJ010000046.1:0-33166 GCA_036274575.1 Candidatus Limnocylindria bacterium
CGCCAGCGTTTGTCCTGAGCCAGGATCAAACTCTCCGTACAAAACGAAACCAGTGCTCTCGCACCGGTTTACGAGTTCGACGTTGGTCCCGCTGACTCGTGTGGATTCCTGTCACTCTTCAGCTGGTAAGCCACTCTGCCTCGCCTTCCGGCTTGGCGTCGTTCGATTCGAGCACTCCCCTTGAGGTGTCACTCGCGATTCGCCCGCGGCACGGTCCGTGACCGCCGTTCGTGACGAGTCGGCCGGCGAATGCCGGCGCGGAGACAGATAGTACACACACGGGCCGACAGCGTCAATCGCGCCTCGAGCCCGGTGCCCCATTTCCACTGGGGGCCTCGCCTGCGGCCCTCCTGTAGGGTGGACCGATGACTGATGACCGTGCCTACATCGAGGCAAACGACCGGGAGCGCGAGCGACTCCGCGCGCTGGTCGAACGACTCGACGACGATGCGCTCGGCGCCCGGGTGAACGAGTTCTGGACGGTCGGTGCCGTGCTCGCCCACATGGCGTACTGGGACAGCCGCTTCATGGTCCTGGCCGACAAGATCGATCGCGGTGAGCCGTGGGTGGCGGGCGATGCGGAGCCGGAGGGCGACTGGCTCAACGACTCGACCCGCCCGCTCATGCATGCCATCCCGCCGCGGGCGGCCGCGGACCTCGCACTGCGCCTGGCCGAAGAGACGGACGCTCGCGCCGCGACGCTTCCGCTGGAGCGCCTGTGGCCCGGCGATCCGACGAGTCCCATCGACCCGGATCGTGCCGATCACCGCGGGGAGCACCTGGACGAGATCGAGGACGCCCTGGGCTCTCGCGGCTGATCCGGGCGGGCCGGCCGGCCGGTCAGGAGTGCTCGACCTGGCGGCGGCCCTGCAGCGAGCGGATGAGCGTCACGTCATCGGCGTATTCCAGGTCGCCGCCGACCGGCAGCCCGCGCGCGATGCGGGTGACGCTCGGCACCTGGCCGCCGAGGATGTCGGCGAGGTACATCGCCGTCGCCTCGCCCTCGAGGTTCGGATTCGTGGCGAGGATGACCTCCTCCACCCCACCGTCGGCGACGCGGGCGACGAGCTCGCGCGTCTTCAGTCGCTCCGGACCGATGCCGTCGATGGGGCTGATCGCCCCGTGGAGGACGTGGTAACGGCCGCGGAACTCGCCGGTGCGCTCGATGGCGAGGACGTCGAGCGGCTCCTCGACGACGCAGATCCGTCCGGTCTCGCGGCGGGGATCAGCGCAGATGTCGCACGGATCGACCCCGGCCTCGGTGATGTTGCAGCAGACGCTGCAGTAGGCGACCTGCTCCTTGATCGCGACGAGGGCGGCGGCAAGCCCGCGGGCATCATCGGTCGAGCCGCGCAGCACGTGGTAGGTGAGGCGCTGGGCGGTCTTGGTGCCGATGCCAGGAAGCTTGCTGAATTCCTCGATGAGGCGCGCGACCGGCGCGATCAGCCCGGCCATGCGCGCCTCAGCCGAAGCCCGGAAGGCCGGGGACGCCGGGCAGGCCCATGCCGCCGGCGATGCCCGCCATCCGCTCGCGCTCGAGCTCCTTGCTGCGACCGATCGCCTCGTTGATGGCGGTCATGACCAGGTCCTGGAGCATCTCGATCTCGTCTGGGTCGACCGCCGACGGATCGATCTCGACGCTGCGGACCTCCTGCGCCCCGGTGATGACGACCCGGACCGCGCCACCACCGGCCGAGGCCTCGAGCGTCGTGCCCTTGAGCTCCTCCTGCGCCTGGGCCATCTGCGTCTGCATCTGCTGCGCCATCTTGGCGATCTGACCGATGTTCACGCCGGTCTCCTCTTCATGGTTCGGTGTCGGGAGGCGCGTCTCAGCGCACCTCGGGGGCGTCGACCAGCTCGCCGCCGGTGATCTTGAGGACTCCGTCCAGGAGCGCCTTGGCCTCGGGATCCTCGTCACCGTCGCCGATCGCCTGCGCGACCGTCAGCGGCTCCAGCTCCACGTTGCTCGCCACGCACTCGACGGCGAACGCGCCGCCGAACATATCCGTCAGCAGCGCCTCGATCTGGCCGGCCCGGCGCTGGATGTTCGAGCGCATGAAGTCGCGGCCCTCGGGGAACGCGAGGGTCAGGCGCGCGCCATCGCGGGCGATCGGCCGGCACTCACGCAGGAGCGGCTTGATGACCGGGTTGGCCCGATCGACGACCTCGGCCCAGTGGGCTCGCAGGTCGGCGACCTCGGAGCCGATGGCGATCGGCGTCCGTGATGGCGGCTCCGGGGATTGCGCGGCGTCCGGCGCCTTGGGCTGGGCCGTCGTCGGGTCCGGCGGCTTCGACGCCGGGGGCCCGGGCTCCGGGGCTGTGGGCGGTGCGGCCGTCCTCTGCTGCTGGGCCGATGCGGCGGGCTGCGCAGCGACCGCTGGCTTCGCCGCGACCCGCGCGTCGGCGCTCGCGCCGTCGACGGCGAGGAGCTCGAGCATGAGCCGCGACCGGCCCTCGCGGGCTCCAGCCCCGGCGGCCTCGGCGACCGTGCGGAGGATCGTGGCAAGTCGCCGCGCCGCGGCCGGGTCGGAGGCCGAGACAAGGAGCCGTCGACGCGCCTCGGCCTCGGCCTGCGCCGCGACCTGGGTCATGTCGCGGCCGGCATCGGCGAGGGAGGCGACGCGGTCGAGAGCCGCGGCCACGTCCCCGGCGAGGTACGCGTCGATGAGCGCACCGATGGCCGCGTCGTCGGCGAGGCCCACAGCCTCGCGGACGTCGGCCTCAGCGAGGTGGCCGTCGCTGAAGGAGAGCACCTGGTCGAGGAGCGATTCGGCGTCGCGCATCCCGCCATCGGCGAGGCGGGCGACGAGGGCGAGGGCGGCGTCTTCGGCGGTGACGCCTTCGGCCTCGATGATCCGCGTCAGCTTGCCGACGATCACCGCCTCCTCGATGCGCCGGAAGTCGTGGCGCTGGGTCCGACTGATGATCGTGGGCGGGACCTTGTGCGTATCGGTCGTGGCCAGGATGAAGACGACATGGTCCGGAGGCTCCTCGATCAGCTTGAGCAGCGCGTTGAACGCGTGCGGGCTGAGCATGTGGACCTCGTCGATGATGTACACCCGGCGCTTCAACTCCGATGGCGCGGTCAGCGCTCGCATGACGAGGTCGCGGGCGTCCTCCACGAGGCCGTGGCTCGCGGCGTCGATCTCGATGACGTCAAGGGCGCGCCCCTCCCGGATGGCGACGCACGACGGGCAGCTGTCGCACGGTTCGCCATCGGCACCGAGATTGATGCAGTTGACGGCCTTGGCCAGGATCCGGGCGGTCGAGGTCTTGCCCGTGCCGCGCGGGCCGACGAAGAGATAGGCGTGTGCCAGGCGATCGCCGGCCGCGGCGTTGCGGAGGGTCTTGACGATCGGCTCCTGCCCGACCAGCTCGCCGAAGCGCTGCGAGCGGAATCGGCGGTAGAGCGCGCGATGGGGCGTCGCCGGCTCGGGAGGCGTGGGCTGGGCTGCGGGCATGAGACGGCTACCGTACACCGATTCGACGCCGCCGATCCGGCGCGCGGAGGGACGTGAAATGGTCGTGCACCCGGCGTCGAACCGCACCTGCTCGCACTCACCCTCGTGCCCGGCTCCAGCCAGGTTGTCCCGCGGCACCCGAAGGCGATCGCTTACCGCTGCTTCCTTCCGGACCTGACGGGGTTCACGGACCAACGCTGCGCGGGACCCGACTCTCAACGTCGGGCAAGGTGGTGGTGGGCGAACGGTGAGGACCTAAACCGGGAGTTCAGCTCCGCTGTAGCGGATTGCGGATACAGGGCACCGCTAGTTCCCCGCCTAGCACGACCGCGCACGATGGTATGGGAGGCCGTCGCCTCGGTCAATTCGCTACGCTGCGAGGTTCGGCGCTGCGGCGGTATGCACCTCATGCACGCATCGGCCAAGAACGCCCGCTCCGTGTGCATCTGGTGCACGCAAGGGCCATGGAAGGGTGTCCGTCGTGCCAGCTTCGTGCATGGCATGCATGCCGCGGGACACCAGGTGGCCGTTAGGTGCACGTCATGCAAACCGCAGGAGGCGGCGTGGCCGTTGGGCGCGCTTGGCGCATACCTGCGAGGCGAGCTGGCGGAGAGGGTGGGATTCGAACCCACGTCGGGTTGCCCCGAACGGCATTTCCAGTGCCGCGCCCTAGGCCTCTAGGCGACCTCTCCGGGCCGAGCGGGAGATGGCGGAGAGGGTGGGATTCGAACCCACGGTACGGTTACCCGCACACCGCTTTTCGAGAGCGGCACCTTCAACCACTCGGACACCTCTCCACGCCGGTGCACGAGTCTAGCGCACCACCGCGGCCCGGCCAACGAGCGGCGCTAGACCGATGCGGACTCCGTGGCCAGGCGCCGTGCCTCGCTCTCACGCACCCCGGAGATGATCGACAGCTGGTGCGACAGGTGCGGCTCGCGGGCGAGCTGGATGACGCTGCCGGCGGCGCCTCGATCCGGGTCGGGCACGGCAAAGACCAGGGAACGCACGCGGGCCTCGACGAGGGCGCCGACGCACATCGCGCATGGCTCGTGGGTCGTGAAGATCGTCAGCTCGCCGAGCCGGCGGGCGCCGAGCTTGCGGGTCGCGGCCTGGAGGGTCAGGAGCACGGCGTGCGCCGTCGGGTCATCATTCAGTGCGGACCGGTCGTGGTCGCGGGCGATCATCGCGTCGTCGATGACGGCGACCGAGCCGATGGGCTCCTCACCCTCGGCGGCTCCGCGCTTCGCCTCCGCGATCGCCTCGGCCATGAAGAGCTCGTAGTTCATCCGACCAACTGCCTGCCCACGGATTCAGTGACCACGGTCCGGCGAGTCTAGCAGAGGGTCGGTACGAATCCTGCAAATGAGGCAGGCTCATCACCTCCTGCCAAGCTCGACCAATGACCCCGCATACCCCAACCCTGCGTCGCGGCGCTGCCGTGATCGGCGCGCTCACCGCAACATTCCTCGTCGCCTTCCTCGCCCCGGTGCCGACGCTGCCCGACACCAGTCGTGCCACGGTCCGAGCCGAGGTCAGCGAGCGCCTCCCCGGCTGGCGGATCCAGAAGCTGGATCGGTCCTGGGAGGGCGCGTACACGGTGGTGACGAGCTGCGCAGGCAAGGAGGTCTCCTTCCAGTGGGTCCCCGGTCATGGGCTGCCGCCAGAGGACGCCTGGCTCCATCCGAGCAACGACTTCGCTCGCGACCGGCTCCGCACGCTCTCCGACCATCGGCGCTACCTGGTCTGGTACGCAGAGCCGCGACGGCCCGACTCGCTGTCGTGTGACGAGGAGCTGGCACGCACCGGCGAGCCGCCGGTCACCGCCCGCACCTCCGACTGACCGCTCGCGGGCCCGGTCCGGGATCGGTCCGGCGGTCTGAGGCGCCGCCTCCGACAGGAAGCCGCCGGCCAGCGGGACGGCGCCGCTGGCCAGGTGCAGCCAGATGTCGTTGCCGCCGAGCGGCCATGGCCGCCATCGGCGTCGAGGTCGAGGCGTACAGCAGCAAAGCCCCGAGCGCGACGTGGACGATTCGTTGTGGAGCATTGACCTCGAAGAGGCCGAAGAGCGATCAACCTCCGATCGTTCGGGCCCATGCCCTACGATTTGCGGACCCACCGGACCCGCGGTTCACGTACTGAATCTACGGTCCGCACGAGGACTCGCATCATCGACATCGCACCCGCTCGGCCGGCGCGCGCCTGGAGCCGGCTCGACACCGTCCTGCTGCTGCTCATCACCCTCGGCGCCGCCGTGCTTCGGTTCGCGAGCCTTGGCCGGCCGATCGAGCTCGTGTTCGACGAGATCTTCTACGCCCGGGACGCGTGCTGGTACATCTACGGCAGCGAGTCCGTGTGCGACATCGCCGGCCTGGCCAGCCGCGCGCATCCGCCACTCGGGAAGTGGCTCATCGGCTCGGGGATCGCCGTGTTCGGGTACGAGCCGTTCGGCTGGCGCGTCGCCGCCGCCCTGGCCGGGACGATCACCGTCGTCCTCGTCTACGTGCTCGGCCGGCGACTGCTGGGGGGTGCGGTCTCCCCGACCGCCGCCAGCGTCGGCGCAGCGGCGGCCGCCTTCCTGCTGGCCATCGACTTCCTCCACCTGGTCCAGTCGCGGATCGGCATGCTCGACGCGTTCATCGTCCTGTTCGTGGTCGCCGCGGTCCTGGCGATCGTCCTCGACCGCGACCGGGACCGCGAGGCTCCTGAGCGATGGTGGCGCCGCCTCACACTGGGCCGCCCGTGGCGCCTGGTCGCCGGCATCTTCCTTGGCGCGGCCACGGCGACGAAGTGGTCGGGCGCCTACGTGGCGCCGGCGGTCATCGGCCTGGTGGTCGCCTGGGAGATCGCCGAGCGGCGCCGGCGCGAACCGAACGCCGGCTGGAGCCGCTGGATCCTGGGAGCGGTGCGCCGGGAGGCGATCCCGACGGCGATCCTCCTGGGCATCGTGCCGCTCATCGTGTATGTCGCGAGCTACACCGGTCGCATGCCCGGCGAGCTGTTCGCGGCGCCATGGGATCCGGCATCGGTATGGAACGGGATCTGGCAGCACCAGCGCGCCATGCTCGACTTCCATACCGAGCTCGGCGGCGATCATCCGTATCAGTCGCCACCCTGGTCGTGGATCCTCCTGAAGCGTCCGGTCGCCTACTGGTTCAGCGACGACGGCGGGACCTATCGCGAGATCCTCGCGCTCGGCAACCCGCTCGTGTGGTGGCCTGCCCTCCTCGCGCTCATCGGTCTCGTCGTCACCTGGTGGCGTGCCGGATTCCGGATCCTTCGCCCGGAGCCGGTGATCCTGGCCGCGGCGGCCTCGACATTCCTGCCGTGGCTCGTGCTGTCGGGCGGCCGGAGCCAGACGTTCATCTGGTACCTGCTGCCGACGGTGCCGTTCCTGTGCCTCGCGCTGGCGTTCTTTGCCGCGTGGGCCTGGAGCCGGCTTCGCTGGCGAGTGGTGGGCGCGGTCTACGCACTCGTCATCCTCGCGAGCTTCGGTTTCTTCCTGCCCCTGCTGACGGCCCTGCCGCTGTCACCGGACGCATGGCGCAGCCACATGCTGTTCACCGACTGCGCGGGCCAAACCCTTCCCGACGACACGACGAGCTCCGGCGATCCGCCGCCAGGTTGGTGCTGGATCTAACCTCAGCTACGCGCACCCGGTGATGAACTGCCGAATCTGGGCGGCGTGTTCCGTCGTGTGGCCCATGGCGCCGCTGATGATCCAGGCGTAGGGCTGGCCACCGTAGCGGTGCGCCGGCGGGAGAGGCATCGCCGCCTTCTCGTCGGTCATCCCGTCAAGGGTGGTGCGCGCCCGTTCGCGGCAGTAGTCGATGTATCCGGCAATCTGCAATGCGGACCAGGCCGCCTCAAGGCTCGGCAAGTCGCGCCAGTGCGGGTGTCCCGTGAACGGCGGCGGCGGGCTCCATGGGCCCAGCTCACCACTCAGGTCATAGTCGAGGGTTTCCAGCGCATGCCAGGCGACGCTCCACGGCGTCGACCGGCGGCGAACCCAGCGTTCGGCGAGGTCACGCCGTTGCTCGGGATCGGCAATGGGCTTCCAGTCCGGCCCGACGAACGGGTGGTCAGCCTGGAGCGGCGCCACCGGCCACATCGGCGTTTCCCATTGCTCGCTCGTGCAATCGTTCACCGCGGCTGCCAGCAGGTCGAAGGCCGCTTCGAAGCCGCGGCCCAGGCTCTCTACCCAGATCGATGCCATGCGCCGGGAGGCTACGCCGCTGCCGGCCGAACCTCAAACTCGTCCGCGCCCTGCCTCCACCGATGCACAGGGTTGGATGGCGTGCCCGAGAGGACTCGAACCTCCGACCTTCAGGTCCGCAACCTGACGCTCTATCCACTGAGCTACGGGCACCCGTGCAACCGATCCGTACAGTGGTCGAGATCGGTGGCGGAGAGGGAGGGATTCGAACCCTCGGAAGAGGAAACCCCCTTCAACGGTTTAGCAAACCGCCGCACTAGGCCACTATGCGACCTCTCCTCGGCCGCGGCCGATGATAGCATGGGGTCCCGCCACGGACGACGCCGACGCCCTGGCCGGGCCGTACCCACGAATCGCCGCGAGCGTGTCCGAGATGCCTGCTTCCCGCCTCCCGATCATCGGTCATCCCCTCGGCCACAGCGTGCTCGAAGGGGTCCTCACGACAGCCCTGACCGATGCGGGCGCCGGCCTGACCATCGAGCGCTGGGAGCGCCGCCCGCACCAGCTCGCCGATGCCCTCGACGACGTCCGTTCGAGCGAGGACTTCTCCGGGGCGCTCATCGCATCGCCGCACAAGGAGCGGGCGCCGGCGCACGCCGATGCGCTGAGCGACGACGCCCGCCTCAGCGGCGCCGTGAACGTCTTCCTGCGGGTCGACGGCCGCCTGCGCGGGCACAACACCGATGCGGTCGGCATTCGCGCCGGCCTCGCGGCGGTCCTGCCGCGGGTGAAGGGCAAGTGGCCTCGCAACGCCGTCGTTCTCGGTGCTGGCGGCGGGGCGCGAGCCGTCGTCGCCGTGCTCATCGCCGGCGGATTTCAGCATGTCGCCGTGCTCAACCGGCACCTCCACCGCGCCGAGGCGCTGGTCGCGCACTTCAGCCGCACCGCCCGCCACATGGAGCTCCGCGCTCGACCCTGGCACGAGGCGATCATCGAGGCGGAGCTCGCGCGCGCCGAGCTGCTGGTGAATGCAAGCGGCATCGGCGTCGACGGAGGCGAGTCGCCGATCCCCGTCGAGCTGCTGCCGGACGATCGGTACGTGCTCGACCTGGTCCTGAGCCAGGAGCCGACGCCGCTCATGCGCGCGGCGAAGGAGCGTGGCGGCAGCGCAGCGAACGGCCAGGGGGCCTTCCTCGCGTCCGCCTCGGCGACGGTCAAGCTCCTGACCGGGAGCGCTCCGCCGATGGAGACGCTGCGGGCCGCGCTGGCCGGCGAGCTGGGGGTCCCCGAGGACGCGCTCGCCGTCGTCGGCGACTGATGCGCTGATGCGCGGAGAGGCGGCCAGCGTTCTGGGGATGAGCGGCGCGTGAGCGACGACGCGCTCGGTGATGCTCGGCGCGCCGACCGGATCCGGGCCGGAGACGCCGCGGCCCTCGGCGAGCTCTACGACCGCCATGCGGCGGTCGCGCTCGCGGTTGCGATGCGGGTCGTGGGAGGCAGAGACGAGGCGGAGGACGTGGTGCACGATGCGTTCGTGGCGGTGTGGCGCAAGATCGATCGCTTCGACGCGCAGCGCGGCTCGCTGCGCGCGTGGCTCCTGACGGTCGTCAGGAACCGGGCCATCGACCGCGTCCGTGCGCGTCGCACCGCGGTCGACGTCGACGACGCCGACGACCGTTCGCTGCTGCGCAGCGGTCCGAATCCGACCTGGGAGGCTGCGCTCGACCGCACCGCGGCGAGCGACCTGCGGCAGGCGATGGACGCGCTCCCCGACGAGCAGCGCCGCGCGCTGGAGCTCGCCTACTTCGAGGGGTACACGTACCGCGAGGTGGCGGAGATCACCGGCGTCCCGCCTGGGACCGCGAACGGACGCCTGCGCCTGGCCCTCGCCAAGCTGCGTGAGGCGCTCACCGGCTCCGCGGCCGCGCCGCTGCCTCCGCAGGAGCCGATCACCGAGGACGCCCGACCATGACCTCACGGATCGACCTCGACTGCGCGGCGGTCGACGAGCTGGCCGCGGCGTACGCCGTCGGCGCGCTCGAGCCCGACGAGGACCGCGCGCTGAGCGAGCACCTCGCCACCTGCGACCGGCCGCATGACGACGCGCGGGCGGCACTGCAGGGCGCTGCGGCCGTCGCGGGCTCTCTCGAGCCGGTGCAGCCATCACCTGGCCTGCGCGACCGCCTCATGGCCACGGTCGCGGCGACGCCGCAGGACCACCGGGCGGCGGTGCCAACCATGCGGGCTGAGGAGCCGCGCCGGCCGTGGTGGCGCATCGCCCCGTTGGCGACGGCCGTCGCCGCGGTCGCCGTCGTCGCGGCCGTCGGCATCGGCGTCTGGGGTCTCTCGCTGCGCGGCGAGCTGAACGACCGCGACGCGGCGCTGGAGGCGGTTGCCTCCGCCGACGCGATCTTCGCCGCCTCGGGCGATGCCGGGACCGGCTGGGTGGTCGAGTCGGGCGGCCAGGCGATGTTCATGGCCCGCGACCTTGCCGCGCTCCCGGCCGGCTCGATCTACGAGCTGTGGCTCATCGATGCCGGCGGCGCACCCACGGCCGTCGGCACGGTGAGCGATCCCGAGGGCGTGACGCTCGTCACCTTGGAGCAACCGCTGGCCGGGTCGACGACGTTCGCCATCACCGTCGAGACGGAACGCGTCGACGCCCCCACCTCGGACCCGGTCCTCGTCGCGCCGCTCGACGCCTAGGTAGACTCGGGGACCGATGTTCTACACCCACGGCTGGGTCCACGTCATCGCCGGCTGCATGTTCTGCGGCAAGACCGACGAGATGCTCCGGCTCCTCCGCCGTTTCAGCATCGCCGGCCGCCGGGTCGTCCTGGTCAAGCCGCGGCTCGACACCCGCACCGATGACGTCACCGTCGTCTCGCGCTCCGGGGCGCAGCATCGCGCGGTCACGGTCGACACCTCGGCCGAGATCGAGGACGCCATCGCCGATGCGGACATCATCGCCATCGAGGAGGGCCAGTTCTTCGACGAGGGCCTTCCGGAGGTCGTCGAGCGGCTCGCGGAGCTCGGGAAGCAGATCGTCGTCACCGGCCTCGACCGAGACTTCCGCGGCATTCCATTCGGCGCCATGCCCCGCCTCCTGGCGCTCGCCGACCAGGTGACGAAGCTCACCGCCATCTGCGTTGTGTGCGGCGAGCCGGCGACGCGCACCCAGCGGCTCATCGACGGGGAGCCGGCGGGCGCCGACTCGCCACTCATCGTCATCGGCGGGCTGGGCGACGAGACGTACGAGGCGCGGTGCCGGCTCCACCACGTGGTTCCCGGCCTCAACGGGGCGCCGCGGGCGGATTGACGTAGCTTCCCGGCCGTCCATTGTCGGCGGCCACGTCGGCCCTCCGCGCCTGTCGGGCCGATGAGCGCGGCGTCAGGATCGGTCCATGACAACGATGAATGCGATGGCCATGCCGGCCACGACCGTGACGATGCGCGTCATCGAGGGCGGTGCTCGACGCCCCGGGACGCCCTGGTGGGAGCGACGCTCGATGATCCGATCGATCGTGGGCGGATGCCCCGATCACTGGTGGAAGCCGACCGCGCCGCGGACGGCCGCCTGCACCTGCGACCGCTTCTGCGACCGCTTCTGAGCGACGCTGGCGGAGGGGGTGGGATTCGAACCCACGAAGGGCTTGCACCCTCTCCGGTTTTCAAGACCGGCGCATTCGTCCACTCTGCCACCCCTCCCGCGCCGATTCTCGCACGACCGCAACGGCGTCGAGCCCGGACGCGGCCGATCAGGCCGGGCGCGGCTCCAGGCCTGGCCGTGGTCGTGCCGCCGGCCGCAGGTCGAGTCGTCGGAGCAGCTGGGCGTTGAGCGCCACCACGATGGTCGAGAGGCTCATGGCAATGGCGCCGACGCTCATGGGCAGGACGAAGCCCCACGGCGCGAGGATCCCGGCGGCGACCGGAATGGCGATCGCGTTGTATCCCGTCGCCCATACGAGGTTCTCGATCATCTTCCGGTATGTGGCCCGCGACAGGGTGATGGCGCCGGCCACGTCGCGCGGGTCGTCTCTGACGAGCACGATGCCCGCCGACTCGACGGCCACATCGGTCCCCGCCCCGATGGCGATCCCCACGTCCGCCTGAGCCAGGGCCGGGGCATCGTTCACCCCGTCGCCCACCATCGCCACGCGCACGCCGCCGTCCTGGAACCGCCGCACCGCATCGGCCTTGTCCGCCGGCAGCACCTGGGCAGCCACCTCGTCGATGCCGATCCGGCGCGCGACCGATGCGGCGACCGGCTCCGCGTCGCCGGTGATCATCGCCACGCGAAGCCCCATCTCGTGGAGCTGCCTGACCGCCTCCTGCGACTCGGGCCGAATGGCGTCCTCGAGCGCCAGCGCGCCGAGGACGGCCGTGCCGGCCACGAGATAGAGCACGGTCCAGCCTTCGGCGCTCCATCGCTCGGCGGTCGCGGCCAGATCGGCCGGAACGTCCGCGCCGGACTCCGCGAGATGTCGGGGACCGCCGACCGCCAGCGTCCGTCCGTCCACCGTGGCCCGCGCGCCGCGCCCGGGGAGGGCCTCGAACGACGAGGCGGGTCCAACGGCCACTCCACGCTCGGCGGCCGCCCGGACGATGGCCCTCGCCAGCGGATGCTCGGAATCGGCCTCGACCGCGGCGGCGAGTGCGAGCACCCGGTCGTCATCGGTGTCGGGGGCGGAGGCGACCGCGGCCAGCGCCGGCTCGCCCAGAGTCAGCGTTCCGGTCTTGTCGAAGATGACGCTCTCGAGATCCCTGGCGCGTTCGAGCGCCAGCCGGTCCTTGACGAGCAGTCCATTCCGTGCCCCGAGCATCGTGCTGATGGCGACGACGAGCGGGATGGCGAGACCCAGCGCGTGCGGGCATGCGATGACGAGCACCGTGACGGTGCGGATGAGGGCCTCCTCGGGATCGCCGAGGAGGAGCCAGGCCCCCAGCGTGACGACGCCGGCCACGAGGGCGACGTAGAACAGGAGCGCGGCCGCCCGGTCGGCGAGCACCTGGGCCTGCGACCGGGAGGCCTGCGCATCGGCGACGAGACGCATGATCCCGGACAGGGCGGTCTGGTCGCCGACGGCACTCACGCGCACCCGCAGGCTGCCACCGGCCGCGACCGTGCCGGCGATCACGTCATCCCCGGGCGCGCGGGTCACGGGCCGCGACTCGCCGGTGATCATCGACTCGTCGAGGTCGGCGGTGCCGTCGACCACGGTTCCATCCGACGGCACGCGCCCGCCGGGACGAACGAGGACGATGTCCCCGACGGCGAGTGAGGCGAGGTCGACAACCTCGATCGCTTCATCGGCGCCGATCCGCTCGGCGGTGTCCGGAAGCAGCTCGGCGAGGGCGTTCAGCGCGCCCCGGGCCTGCATGATCGAGCGCATCTCGAGCCAGTGACCGAGGCTCATGACGGTGATGAGCGTTGCCAGCTCCCACCACACGTCGACGGCGAAGATGCCGAGCGTGGCTGCCCACGAGGCGACGAACGCCACGAGGATCGCGAGGCTGATGAGGGTCATCATCCCGGGCTGGCGATCCATGAGCTCGGCACCGGCGCCCTGGAGGAAGACCCGCCCGCCGTACAGGAAGACGAGGGTGCCACCGATGGCGGGGATGAGGTCGGAGCCCGGGAAGCTGGGCGCCATATAGCCCAGCCAGTGCTGGACCTCCTCGCTCCAGACCACGACCGGGATCGTCAGGGCCAGGACCACCCAGAACTGGCGGCGGAAGGCGTCCGGATCGTGGCCGGCATGCTTGTCGTGCGAGCCGTGCTCGGCGGCGGTCGGTGCGCGCGGCCCGTGGGCGTCGTGCGTCGTGTGCGGGTCCTGGGTGGCGTGCGCGTCGTGAGCGGCGTGCGCGTCGTGGTCCATGGTCAGGCCCTCAGGCCGGCGGGGGGCCGATACGCTTAGTCCCGAGGTACTGCTGCAGCGGCTCGGGTACGGCGATGCTGCCGTCGGGTTGCTGGTGGGTCTCGATGATGGCGGCGACGGTCCGGGGCAGGGCCAGGGCCGAGCCGTTGAGGGTATGGACGAGCTCCGGCTTCGCGCCGGCCTCCGGGCGGTAGCGGACGGCCATGCGGCGCGCCTGGTAGTCGCGGAAGTTGCTCACGCTGCTCACCTCGAGCCAGCGCTCGACCCCGGGCGACCAGACCTCGAGGTCGTACTTGCGCGCGTTGACGAAGCCGAGCTCGCGCGTCGCCATGAGGAGGACGCGGTACGTGAGGCCCAGGCGCTGGAGGAGGCTCTCGGCGCGCTCGGTGAGCCATTCGAGCTCTCCGGCCGAGTCCTCGGGGCGCACGAAGCTGACCATCTCGACCTTGTCGAACTGGTGGACGCGGAGGATGCCACGGGTATCACGGCCGGCCGCGCCGGCCTCGCGCCGGAAGCACGGTGAGTAGGCGGCATAGCGGATGGGCAGGACGCCGGGCTCCAGGATCTCGTCGCGGTGGAGGTTGGTGACCGGCACCTCGGCGGTCGGGACCAGGTACAGCTCGTCGCGGGTGACGACGTACATCTGGTCCTCCTTGTCGGGGATCTGCCCCGTCCCGGTCGCGCTGGCGGTGTTCACGACGGCCGGCGGCCAGACCTCGGTCATCCCGTTCTCGCGGGTGTGGACGTCGAGGAACCAGCTGATGAGGCCACGCTGGAGCGCCGATCCTGCACCGACGTAGACGGGGAAGCCGGAGCCGGCCACCTTCGCCCCTCGAGCGAGGTCGATCATGCCGAGGGCCTCGGCGACGTCCCAATGCGGCCTGCGGCCCTCCGCCGACGCCTGCTCGCCAAAGGTTCGGACGATGACGTTCGCCTCTTCGCCACCGATGGGCACGTCGGGATCGGCCGGGTTCGGGATCTGGAGGAGCGCCTGATCGAGCTCGGCCTCGACCGTCGACAGCTCGGCATCGAGGGTTCCGATGCGATCCGCGGTGGCCGCCGACGCACCCTTCAGCTCGGCGACCTCGGGACCGTTCGGATCCGCGCCGCCGCGGATGATCTCGCCGATGCGCCGGCTGGCATCGTTGCGCTCCGCCTTCAGCCCGTCGGCCTCGGCGACGAGCGTCCGCCGCCGCTCGTCGAGCTCCACCGCGCGGTCGACGATCGCGGGGTCCTCGCCCTTGTCGATGGCGCCCTGTCGGATGCGATCCGTGTCGTCGCGGAGCCGTTGAAGCCCGACGCTCATCGGGTCGCCACGCCCTGGCCGGATGCCTCGCGCAGGCGGCCGAGAACGAAGTCGCGGTCGAGGGCCGCGAGGAGCCAGCCGGCGCGCGGACCGGACGAGCGGCCGAGGAATGCGAGGTAGATGGCCGCGAAGGCCCGGCCCGAGGGCAGGTCACGGGCCTGGGCAGAGGCGAAGATGGCGGCCTGGAGGGACTCACCGTTCCAGGCGGAAGACTCCAGCGCGTCGGCCAGCGACGCGAGATAGGACCGCTGCGCATCGTCCGCATCGGCGGCGGCCGGCGGCAGGGCGTCGCGCTGGACGGAGAGGCGCGAGCGCTCCGGAGCAAACGCCTCCAGCCAGGCCCGGGCCGCGGCCCGCCGCTCCTCGAGGAGCGCGAGCTCCCGGCGCGACAGCGAGCTGCCCTTCTCCGCGGCGACGCGCTCGACGAGGTCGATGCCCGGGATCTGCTCCAGCAGCGCGAGGTGGCTGAAGGCCGGTCGGTACGCCGCCGCCTCGGCAGCCAGCTCCGCCCGCGGATCCACGAGGCTCACGGCGAAGAGACGCTCGTGGTCGGGCGGGAGCTCGCCGCGCACCTCGCGACCGGCCGTGGCCGCCGCGAGGCGGTCCGACTCGTCGAACAGGCGCGGGATGGCATCGGTGCCGTCGGGGTCGAACTCGATCGCCGTGTTCGGCCGGGGCCGGAGGAAGAGGAGGCGCAGCTGCTCGGGTGGGATGACTTCTGCAATGCGAGTCGCCGACGCGCCGAGGCCCTTCGAGGTCGACATCTTCCGGCCGCGGATGTTGAGGAACTCGTAGGGGACGTTTCGCGGCGGCTCGTTTCCGAAGACCTCGCGCGCGATGGCGTCGGATCGATCGCGTGAGCCGCCCTTCGTCGAGAGGTCCTTCCCGGCCGGCTCGATGGTGACGCCGAAGAGGTCCCACTTCGCGGCCCAATCGACGTTGTACGGCAGCTTCGCGCGGCCACCGAAGGGCGAGACGTCGCCGGAGCGGCCACAGCCGGTGGCCCAGGTCACGAGGTCGGGACGGCACTCGTAGTGGACCCGTTCCCCGTCCCAGCCGGTCACGATCGTCGTGCCGAGCCGGCCGCACTGCTCACAGATGACGAACAGTGGGTGCCACTCGTCGGGATGGTTGACGTTCGCCACGCGACGGTAGATGTCGCGGATCGTTGCTGCGGCGTCGAGCGCCGACCGGATGTATCGGTCCATGGCGCCCGAGCCGTAGACCTCGCTCATCCAGTAGTACGTGTCCGGCCGGATGCCGAGGCCGTCGAAGGTGTCGATGAACGCCTGGGCAAAGTGGCGGGCGTAGGAAGGGTGGCAGTCGCCGGCCGGATCCGGGACGTTCGCCAGGGGCACGCCCATCGAGCGCTCGATGGCGTCCGGGGTCAGCAGTGCCTGCGCGTCCATGGGGTCGAGGTCGTCGACGCCGTAGCGCAGCTCGACCGGGACGCCGGCGTCACGAAGCGCACGGGCGATGGTGTCGACCACGACCGGCCCGCGGAGGCTGCCGACATGAACCGTCCCCGACGGGGTCTTCGAATCGTTGACGACCTGCGCGCCGGTGACCGACGCCGCGAGCTCGTCAGCCCAGAACACGGCCGATCAGCCGATCCGGAGCAGCGTGTACTCGATGGGTCCGGCGGGAGCCTGCACGGTGAACTTGTCGCCCTTCTTCAGGCCCATGAGGGCCGTGCCGACCGGCGACTCGTTGCTGATCCGGCCGTCCCGCGGCGCGGCCTCGGCCGAACCGACGATGGTGAAGGTCTCCTCGCCATCGGCGCCCTTGATGACGACCTTGGAGCCGATGCCGACCTTGTCGCCGTTCCCCTTCTCGATGACGGCGGCGTTGCGCAGCTGGAGCTCGAGCGTCGCGATGCGGCCCTCGAGGAAGGACTGCTCCTGCTTGGCGTCCTCGTACTCCGCGTTCTCGGAGAGGTCGCCATCCAGCTTCGCCTCGTGGATGCGAGCCGCGACGCGCGGGCGATCCACGGTGATGAGCTCGTTGAGCTCCGCCTTGAGCCTCTCCAGGCCCTCGGCAGTCAGGTAGACGGGCTTCGTGTTCATGTGCCTCTGCCCCCTCATCCTCCTGCGGCCCCCGGATGGGGTGTTGCCCCGTCGATACGACCGACGGGCCGGAGCCGCACTCCTATAACAAAAAACGCTCCAGGCCCCGCTCCTCGTCCGATGACGTGGTGGCGGCGTCTCCTGAAGCTGGCCGTACCCCCATACCTAGGTGGGCCAGGCGTTCCCGCCGGGTGCCGGCGGCCGCAAGATTGTAAGCGCGGCGTGACCTCAAGTCAAAGCGGATCCGACCTCAGCGACCGACCAGCACGAGGACGACGACGAGCACCGCCAGGCCGATGCGGTAGAGGCTGAAGACGGCCACCGAGCGGGTCCGGAGCCATGACAGCAGGAAGCCGATGGCGAGCAGCCCGGCGATCGCCGCGGCGGCGAATCCGGCGACGATGGCGATCCACTCGACGCCGGTGTGGGTCTCGGTCAGCAGCTTGCGCGACCCGTAGAGTCCGGCGCCCAACGTGATCGGCGTCGCGAGGAGGAAGCTGAATCGCGCGGCCGCCTCCCGTTCGAGCCCGAGCGCGAGCCCGGCGGTGATCGTCGCGCCCGAGCGGCTGATCCCGGGCAGGAGCGCCAGCGCCTGGCTGAGACCGATGGTCAGCGACGTCGCGACGGTGATGTCCTCCAGGCGCCGGCGCCGACGGCCGAATCGGTCGGCCAGCCAGAGCAGCGCCGCGCCGACGACGAGGAAGCCCGCGATGGCCAGGTGCGCCGCGTCGGTGTCGCGGTGGAAGGCGTTCTCGATGAAGCCCTCGAACGCGAAGCCGATGAGCGCCGCCGGGATGGTGCCGGCGATGAGGAGCCATGCCATCCGCCGGTCCCGGTCGGCGCCGATGCTGCGCTCGCGAACGCTCGCGACCCACGCGCCGATGTAGCGCACCCAGTCGCGCCGGAAGTACACGAGGAGCGCGACGAGCGTCCCCAGATGGAGGAAGACGTCGAACGCCAGGCTGCCGATCAGCTCGTTCGACTCCCAGCCGAGGATCCACGGCGCAAGCTCCAGGTGCGCCGAGGAGCTGACCGGGATGAACTCGGTCAGCCCCTGCAGGATCCCGATGAAGATGGCCTGGAAGACGACGTCCAATTAGCGGATGAAGAGCGGCGCCAGCACCAGGGTGATGGTCGCCAGCAGCTTCACCAGGACGTGGAGCGACGGCCCGGCGGTGTCCTTGAACGGGTCGCCGACGGTGTCACCCACGACGGCCGCCGCGTGCGCCTGCGTCCCCTTGCCCAGGATCTGGCCGGAGTCGTCGGTCAGGTGGTTGGACTCGATGTACTTCTTCGCGTTGTCCCACGCGCCGCCGCCGTTGTTCAGGACGGTCGCGAGCATGACGCCGGCGATCGTCCCGACCATGAGGAGGCCCGCAACGGCCTGGTAGCCAAGGACGAGGCCGACGAGGATCGGAGTGGCGACCGCCACGAGGCCCGGGGCCACCATCTCGCGCAGCGCCGCGGCGGTGGTGATGTCGACCACCCGCGCGTAATCCGGACGCTGCGTGTAATCCATGATGCCGGGCATCTCACGGAACTGGCGCCGCACCTCGACGATGATCGACTGCGCCGTCTTGCCCACCGCCCGGATCGCCAGCGAGCTGAAGAAGTAGACGAGCATCGCCCCGATGAGCGCCGCGACGAAGACGCCAACGTCCGCCAGGTTGACGGCGGTCAGCAGCTCGCCGCCACGGTTCGTCTGAATGAGGTTGACCTTGTCGATGTACGCGCTGAACAGGAGGAACGCGGCGAGGCTGGCGCTGGCGATGGCATAGCCCTTGGTCAGTGCCTTGGTGGTGTTGCCGACCGCATCGAGGCGATCGGTGATCTCGCGCGCGCCGGCCTCCGCCCGGCTGAACTCGGCGACGCCGCCAGCGTTGTCGGTGATCGGGCCGAAGGTGTCCATGGCCAGGATGTAGGCCGTGGTCATGAGCATGCCCATGGTCGCGACCGCCGTGCCGAAGATGCCACCGTTGCGGGCGCCCTCGATGCCGGCGAATGCCTGCTCTCCCAGCCAGTGGCTCGCGAGGAGCGCGATGCCAATGGAGATCGCGGTCACGGCGGTCGTCTCGAAGCCGACCGCGGTGCCGCTGATGATGTTCGTGGCCGGTCCCGTCTTCGAGGCCTCGGCGATCTCGCGCACCGGGCGGAACGTGCCGGCGGTGTAGTACTGGGTGATGTAGACGAACGCGACGCTGGTGGCGAGGCCGACGATGCCGCAGCCGAGGAACCAGATCCACGACGGGATGCCGCTCGTGGGCAGGTCGCCGCCGGTGTTCATCATCGTGTAGGTCACGAACGCGAGGCCGAACACCGAGAGGATGGTGGTGACCCAGTACCCGCGGTTGAGGATGTTCATCGGGTTCTCGGTCTCGCTGCCGCGAATGAAGAACATCGAGACGATCGTGGCCAGGAGGCCGAAGGCGCGGACGACGAGCGGGAAGAAGATCCACAGCTCCGGGTTCGGCCAGTCGTTGGCGAGCGCCAGGCCGTAGACCGCGACGCCCAGGATCATGGCGCCGATGTTCTCGGCGGCCGTCGACTCGAAGAGGTCGGCGCCACGGCCGGCGCAGTCGCCGACGTTGTCGCCCACGAGGTCGGCGATGACGCCGGCGTTGCGCGGGTCGTCCTCCGGGATGCCCGCCTCGACCTTGCCGACGAGGTCGCTGCCCACGTCGGCGGCCTTGGTATAGATGCCGCCGCCGAGCTGGGCGAAGAGTGCCACGAAGCTGGCGCCGAACCCGAATCCGACGATGAGGAACGGCGCCTGCTCGACGGTGACGTCGGCGATGAACGTCTCGTACGCCGTGAAGATGCCCCACACCCCGAGGAGGCTGAGGGCGACGACGAGGAACCCGGAGACGGCTCCGCCGCGCATGGCGACCTGAACTGCCTCGACGAGGCTGCGCTGGGCCGCCGAGGCTGTGCGCACGTTCGAGCGGACGCTGATGAACATGCCGATGATGCCGGAGGCCATGGAGGCGGCAGCGCCCACGAGGAAGGCGACGGCGGTCATGATCCCGATGGGCAGGCCTGCCAGCTCCGGCACGTCGGCGACGTCCGGCGTCTCGACCAGGGTGATGACGACGCCGATGATCACCGCGCCAACGAGGGCGAGCACGCCGATCGTCGTGTACTGGCGGCGAATGAACGCATCCGCCCCCTCGCGGATGGTGTCGGCCACATCGCGCATGGCCTGCGTGCCGGTGTCGCGACCGAGCACGTCGCGGGCGAGGTAGAGGGCGAAGGCGACGGCGGCCAGGCCGGCGACCGGGATCACCCAGGTAATCGACTCCATGGATCCTCCGAATGCGGTGGGCGTCCCCTCAGGCGGGCACGCTCAGGCCGGGGGTGTAGACGCATACGAAACGCCGGCGGGAGGATGCACCTGGGTGCCCCGCCAGCGATGGCCCGCGGATTCTAGCACGCTCCGCCGGCGCGATCAGGGCAGCCAGCGAGGCTGGTCGCCCTCGGGAGCCAGCTGGGTCCGGCGACCGCTGCCGGTCTCGATCCGCACGATCGAGGAGCCGTTCGTCGCACTCTCCGCGGCCACGACCAGTGCCGGCTCACCCGGCGCGAAGGCCGCGGCGACGGCCGTGACGTCGTCGGTGAGCGGCTCGTCGGCGGCGGCGGACGGCCGGTTGGTGATCCACACCGCGCCATTCACGTCGGAGTAGGCGATGTCGCCTTCGGCGTTCACGGCCAGCGGGTGGGATCCCGCACCCCAGGGTGTGGCCGTGGGCGCCGTCCCCGACCGCGTGAGCTGGAAGCCGTCATCGGCCGGCCCGGGGGCGAGCGGCTCGACGGGCGCGTCGAACGCAGCGACGCGCAAGGGCTCGTCGGCCGGCCGGCCGCTCAGGAGGACCCGGCTCGAGTCCGGCATCCACAACGGTGGCGCCGTGGCCTCGAACGGGACGCTCGTCAGCCGGGCGGCCGGCAGCTCGAGGATGCCGATCCATCCGCGCAGGTCGACGAAGGCGAGCGCCTGGCCGTCGGGCGCGTAGCGCGGAGCCCGCAGCGGCAAACCCTCGTCGATCCCGCTCGCCGAGGGCGTCGGCTCCCCGTCGGGCGGTGCCGGCAGCTCGATGGCCGTCGGATCGCCGCCTTCGATCGTCCACTCCCAGAGACCGAGGCCGTCCCCGCTCGCCTCGTCGGCGCGGGCGAAGGCGACGCGGGTACCGTCCGGCGAGAAGGTGGGGTCGAAGTCGAGGACGCCTTCGTCGGTGAGGTTGCGTCGATCGCTCCCGTCGGCCTGCTGTGCCACGAGCCGCCTGCCGTCCGCGACGACGAGCATGCTGCCGTCGGGGGCGACGGCATAGTCGAGGACCGGCGCGAGCTCCACGCTCAGCTGTCGCTTGCCGGTGCCGTCCGGGTTCATGGCCCACACGTTCGCGATCCCCGCGCGGTCGCTGACGAACGTCACCTGGTTCGACACCGCGCTGAGCGGCGCACCGGTCGTGAAGCTCCAGGTGACCGGTTCGCCGATGCTGCCACCGCCGACGCTGGCAAGGTCGCCGGACAGCTCGACGTCGAAGGTCGTGTTCGGGGCCAGCGGGCCAGTGGGCGTGAAGACGAGCATCCGTCCCGAGCCATCGTCCGACGGTGGCTCGCCCGGCGCCGCAGTGACGGCGATGCGGCCGGCCACGGAGGGCGTGACGACGATCGCCTCGCCGTCGACCGACTCGGGGTCGATGGGATGGTCGAAGACGACCGCGATCGGCGTGGCCGGCGCGATGCCGTCGACGCCATCCGCCGGGACCAGCAGCTCGGCCTCGAGCCCGGTGGCGACGGTCTCGAAGCTCAGCGAGATCGGCTCATCCAGGGCAACGCCGGCGATGTCCGCGGCCTCCTCCTGGACGGTGATGCGGTACTGACGTCCGGCGAGCAGCGGCTCGGTCGGAACGATCTCCAGCAGCTCCCGGTTCCACCGAAGGTCGTGGGCGAACGATGGCGTGATGCGCAGCGCCGCCTCGACCGAGGCGGTGTCCATGAGCGTCGAGAACGTGAGCTGGATGGGCTGGTCGAGGCCGACCTCGTTCGCCCCGTCCGAGGGGTCCGAGGACATCAGCGTGGGCCGGCCGCTCGTCTCAAACGCGAACGGGTCGGGTGGGTCCGTCATCTCGTTGCCCGCCAGGTCGCGGATGCCCGATGCGATCTGAAGCGTGTAGGCGGTGTCGAGCTCGAGCGGATCGGAGGGCGTGAAGATCATCGTGGTGCCGCTCCACGAGACGGAGCCCGTAACGGTCGGCTCCAGCGACACGCGGTCGGCGGCCTCATCGGTCTCGACGGGCTCGCTGAAGGCGATCTCGATGCTCGTCGTGATCAGCGCGATCCGCGCATCATCGGCCGATGCCTGCGTGAGGCTGATGCCGGACACCTCGGGCGGCCGTGCGTCGACCGTGCTCGCGACATACAGCACCCCCGCGAGCACGAGCCCTCCGGCACCGAGCACTGCGAGAGTGCGGAGGAGAACGGACCGCATCGGCGCAGCGATGGCCGTCGGTCAGCGATGCCGGAGGCGCGCGGGAAGGACCTGGAGCTCGTCGCGGTACTTCGCCACGGTGCGTCGCGCGAGGGCGATGCCCTCCGCGCCGAGGGCATCGGCAATCTCCTGATCGGAGAGCGGATGGTCCGGATCCTCGGCCTCGATCATGCGGCGGATCTGGTCCTTCACGCCAAGCGACGCGGTGAAGAAGTGGCTGAAGGGGACGACCTCGCCGGAGGGCACCATGACGTATTTCTCGGCGGTCGCCCGGCTCACGGTCGACTCGTGCATGCCGATGAGCTCACCTACCTCGGCCCGGGTGAGCGGCACGAGGTGCTGGACGCCGTGGAGGAGGTAGTCGCGCTGCCGCTCGACGAGTGCCTCGGCGATGCGCTGGATGGTCGCACGGCGGCGGTTGATGTTGTCGATGAAGAACTTGGCGCGACCCACGTACTGGCGGACGTGCTGCTTCTCGTCCTCGGTCGTCTCGCTGCTGCGCAGCTGCGATGAGAGCTTCGAATAGATGGGGGCCACGCGGAGGCTGAACCGGCGCGACTCGACAACCTCGACGGTGAGCTCGTCGTCGACGTCGCGGATGATGACGTCGGGGCGGACGATCGTCCGCGAGCTCTCCCCGCTCACCGCCGCGGTGAACGCGGCCGTCGGATACGGGTTGAGGTTGGCCTTGACGAACTCCCACACCGCCAGCACCTCGCGATGGGTCGCCCCCACGGCGTTCGCCACCTCCCGGAAGCGACGCTCGCCGAGGTCGTTGAGGTGCTCGCCGACGACCGCCTCGGCATGGGGCGGGATCTCGAGCTCGCCCTGCTCACGAAGGAACTCGATCTGGATGAGGAGCGACTCGGTGATCGAGCGCGAGCCGATGCCGATGGGCTCGAGGCCCTTCATGGCGGCGAGGACCTCCTCGACGTCGGCGATCTCGACACCGCAGGCGGCCGCAATTTCCTGATCGGTCTCGGTCAGGAAGCCGTTCGAGTCGAGCGCGCCGATGACGTGATCGGCGACCGGATGGAGGCGCTGCGGGAGGAGGGCGTGGAGGTTCCAGGTCAGGTGATCCTCGAGCGTGAAGTCGGCCTCCGCCCGGGCGATCGGGTCGAACTCGTCCGCCTCGTCGCGCAGGCGGGTCGTGCCATCGCCGGGGAGGTCGTCGGTCGTCTGGAGCGTGCCGTCGTCACCATCGGCCGCCTTGCGCGGCATGCACTCGGTGCAGTAGTTGCCCGCCACCGGCGACCCGCAGATCGGGCAGGTGGGCAGCTCCTGCATCTCCAGCGCCGGGTTCTCGTCCAGCTCCTCGGCGATCGCCTCCTGGAGCTCCACGGACGACATCTGCAGGATGTAGTTCGCCGCGATCTGCTTCGGGGTCACCTTGACCTGCATCACCGGCTGGAGCTGCTGGCGAACGTCGATCGACATGGAACCTCTTTCGGTCGCGGGTTGCGATTATACGGAGCAAGGGCCGATGGGCCCGTCCGGGGCCTCATGGCAAGTCTCGCGCCGCGGCTCAGGCGGGGGCCGCGTTCACACGGCGGATGACCGGCTCGCGACCGCCGAAGCCGACGATGCTGTAGCCGGCCGGATCCTGGGCCAGGCGGTCGCGATACTCGCGCATCGGCCAGCCCAGGAGGGCGCACAGGCGGAGCCGGTTGACGTGGTTGTGGGCGACGACGATGGCGCAGCGCCCGCGGTCGCCGGCCAGCCATGCGTCGATGGGCTCGAGGACGGCGAAGGAGCGCGCCGCCACGTCGGCGCCGCTCTCGCCATCGGGGCAGCGCGTCTCGAACGGGTCGGCCTCCCATGCACCCCGGAGCTCGGGGTCGCGAGCGCGGCACTCTGCTGCGGTGAGGCCGTCCCAGGCGCCGTAGTCGAGCTCGATGAGCCCGGCGGCCGTCTCGGTCACCTCGCGACCGACCTCCAGTCCGTTCGCCAGCGCCTCGGCGGTCTGGCGACAGCGCAGGGCGGGGCTGGTCACGACGCGGAGGTCGTCATGCGGCAGCTCGGCGAGCTCCATGACGAGCGTGGCGGCGAGCCGTTCGGCGAGATCGGCGCCCTCCCGCGCGAGCGGCGGGTCGCTCCGCTGGCCGAGGTTCCGGGCCGCCGCCGAAGCCGCCGTGACCGAGTGCCGGACGAGGATGAGGCTGCCCATGGGTGCGGGCGAGTCTAGCCCAGCGCTTGCGCTATCCTGTCGCGGCTGCCCCACCCCGCATGCCAGGGCCGATGACCTACCTCTCCGACGAGACCGATCCTTCCGGCGCGCCCGCGACAAGCGAGCGCGCCGGTTCGCGCCGGGCTCTGGGTTGCGCATTCGAGGTCGTCGAGACCCTCGTCCTCACCCTCCTCATCTACCTCATCATCCACAACTTCGTGGCGCAGCCCTTCGAGGTGCAGCAGAGCTCGATGGTGCCCACGATCGTGAACGGCGAGTACATCCTCATCGACAAGCTCACCCCGCGGTTCGATGGCTATCACTACGGGGACGTGGTCGTCTTCAACCCGCCGAGCGGGTCGGGCGTCGACTCCGATGGCATCCCGTTCATCAAGCGCATCATCGGCATGCCAGGCGACACGGTCAGCCTGGAGAACGGCCGCGTCTTCGTGACCCGCCCCGGCGAGCCGCCGGTGCGACTCGAGGAACCGTACGTGGTGGAGCGCGAGGACGGCAGCACCGCACCGACCGACTGCCTGCGGCCGGACTGCCCGTTCACCTGGATCGTCGGCGACGACGAGTACTTCGTGATGGGCGACAACCGGCCATCGAGCCAGGACTCGCGGGTCTTCGGCCCAGTGGACCAGGACCTCATCCTTGGCCGGGCGTGGCTGCGCTACTTCCCACTCGACCGCGTCGGGCTCATCGAGCGGCCCGACTATCCGACGCTCACCGCCGACGGCGGCTAAGCGGGCTCCTCGGCGACGATCCAGGCATCGACCTCCCTGTCGTAGTCAACGAGCGCACCGGTCCCGAACCACAGGTCGAGCTCCGCGCGGGCGGTAGCCGGCGCGTCCGAGGCGTGGATGAGGTTGCGGAGGCCGCTGACGCCGAGGTCGCCGCGGATCGTTCCCGGGTCCGCCTCGTTCGGCATCGTCTTCCCGACGAGCCTGCGGACGATGGCGATGGCGTCGGGCCCCTCGAGGGCCACGGCGGCCACCGGTCCCGAGGTGATGAACTCGACGAGCCCGGGGTAGAACGGCTTGCCGGCGTGGACGGCGTAGTGCTCCTCCGCCATCTCGCGCGGCACGCCAAGCAGGCGAAGGCCCACGACCTTGAGGCCCTTTCGCTCGAAGCGGCCGATGATCTCGCCGATAAGCCCGCGCTGCACGGCGTCGGGCTTGGCGAGGACGAGGGTGCGCTCCATCACGGCACTCAGGACTCCTGGTTCGGGTGGCGATCGGCGGGCTTGGGGCCGGCGGCGCGCTCGTAGGCGGCCTGGGCCTCGACCTCTCGTCCGGCGGCGCGGAGGAGGTCGCCGTAGAGTAGCAGACGCTCCTTCGCCGGCTGCTGCCCGAGGGTCGGCTCCAGGATGGCGACGCCATCCGCGGCGAGGCCCGGATCCAGCCGGACCGCAATCGACATCTCCCCGTCGCCCCGTCCCCGCTTGCCCGCGACGTACGCGACGCGCGCGTCCTCGAGGCGGGCTCGGGCCTGGGCGATGCGCTCGTCATCGACCGGAGGCGTGGATCCGACCTCGGCCTCGGGGCGGGACGACCACGGAGGCCGCGGCGCGCGCGCAGGTTCAGCGCGGAGCTCCGCCGGAAGCGGCCAGCTGAGCCGGCCGCTCACGCCGCCGCGCAGCGCGAATGCCTCGTCGGCGCCGATGGCTCCCAGCAGCCGTTCCCGCGCACCGGCGGCGCGATCGGCCTCGCCGGCGGCGGCCAGCGTCTCTGCGTCGATGAGTGTGGCCATGGGCAGGCGACGCTGGGCGCTGCCGGGGCGGATGGCCTCGAGCGCGACCCGCGCCGCCGCGGGCCGCTGCTGACGCCACAGCGCCTCGGCCAGGAGCAGTCGCAGCGCATCGGCCTCGTCCTCGCCGCCCGGACCGTCGGCCTCCAGCCGGGCCAGGCGGCGCCGGACCGTGCCCTCCGCCAGGGCCGGCTGGCCGGCGTCGATCTGGGCACGCGCCAGCCCGAGCTCGTCGGGGATGGCGTCGATGAGGTGCGGCGCCTCCTCGCTCACGCGCGCAGCGCCCGCTCGAAGGGGCGGCGGGACCGGAACGGACCCAGGACCGCCAGGCGGGCCAGCTCGGGCGCCAGGAATCGACGGGCCACCCGCAGGAGGTCGTCGGTCGTCACGGCCTCGAGTCGCTGGATCACCTCCTCGACGGTGAGGATGCGAGGCAGGAGCGTCTCCCCGGTCCCGATCCACCCTGCTACGGCGCCCGAGTCCTCCATCCGCAGTTCCAAGCGGCCCCTCGTGTACGCCCGGGCCCGATCCAGCTCGTCGCCGGCGACCGGCTCGTTCGTGATCCGATCGAGCTGGTCGAGGACGGCTCGGATGACCCGCTCCGCGTCGTCCGGGTCGAAGCCGGCGTGGACGCCGAAGGTTCCCGTGTCGGCGTAGGTGGCGCTGAACGTCGAGATGTCGTACACCAGCGAGCGGCGCTCGCGAAGCTCCATGAACAGCCGGCTCCCCATCCCATCGCCCAGGATGGCGCCGAGCACGTCGAGCGCCCAGCGGTCAGGGTCGTCACGCGACACCCCGGGCATGCCGAGACAGAGATTGCCCTGGCTGAGCTGGCGACGTGAGACGCGCAGCGAGCCCGCCGGCGCGGGCCGCGGGGCCGGCTCGGCGACAGGTGGGCGGCGGGCGGGCAGGCCGCTCGCCGCAGGGCCGGCCGCGTGCCACCCCGCCGCCTCGGCGACGATCGCCTCGTGGTCGATGGCCCCGGCGACGGAGAGCACCATGCCGCCGGGCCGGTAGGCCGCCCGCCAGTGACCGGCGACCCCGGCGTGCGTCGCGCGGCGGACGGCGCGGATCGTGCCGGCGATCTCCCGCCCCAGGGGATGCCGGCCGTACAGGAGCTCGTCGAACAGGGTGAAGACGTGGTCGGAGGGCGAGTCGACGTACATGCGGATCTCGTCGACGATGACGGGCTTCTCGGCCGAGAGATCCTTCGCGCGAAGAAGTGGGTGGAGGGCGAGCTCGCTGACCGCGTGAAGGGCGACGTCGGTGTGCTCCGCCGGCACCTTGGCGCTGAAGACTGTGAGCTCCCGATCGGTGCTGGCGTTGACGCTGCCGCCGATGCCCTCGACCAGCTGCGACAGCGCACCGGACTCGGGGTGCGCGCGCGTCCCCTTGAACACGAGGTGCTCCAGGAGGTGGGACAGCCCGGCATGCGCATCGTCCTCGTGCCGCGAGCCGACCGGGACGAACACCGCGACACTCGCGGACCGCGCGCCGGGCATGGCCTGGGTCACGACCCGCAGCCCGCTCGGCAGCACGCTGCGGCGATGCGGCGGCGCGCCCACCGCTCGTGGGCGCGCCCGCGCCGGCGTGGCCGTCACGCCCCTTCCTCGTCCTCGTCCGGGCGATCGGTGCCGTCCGCCGCGTCGGCGTCGGCGGACATGAGCAGCTCCATCTGGATGAAGCGCAGGTCGCGCGCGAGCTCCTCGGCATTCCGTGGGAGCGGGCGGCCGGCGCCCGACGGGCCATCGGGGTCCGCATCGAGCCCGAGGCGTGGCTGGCCGCCGGACGCGAACTCGAGCACGACGTGCTCGTTGCCGACGACGAGCGTATAGACCAGGAGCTGGTCCGACGTCGTGTCGAACTGCAGGTAGTCGAACGAGTCGAGGTTCACGCAGATGGCCAACGGCGTGAAGTAGGATGCCGTGTCGGGATGGTCGACCACGATCCGCTCGACCCATCCGGTGCCCCGCGAAGTGACCTTCGTGCCGCGATAGTAGGTGTAGCTGACCGTCTGCTTCAGCAGGGGCCGAAGGACGTTGTAGATGTCGCTCTTGGCGGTGACGACGCCGGTGTTGATGTAGAGCTTGGCGCGCGCCTCGGACATCGGCCCATCCCAGCTAGATCGGGTAGCGGATCGTCGGCGAGTCTACACCGGGCGGGGTGCCGGAAACCGGCTGGTAGGATGTCGCGCGTGCACCTCCTGGCGGCCGACATCGGCAACACGAACGTCTCCATCGGCCTCTTCGACGACGAGCGGATGGTGCACTCCTGGCGCGCGATCACCCGCACCAACGCGACGGCGGACGAGGTCGCAGCGACGCTGAGCGGCCTCCTGGCCCTGGATGGGCACCGTCTCGAGGAGCTCGACGCGGTGGCCATCGCCAGCGTCGTGCCGCCACTGACCGAGACGTGGGAGCGCCTCATCGACGAGCGCGTCGGCGTGGCGCCCTGGATCCTCGACGCGGCATCGCTGGAGGGGGTGCTCGACATCAGGATCGACCGTCCCTCGGAGGCCGGCGCCGACCGGCTGGCGAACGCGCTTGCGGCGCGCGTCGAGGGCGGCGGCCCGGCGATCGTCATCGATCTCGGCACGAGCACGAACTTCGACCTCGTCGACGCCGATGGGGCGTACATCGGCGGCGCGATCGCCCCCGGCCTGGGCCTCAGCCTGGAGGCCCTCGTCGACCGCGCCAGCAAGCTGCCTCGCATCGAGCTGCGGCGGCCGCCGTCGGCCATCGGCGCGAACACCATCCACGCCATGCAGTCGGGCACGGTGCTGGGCTACATCGGCCTCGTCAGCGGTCTCCTGACCGCCCTGCGCGGCGAGCTGGTGGAGCGCTCACCGGGCGACGCCCGGGTGACGGTCATCGCCACCGGCGGCTACACCCACCAGCCATGGCTGCGCGACGTGCCCGGCATCGACGCCGTCGAGCCGGACCTCACGTTGCGCGGCATCCGCTACGCCTGGACACAGGTATCGTCGCGTGACACGGCGGCACCACGGAGCGCGGGCACGTGAACGACAGCCTGGGCCCACTCGCCGGACGCCGCATCGTCGTCGGCGTCTCGGGCAGCATAGCCGCCTACAAGGCCGTGCAGCTCGTCCGGCTGGTCGCTGAGCGCGGGGCGGTCGTCGACGTGGCCATGACCGCCGCAGCGACCCGCTTCGTCGGGCCGCTCACGTTCGCCAGCCTCACCCATCGGCCGGTCGTGGACGATGTCTTCGAGCTCGACAGCGATCAGCAGATCTCCCACATCGAGCTGGCCGAGGCGGCAGACGCCATCGTCCTTGCCCCCGCCACCGCGAACCTTCTGGGCGAGCTGGCCGCGGGCCTCGTCGTCGACGCGGTGACGGCCATCGCCTGTGCCAGCCGCGCGCCGGTCATCGTGGCGCCGGCCATGGACGCCGGCATGTGGACCCACCCGGCGACGCAGCGCAACGTCGCCACGCTCCGCGACTTCGGCTACCTCGTCATCGAGCCCGAGGTCGGCGAGCTGGCATCCGGCCTCACCGGGATCGGCCGCCTCGCGGAGCCGGCCACGATCCTCGAGGCGGTGGAGCATCTCTTCCAGCGCGCGGGAGCCCTGGAGGGGCTCCACGTCGTGGTCAGCGCCGGAGGGACCCGTGAGCCGCTCGACCCGGTGCGGTTCATCGGCAACCGCTCATCGGGGAAGATGGGCGCCGCGATCGCCGAGGCGGCTCGCGACCGGGGCGCCGCCGTCACCCTCATCGCCGGGGCCATGAGCGTCACACCGCCGCGCGGCGTCACCGTCGTCGAGGCCACCACCGCCCAGGCGATGCGCGAGGCCGTCATCCGAGCGGCGCCGCAGGCCGACATCCTGGTCATGGCCGCCGCCGTTGCCGACTTCGCCCCGGCCCGCGCCAGCCAGCGCAAGATCAAGCGCTCGGGCGACACGCTCCAGATCGAGCTGGTGCCGAACCCGGACATCGTGGCCGAGGTGGGAGAGATGCCGGAGGGGGTCCGCCCGTTCCTCATCGGCTTCGCGGCCGAGTCGAACGACCTCGAGTCGAACGCGGCGGCGAAGCTGCGCGACAAGGGCCTCGACCTGATCGTCGGCAACGTCGTCGGCGGTCCCTTCGACGCCATCGGATCGGACGAGAACAAGGTCACCGTCTTCGGCGCCGAGGGCGCCCTTACGGACTGGCCGATGCTTCCCAAGCGCCAGGTCGCCGAGCGGCTCTGGGACCTGATCGGCGACCGATACCGCCGCGCCCGCGGAGCGGACGACGGCGCGAGCGCAGGCGAGCGCCGGCGACGCGGCTCCTGACCCAGAGAAGCCGAACGTCCGTGATCGTCGCCCACCGCACGGAGGAGCTGCGCGAAGCGATCCTCGAGCATCGCCGCTCCGGCGACAGCGTCGGATTCGTCCCGACCATGGGGATGCTCCACGACGGCCAGCTCTCGCTCGTGCGTCGCGCTCGGGAGCAGAACGGCTGCGTCGTCGTCTCCTCGTTCGTGAACCCGCACGCCTTCAGCACGCTCGACGAGGGCGACGGCGGAACGCGCGACCACGTGCGCGACCTGGCGCTGCTGGAGCACGCGGACGTCGACATCGCGTTCCTTCCCGACGTCGCCACGCTCTACCCGCCAGACGACACGACGCGGGTCATCGTCGAGGGCCTCACCCGTCAGCTGGAGGGCGCGTCGCGTCCCGGCCACCTGGACGGCTTGACAACGGTGATGCTGAAGCTCGTCCACCTCGTCGGGCCGGCGCGCCTCTACATGGGTCAGCGCCATGCCCAGCAGATCGTGATCGTGCGGCGGATGCTGCGCGACCTCTTCATGAACGTCGAGCTCGTCATCTGCCCGACCGTGCGCGAGGACGACGGCCTCGCCCTGTCGAGCGCGAACGCCCTCCTCGGCATCGAGGAGCGTCACGCCGCCACGTGCCTCTTCAACGCCCTCAACGCGGCGCGCGCCGCGTACGACGCCGGGGAGCGGTCGGCGGAGGTGCTGCGCTGGCGGATGACCGATGTCATGGGCGCCGAGTCGCAGGCACGCGTCGACTACGTGAGCGTCGCCGACGCCGACTCGCTGGCCGAGCTCCAGCGCATCTCCGGGCCGGCGCTGGCGATCATCGCCGCCTGGATCGGTCGGGCACGCCTGACCGACAACATGACCCTCGCCTGGGACGTCATCTAGCCGCCCAAAGTACTAGTGCCGTCCTCGTGCCCGACCGTATGATGCGGCCTGTCACCGAGGTGCCGGCCGTCTCGGCCGCGCGCACCGCCGGTGCATGGGAGGCCGGCGGGTGCCCACGTCCGGCCTCCCTTCGTCTGCGTCTTCGGGGTCCCCCGGGCTAGAGCCGGGCGAGGAGCGCGTCGACGTCGAGCGCCCCGCCCACAAGATCGACGATCGTGGCGATCTTCTCCGTGTCCGAGGCGTGGGTCTTGACCAGGATCTGCTCGACCGCCTGGGCCGTGCGATACGTATCGGTGCGGACGAGGTAGCTGAAGATCCCGGCCGCCTCGAGCTCGTCGAGGACGGCCTGCGGTGGGCGGAAGCCACCGGTCAGGACGACACCGATGACGCGCGGGCCATCGGCCGAGGTGCGGTTGACCTCGAGCGCCATGCGGAGGAGATCCTCGCGATCCCCGGGCGTGATGACGAGCGTGCGGTCGCGGAGAAGCTCGACGGCGTGGACCGCGTGCATCGCCCCGATGGCGACCCAGCCGATCGTCTGGCCCGGCGCCGCCTCCCCGGTGAGCAGGTCGCCCTCGAGGTGCGTCGCCACGAGCTCGAGCGAGGGGTTCGCTAGGAGCTGGGAGTACGGGATGCAGCCGAGCAGGTCGACCCCGTGCTGTGCGAGGCCACGCTCCAGCACGTCCGGCAGCTGCGGGTGCG
Source organism: Candidatus Limnocylindria bacterium (assembly GCA_036274575.1). Classification (GTDB taxonomy): domain Bacteria; phylum Chloroflexota; class Limnocylindria; order QHBO01; family QHBO01; genus JACDBZ01. The sequence continues at coordinate 32,143 of DASUFJ010000046.1, forward strand.
ACTCGATGTCGACCTTGTTGACCACCGCGCCGATGACCCGGGCGCCGTGCGCCTCGAACAGCGAGCAGTTGAGGACGATCTCGTCGATCGGCCGGCCGATGCCGCCCTCGCTGACGATGATCACCGGAGCGTCCAGGAGCGCGGCGACCCGGGCGTTCGAGACCCCCACCACCGCGCCGACGCCGGCGTGCCCGGTGCCCTCGATGACGACGATGTCCTTGTCCGTGCCGACGGCCTCGTTCGCGGCCGTGATCTGGGCGGCGAGGTCGTCAGCGATCCGTCCCATGATGAAGTCCGTGGTGAAGTGGCGCGGCAGCGTCACGGGCGACATGTCGTCGAGCGCGTCGGGAAGGCCGAAGACCTCGCTCATCAGCACCGCGTCCTCGTCCGCGCGGGTACCGTCGACCACGAGGTAGCGCTGGCCGACGGGCTTCAGGAACCCCAGCCTGAGCCGCCGCTCGCGGATGGCGGCGAGCAGCCCGAGGCTCGTCGTCGTCTTGCCCCGGTTCTGCCCGGTGGCCGCCAGGAAGACGCGCCTTGCTGTCACGCCGGAACTCTAGCCGCCCGTGAGTCGCGGCCGAACAGAGGCCCGGTGACCCGCTGCGCCTAGGAGGAGCGACTCTTCGTGCGGCGCTCCACGAGCTCGACGCCCTCTCGGAGGCGGGTGACCAGCTCGGCGTCGATCATCTCGGGCTCGAGGTGCTCGCCGAGACGCTCGAGCATGTCGGCGGCGACGGAGAAGAGGACGTCGGCGTCGGCGATGAAGAACTGCGGCTCGTTGTTGTAGCGGACGAGCGTGAGGCGGCCCTGCAGGACGCGGCGCTCCTCGACGTGGGCGACCTGGGTCGCGAAGTTGTGGCCCTGGATCCCGTCCGGGTTGTTCAGGAAGTTCAGCGCGTTGTCGATCGCGAGGCCGAACCGGGCGCGCCACGCGACGAGCCGCTCGTGGACCTCGGCCGGGATGCGCACCTCAGCGACCTCGTCGAACACCTCGGGGGCGACGGTGAGGAGGCCGACGAGCGTC
>DASUFJ010000047.1:0-2595 GCA_036274575.1 Candidatus Limnocylindria bacterium
CAACCGTGTCAAGGCGGTCCGGCTGCATCGCGCGATCGACGACGCCTTCGAGCTCTCCCATCCACAGGCCGATGCGGACCTGCCGCACGACAGCGCCCGGCGCGCCTTCTATGACCGCCTCGAGCTGTCCGACCTGTTCGAACCGAACCACCTGGAGGCCGCCAAGGCACTCGGCGAAGCCCACGACACGGGCCAGGCGCTGCTTCACCGCCTCGACGACGCGACCGACCCCTCCCCCGCTCTCATCGCCGAGATCGAGGACTGGCAGGAGGCGGCGGCGCACCTCGTGGACCTCGCGCGCGGGACCGACGACGCGACCTCCTTTCGGATGCCGCGCGGCCACGCCGCCGTGACCGACCAGGAGGACTGCCTCAAGACGCTCGATACTCAGGTGCAGCTCCTCGAGGTCTGGACCGGGATGGAGCGCAAGCGGGCCGGCGACCAGGCGAAAGACCGATACCGATAACGCTGCCTCGCCGCAGAGGCGCGCGCCACTGGTCCCCCGGTGGGAGTAACGGAGACTCATTCTCCATTTGTCCTAGGGGCGAACCAAGAACAGTGGTATACCGGCCTCTGCTTCGTTGTTCTTCCCAGGGGCGGCCAGGAATGACCAATCATTCCCCGCTACTCCCGCGCGGGACAACATCCCTCAGGCGGCCGAGACGTCCCGACGGGTGAAGGTGAACGCGCCGAGCACGGCCATGAGGAGCGCCGGCACGCCGAGAGCGAGATAGCGCCACGGCTCGGTCGCGTTCACGAGCGGATCCCCACCCAGCGCCCAATCCCACGGCGACGCGTGCTTCCACGGCTCGAGCACGTCGCTGAGCGGGAAGAGGGCGACGGCGACGTACCCGGCCACGGCGAGCGCCATCCCCACCCCCAGGACGATCCCCGGCCGACCGAGCCACCCCGCCACGGCGGCCGCGAACCCGGCATGGAACAGGCCCAGGAGCGTGCAGAGGACGATGGTCGTAACGACCCGCGCGGCGTCGATGTCGAGGCCGAAGGCGGCGTCGGCGGCAAGCTGGCCGGCCAGCATGAACAGACCGATGATGACGATCCACAGCCCAACGCCCCCGGCACGACCCAGGAAGACGGAGGCGCGGCGGACGGGTTGCGCGAGGTAGACCTCCATGCGGCCGGCGTCCTCGTCGGCGGCGGTCTGGCCGTTCATGATGAGGACGCCGGCCACCGCCATGAGGAGCGGCACGAGAACGGCGTAGAGGTTGCCGCGCAGGAAGCCGGCGGGCGTCCCGAAGTCGGAGAGCCCGAAGGCCTCGACCAGCGCATCCGGCATGCCCTCGATAAGCCCGCTCAGCTCGGGCTCGTCGCGGAAGGCGGGATAGAACGCGACCGTCAGCACGATCAGCGCGACGAGACTGAGACCCCACACGATGCCGGTGCGGCGAGCGGCCCGCATCGGTACCCGAAGGAGCTCCAACCCGCGCCCCATCATTCGGGCGCCTCCTCGTAGAGGCCCAGGAACGCCTCCTCGAGGTCGGGCTCCTGGATCATGATCGACTCGATCGGGTGGCCGGAAAGGGCGTCGATCAACGGTCGCGCCGAGCCGGTGAGCACGGCGCTGAAGCGCCTCCCGTCGATCGCCGCCTCGCCAAGGCCGGAAAGCGCCATGAGGCCGGGAGGCGCATCGGTCTCGAACCAGATCTCGACGCGCTGGCGCGCGAGGCCGCGCACCTCGGCGACCGTGCCGGCGGCGACGATCTTCCCCGCCCGCAGGACGGCAAGCCGATCCGCGATGCTCTGGACCTCGGAGAGGATGTGCGAGGAGAGAAATACCGTGGCGCCGGCGGCGCGGCGCTCGCGCACGAGCGTGAGGAATTCGTACTGCATGAGCGGGTCGAGGCCACCGGTCGGCTCGTCCAGGATGAGGAGGTCGGCGTCGGAGAGGAACGCGCTGAGGACCGATACCTTTCGCCGGTTGCCGCTCGACAGGTGCCGGATGTTCCGATCGAGGTCGAGCTTGAAGCGCTCGGCCAGCTCCTCCAGCCGGCCGCGGTCGAAGCGGCGCCTGAGACGACCGATGGAGCTGAGGAACTGACGCCCGGTCAGCCGCTCCGGCAGTCGCAGCTCGCCGGGGACGTAGGCGACGCGCTCCCGTATCTCGGCGCCGTGCCGTTGCGGGTCCTGGCCGAAGACCCGGATCTCGCCGGCCGATGGGTGCAGCAGGTCCAGGATGCAGCGGATGGTCGTCGACTTGCCGGCGCCGTTCGGGCCCACGAAGCCGAACACCTCGCCCGCGTTGACCTCGAGATCGATCCCCCGCACCGCCTGGACCTTCCCGTAGTGTTTCGCCAGCGCGTGGATGGCGATCGGCGGGACGGAGGCTTCCACGGCGCCCAGCGTACGCCCTTGGGCGGCCGGTCCGCCGCCACGAACGGTGAAGGCGATTCAGCGTCACCCGGACAAGCGCCATGGCCCGGTGAATAACCCACCGGGCGGAATCAAAAACTGGTGGACAAGTCGGTTGACCCTGCCCCACGGGCGGTCCGACGCTTGTCGTACTCCGATAAGCCGTCCCGAGGAGGTGATCCGTGGCGAACTGGAAGACCGACGGGAATTCGACGAGCGCGGGAG
>DASUFJ010000048.1:0-2205 GCA_036274575.1 Candidatus Limnocylindria bacterium
CGCAGCGCCTCGCGCCGAGTGCGGCCCATGCGGACCTCCGCCAGTGCCTGGCGGAACTCGTCGACGAGCGGCCCCTCCATCTTCTCGACGACCTTGGCCAGCGCCGCGTCGAATCCGAGACCTGCCTCCACGGAGATCGTCAGCAGATCCAGCGCGTCCGGCAGCTGGAGAGTCATCGCCATGCTGCGCGCGCGGATCTTGCGGCCGAGCCAGAACTCGGGCGCCATGTAACCGAGCGCGCCGCCGATGAGGACGGAGAGCAGAGCCATGACGATCTGCCCGCCAGTGATCAGGAGGCCGAGCAGCAGGCCGATGACCGCGAACGCGATGAGGCCCAGGATCTTCACGCCGACCCAGTCGGCGCCTCGGAGGCCGCCGGGATAGCCGGCCTTCTCGAGCTTCGCGTCGATCCGGGCGATCATGCCGCCTTCCTGGCGGCGGCCCATCCGGGCCAGGCGCTGGATGGTCGGGCGCATGACGCGCTCGTAGAAGGGCTGGTCGAGCTCCATCTCCTCCAGCGACTTCGGCGTCACGACCAGCTGCGAGAGGCGCGCCTGGACGGCGTCCTCCGACGGGCGGGCGGCGATGCCGTAGGTGATCAGGAGAACGGCGACGGCCGCGAGGATGGCGATGAGAATTGTCGGATCCACGTCCCTACACCTTGATGTCGACGATGCGTCGGATGAAGAAGTAGCCGATGGCCATGCTGATCAGGCCCACGATGAAGAAGACGATGCCGAGCGGCAGGCCGAACGCCTCCGGTGGCTTCTCGACCATCTTGTTCATGTACGTCGGGCTGATGACGAAGAGCAGTCCCGCCAGGCCGACTGGCAGAAGGGTGATGACGTAGCCGCTGTAGCGCTGCATGGCGGTCAGCGTCTGGATCTCGCCGTAGATGCGAATCCGCTCACGGATGGTGTGGGCGATGGCGTCGAGGACGGTGGCGAGGTTGCCGCCGACCTGGCTCTGGATCTGGATGGCCGTGACCATCAGCTCCAGGTCCTCGGAGTCGACGCGCCGGGCCAGGTTGTTGAGCGCCGGCTGCAGCGCGACGCCGAGCTGCATCTCACGCACGACGCGCTCGAACTCCTCGCTGATGGGCGGCCGCGCCTCACGGGTCACCAGCTCGATGCCCTGGAGGAACGACGACCCGGCGCGGAGCGAGTTCGCCAGCAGCGTGATCGTGTCCGGCAGCTGGTCGTTGAAGGCCTTGAGCCGCCCCCGCTGCCTGCGTCGCAGGTAGAACCGCGGGAACCAGACGCCGAGAGCGAACGCAACGACGTAGGCGATGATGTTTCGGAGACCCTCGAACACGATGCCGAGGACGAAGGTGGCTGCCACGAAGACGATGGGTGAGATGGCCCAGAGGATGATGTACTCGGCCGGCTTCATCTTCAGGTCGGCACGGGCCAGCTCGGTGGACAGCCGCGCCGCCATGTCCTGGCGCTCGATGATGCGCGAGACGCCTGCGACGACCGCAGACTCCTGCGCCTCTTCACCGGAGGCCGACTCGCTCCCCTCCGGGCGGCCGGACGCATAGCGCTCGAGGCGCGACGCCACGCCACCGCGGCCGGCGCTCATGGCGACGCCGATGGCGATCACGATGATGGCCACCGCGGCCAGGCCGGCGATGAGGATTGGCATGAGCGTCATCGGTGCTCGGTCCTCGATCTAGAAGGGGGAGCCGAAGATGTTCGGCGGGAGATGGATGCCGGCGACCTCGAAGCGCTCGACGAAGTGCGGGCGGATGCCGGTCGCCTTCAGGCGACCCTGGATCTTGCCCTCCACGACGTCGGTCTGCTCGAAGACGAACACGTCCTGCATGACGATGACGTCGCCCTCCATCCCCTGGACCTCGGTGATGTTCACGATCTTACGCGTTCCATCCTTGAGGCGGTTCTGGTGGACGATGAGGTCGACCGCGGAGCTGATCTGCTCCCGGATCGCCCGGAGCGGCAGGTCCATGCCGGCCATGAGCACCATAGTCTCGAGGCGGCTGAGCATGTCGCGCGGCGTGTTGGCGTGGCCGGTGGACATCGACCCGTCGTGACCGGTGTTCATGGCCTGGAGCATGTCCAGCGCCTCGGCAGAGCGGCACTCCCCGACCACGATGCGGTCGGGGCGCATGCGCAGCGCGTTGCGGACGAGCTCGCGGATGGGGATGGCGCCCTTGCCCTCGATGTTCGACGGGCGAGCCTCGAGGGT
>DASUFJ010000049.1:0-15640 GCA_036274575.1 Candidatus Limnocylindria bacterium
GGATCAGAGCAGCTGACTTCGGATCAGCAGGTCGGGGGTTCGAATCCCTCCGGGCGCGCCACAACCCTGTTTGAACGACGAGGTTGACGAGCGATTCGGCCGCTCGACATGGGAACGCATGCGTCGCCGCTTCCTGACCGACTTCGCGCGCTGGCGCTTCGACCGGGTCGTGCGCTACATTCGGACGCACTGTGAAGTCGCCGGGCAAGGTCGTCTGGATGGTGGACGACGACCGAAGCTTCCGTGACCTGTCCGATCAGGTCGCGATCGAGGCCGCCGTAGCCGTCGTGACGATGGGAATCGATGAGCTCGCAATCCGGCGGCAGACGCACGACATGCCCGACGGGATCATGCTCGACGGGGCGGTCCTGAGCACCACCGACGCGGAGAAGATGCTCACTGGCATTCCGCGCATCGTGATCTGCACCGGGCGCGAGTACGCCAGCATCGCCGACAACTGGACGCACCATCCGCATGTCCGTGTGCTTCGGAAGCCGATGGCACTCGAGGACTTCGAGCTTGCCATCCGCTGGATGGCTGGCGACGACGACAGTTCATCCTGGCCGACGCCGGAGCCGGACGCGACGAGATAACGACGAGCGTCGAGAGCTGCATCGAGAGCTCGTCGCCGCCTTCGAGCAGGTGCAGCGCACGCTCCGCGACGACGCGACGCCGTCGCCGGCTGACCCCCTAGCCGACGAAGCCGCCGTTGGTCGGCCGGTCGCGACGGCGCAGATACTCGAGCTCCTCCTGCCGCTCGCGCTCGAGCTCGTCGCGTGCCCAGCGCACGGCCTGGTCGCGGCGCGGCCAGACATAGCCGGGCTCGACCACCTTGAGGGTATGGAAGTTGACGACCGTCCAGCCTCCCGCCTCTGGCGTCTCGACGACGCGCAGCGGGAGAAGATCGGTCTCCGCTTCGGGCGCGCCCGCGCCCGTGCCCATTGCCACCCCTGGCTGCGTACCCATGGCGAGTCGTCCTCACGCTTGGGGGCACGGTCTCCGTCGCGCGAGGGCATGCGCCGACGGAGCGCCACGATACCCCCGGGTGTCAACCGCCAACCCCGGCGGAGAGTCGTTTCGACATGCATCAGGTGCACGCATCGGCCAGGCAGCCGCGCAGATGTGCGGCAGGTGCACGCATTGGCCATGCAGCCCCATGGGCGTGCGGCAGGTGCACGGATCGGCCAGGCAGCCGCGCAGATGTGCGGCAGGTGCACGCATTGGCCATGCAGCCCCACGGGCGTGCGGCAGGTGCACGGATCGGCCAGGCAAGCAGTCGGGACGGGCCGGCCACGTCCATTTGTTGCTAACGGTGCACATCCCAGCCACCAACAGGGGCCAATGGCCCCGCTGGTTGGCCGTTGCATGAACCTGGTGCAACAACCAGTTCCACCAGCGGCCTGAAGCCAGCCGGGGTTCAGGGGCGGTGGTAGGGGACGTCGGCGACGATCGTGTTCTTGCGCCGGAAGAGGCGGAGCTTGAGGCGAAGCGCGGTCTGGTTGTGGAGGAAGTTCTCCCACCAGTGGCGTGGCACGACCTCGGAGAGGACGACGAGGATCGGCCGATCCGGCGCCTGGCGCTGGAGCGCGTCCATGTACGCCAGCAGGGGACCGATGAGCGCCCGATAGGGTGACTCCACGACGACGAGCTTGGTCGAGCCGGCCCATTCGGGCCAGCGGGTGCGGATGGCGTCGGCATCGGCCGGGTCGTTGGTCACGTGGACGGCCACCGCCTGGGGGCTGATGGAGTTCGCGAAGGCGATCGCCTGGCGCGCGACACGGTCGAGCCGCGCGACCGGCACGATGACGATCGGCTCCGCGGCGACCTCGGCCTTGTCGGGGATGTAGTCGAGGGCCAGGGCCTGGTCCTGCTCCCGGTAATGGCGATGGATCCCCATCAGGAACGCCATGAGGATCGGAACCAGCACGATGACCAGCCATGAGCCCTGGAAGAAGTTGCTGACCCCGACGACCACCGCCACGACCGCCGTCGTCGCCGCGCCGAGGCCGTTGATCGCCAGGCCCGGCCGCCAGCCCTTCTCGCGGCGGCGCCACCAGCGCACGAGCATGCCGCTCTGCGACAGGGTGAAGGCGATGAACACCCCGAGCGTGTAGAGCGGGATGAGCCCGGACACGCTGGCCTGGAAGACGTACAGGAGGCCGATGGCCATCGCCGACAGGGCGACGATCCCGGTCGTGAACGCGAGGCGCTCGCCTCGGAACGCGAACTGGCGCGGCAGGTAGCCGTCGCGGGCCAGGAAGCTGGAGAGCCGCGGGAAGTCGGCGAAGCTCGTGTTCGCCGCGAGGACGAGGATGAGGGCGGTCGCGATCTGGGCGATCACGAGCACGACGCCGTCTCCGGTCAGCTGCCGCACGACGAGGCTGAGGACCGTGTACGTCTCGCCTCCGTCGGGCTGGACGCCGAGCCTGGTGACGAGGTAGGCGATCCCGACGAACAGGATGGCGAAGACGATCGCCGCCCAGGTCAGGGTCGTTCGCGCGTTCTTCCATTCCGGCGGCTTGAACGCCGGCACCCCGTCGCTGATCGCCTCGACGCCGGTCAGTGCGACCGCGCCCTGGCTGAAGGCGCGGAGGATCAGAAACAGCCCCAGGGCCTGGGCGGTCTGCTCGACCGGCTCCCATCCGGTGGGCGGGACGAAGGGCGGGACCTCACCGAAGGTCACGCGCACGACGCCGTACACGATGATCCCCAGGATGACGACGATGTACGCGTAGGTCGGGATCATGAAGATGGTTCCCGACTCGCGGATCCCGCGCAGGTTGCCGAGCATGATGAGCCCCACGAGCACGATGCTGATCCAGACCTTGTCGTCGGAGATGTTCGGCAGCAGCGAGGTCATCGCCGCCACACCGGCCGACACCGAGACGGCGACGGTGACGACGTAGCCGATGAGCAGTGCGGCGGCCGCGAGCACGCCGAGGGTCGAGCCGAGGTTGTCGCTGGCGACGATGTAGCTGCTCGCGCCCTTGGGGTAGGCCTTGATCGTCTGCCGATACGACAGCGTGACGATCGCCAGCATCACGGTGATGAGGCCTGCCAGCGGCAAGGTCAGCGTCAGCGCGCCGATGCCGGCGCCGGCCAGCACGCGGCTGATCTCCTCGGGACCGTAGGCGGACGAGCTGATGTTGTCGCTCGAGAAGATCGCGAGGCCCTTGACCTTGGTGAGGCGCTCGTGCTCCTCGCGGTCGCGGTGGATGGGACGGCCGATGAGCCACGTCCGAAAGTGGCGCAGCGTCGCCGTCCAGCCACGACGCTGCAGGACCGTCTTCTCGGTGGCGATGAGCTCGCCGGCGTCGTCGCCGCGCTGGAACTCCTCCTCGAACGGACGCACGATCTTCACGTACGCGTCGCCCGGACGGCGGCCGCGATGCCTCTCGCGCACCTCGAGGAGGGGATCGACCCGGTGGGGGTCGGGCGTGTCGGATGACCGGGTCACGGCGCGGTACGGTAGCACTGCCGCGACGGCACGTCGCTCGTCTCGACGCTCGTCACGGGATCAGGCGTAGCACGATCCCTTCCAGTGCGTCGATCTCGAGCCCGTCCAGCGTCAGCTCGCCGTCCCGCTCACCCGTCGCCACCACGACTCGGCCCGTGCGCTCCGGCACCGCCCGCAGGTCGCACGTCCTCCGTTCGTCGCCGGTGTTGAGCAGGACGAGCGCGCGCTCGCCGTCCAGCTCGCGGATCCACGCGAGCACTTCGGATGCGACGCCGAAGATCGACCGATGCGTCCCGCGCTCGAGCGCGGGACATGACCGCCTGGCGGCGATGAGGCGCCGATAGAGGTTGAGCAGCGAGCCGGGGTGTGCCGCCTGGTCGGCCACGTTCCGCGTCTCGTGGTCGACCAGCGGCAGCCACGGCGTGCCGGTCGTGAAGCCTCCGCCGGGGGTGGCGTCCCACTGCATCGGCGTGCGGGAGCCGTCGCGACCGGCTCGGTCGAACGGAGGCGTCGGCAGCATCGCCGCATCGGCGTCGACCATCCCGATCTCCTCGCCGGCGTAGAGGACGGCGACGCCGCGCAGGGTGAGGAGCAGGAAGGCGGCCGCCCGCGCCCGTTCCTCGCCCCAGCGCGTCGCGTGGCGTCGCTGGTCGTGGTTCGAGATCGCGTACGTCGGCCAGACTCCGGCCGGGTGCAGCGCCTCCGCGCGCTCGATGGCCAGCATCAGGTCTCGGTGACGCCAGGGCGAGAGCAGCAGCTCGAAGTCGAAGGCGAGGTGGAACTCGTCGTCGACGCCACCGCCCAGGTAGCGGGCAAGCTCCTCGACCGGGACGTACGCCTCGCCGATGAGCACGCGCCCCGGGAACTCGCCGGCCACGCGACGCAGCTGTCGCACGACGTCGTGGACCTCCGGCCGGCTCATGCTCCACAGCGGGTCCTGCTCGCCGTGCGTCGAGAGGCCGGGGATCACGCTCTGGCGCCGATCCGGCGGGTTGTCACGGAGCAGGTCGTCCTTGATGGCCGCGAAGATCGCGTCGACGCGGAAGCCGTCGACGCCGCGCCGGAGCCAGAAGCGCATGACATCGGCCATGGCGTCCGCCACTTCCGGGTTGCGCCAGTTGAGATCGGCCTGCTCGCGGTAGAAGGTGTGGAGGTAGAACTGCCGCGTCGGCTCGTCCCACTCCCACGCCGATCCGCCGAAGACGGAGGCCCAGTTCGACGGCGGGCCGCCGGCCGGGGCGGGATCGGCCCAGATGAACCAGTCGCGCCTGGCGTTGTCGCGCGACGAGCGAGCCTCGACGAACCAGGGATGCTCGGTCGAGGTGTGGCACGGCACCAGGTCGAGGAGCAGGCGCAGCCCCCGCTCGTGGCAGGCGTCGATCAGCGCGTCGAGGTCGCCGAGCGTGCCGAACTCCGCCGCCACGTCGGTGTAGTCGCTGATGTCGTAGCCGAAGTCGGCGAGTGGCGAGGGGAAGATGGGGGAGAGCCAGACGGCGTCGACACCCAGGGATGCCTCGGTCCCCCTCAGGTGGTCCAGGCGAGCGGCGATGCCGGCCAGGTCACCGATGCCGTCGCCGTTGGCGTCGGCGAAGCTGCGTGGGTAGACCTGGTAGATGACCGCGCCCTCCCACCAACGGTCGGTCGCGTCATCCGTCATTCCACGGACCACCCCTCCTGCAGGCCGTCGATCGTGAGGGAGCGCCACTGTGGCCGGCGCTCATCGGGAGGGATGGCGTTGATGACGGCTGCCCCGGCGAAGATGGCGCCGGTGGCCCACGCCTGGGGCGCACAGGCAGTCGGGTACGGCACGAGGTCGGGGGTGGCGAGGCGGTCGAAGCCGGCGAAGAGCTCCGGGAGGCGCGCGTCCGCATCGGCCTCGGCGGCATCCAGGAGGGCGTCGAAGAGGACCTGCGCCGCGTCGCGCATGCCGGCCCGCGCCAGGCCGACGGCGATGAGGCTGGTGTCGTGGGGCCAGACCGATCCGGTGTGGTAGCCGACCGGGTTATAGCCGGGATTGCGCGAGGACAGGGTCCGAATGCCCCAGCCGGTGAACATGTCGGCCGCCATCAGGCGTGAGCAGACCGATGCCGCCCGTTCCGGCGAGATCGCGTCGGCCCAGATGAGGTGGCCGGCGTTGCTGCCGACGCCGTCGATCTGCCGCCCCTCGGCATCCAGCCCAAGCGCGTACGTGCCCTCCGCCGGCATCCAGAACCGCTCATCAATGGCCCCCGCAAGCCGGTCCGCCGCCTTCCGCTGGGCGTTCGCCTCGTCGGCGCGACCAAGGCCGTCGAGCACGTCGGCCATCCCGCGGCGCGCCGCGACGACATAGCCTTGCACCTCGACGGCCGCGATCGGCGCGTCGGCGAGCGCGCCGTCGGCGAAGCGCATGCTGTCGGGCGAGTCCTTCCATGCCTGGTTGCGGATCCCGCCCCGCCCGGGCGGCCCGTACCAGATGAGGCCGTCGCCATCGGCACGCCCGTCGATCCAGCCCAGGGCAGCCTCGGCGTGCGGCATCAATGCCGCCAGCTTCCTGGGCGGGGCCGTCGTACGGCCGGCGGTCAGCCATCCCGAGCGGCGAGCGACCTCGGCGAACAGCATCAGGTACAGCGGCGTGGCGTCGACGGAGCCGTAGTAGCGGCCGAAGGGGACGGAGCCCAGCGTCGCGAGCTCGCCGCTGCGGACCTCGTGCGGGATCTTGCCGGGCTCCTCCTCGCGCCAGGCGTCCGCCTGACGTCCCTGGAAGACGGCGAGCTGGCGGAGCGTCCCGACCGGGATCGTCGGGCCCAGGATCATCGACTCCATCGCCGTGATGGCCGAGTCGCGGCCGAAGATCGCGAGGAACCACGGCAGGCCGGCTGCCGGGATGAAGCTGCGCGCCGGGGCCGTGAGCAGGAGCGACGCCATATCGCGCTGCGCCCGGCGCCACGCGCGCGTCAGGCGCCCATCGGTGGTGTGGATCTCCGGGAGGGCGGCCTGCCAGTCGCGGACGTGCCCCGGGTGGACTCGGTGCGGCCGCCCGGGGGGCGGCGTCCCGCGCCGATGTGCGACCGTCGGCTCGACGCGAATCGTGAGATCCCACGGTCGGCCGTGCTCCAGCCGGGCCTTCACGAAGGCGCGGTCCTCGTGAACCTGCACCGGACGGTCGAAGGCGACGGTCGTCGCGCGCCGGTAGCCCTCGTGGTCGTAGGCGAAGCGCATGGCTCGCGCACGGCGGTGCGCGACGACGTGGCGCGTGAGGCGACGGCGGCCCCGTACCTCGAAGATGTCGGCGAAGTCGACCGAGACCTCGACGCCGACCTCGACCGTCACCGGCTCCATGTTGTAGCTGATCAGCCGGATGCGCTCCGTGAGATGGGGACCGACCGACCGGTCGCGGAAGACCGTGATCGTCCAGGCGCGGGCGCCCGGCAGGCGGCGGTTGGCAAGGTAGAACGTCCGCGCCCCGAGATGCTCGTCGCCGCCCGATGCCAGCGGATCCAGCCGCTTCCCGTCAAGGCGGAGCACGAATCGGGAGAGGAAGCGCGTATCGGCCACGAAGTAGCCGTGGTACGAGCCGGGGTGGATGTCGCCGGCCCGGTCCGACACGGCGAAGCTGGTGTGCTCGACGATGGAGACGCTGAGCTCGGTCGTCGCTGGTTCCACCGACTCGATTCTACGGGCTCGGCGCGGCGTGGTCGGTCAGTGCTGGCCGATGGTCCCCGCCACCCGCAGCCGGTGCTCGGTCGCCAGCCACGCCCAGCGCCCGACGACCAGGAAGGCCGCGCTCGTCAGCGCGAGCATGAGCCACTCGAGCGGCAGCGGCAGGAGCGGTGGCGTCCCGAGTGCCGAGACGCGCATGAGGTCGAGGGCATGGGTCGTCGGCAGGAGGTACGAGATCCAGCGCACGAACCAGGGCAGGACGATGATCGGGAAGGCGGCGCCGGAGAGGACGACGACGATGAAGTCGGTGGCGTCGACGAAGAAGTTCGCCTCCCGCATGCGCAGGACGATGGCGCCGACGAGGTAGCCGATGCCGAGGATCCCGATCCCGGCCAGCGCCAGGACCGGAACGGCAACGACGAGGCGGCCGGCGAGCTCGACGCCGAACAGCCAGATGCCGATGAGGATGAGGATGACGGTCGTCACCGTGGCGTAGATCAGCCCGGCGATGGTCATGCCCACCACGATCGTCTCGCGCCTCGTCGGGGTCAGCCACACGGGCTCGAGCGTCCCGGCGTCGAGCTCCATCTTGATGCTGAACGCCACGCCCCAGAAGCCGGCGGTGCACAGGGTGAGCGCCAGCATGCCGAGGAAGAGGTAACTGACGATGTCCGTCGTGCCGGCCGTCTCGGCCAGGCCGACCGCCTTGCCGCCGATGGCGAACGTGGCGCCCAGGAGGATCCCGGGAATGAGGGTCTGGTAGATCGGCTGGAGCACCTGGTTCACGGCGTTGAGCCGATAGCGAAGGAAGATCTGGAGCTCCTTGCGCGCCACGGCCCACGCGGCACGCGTCTCCCGTCGCAGCTCGTCCATCAGTACTGCGCCAGCTTGCCGCCACGCCGGGCGTAGGCCTCGGTCCGCTGGAATGCGACGACCGCCAGGAGGGCGAGCACGAGGCCCATGCCGGCCAGGATCGCCAGGTCGCCGATCACGGCACCGATACCGGCACCGGCCAGCAGGACCGATCGCAGGTCGGCGATGAGGTACGTCGGCGGCAGGGCGAGCGCCACGCGCTGGGCGAGCTCGGGGAGGACGATGATCGGGAAGCTCATGCCGCACACCGCGGTGAACAGCCCTCGCACGCCCTGGACGAGGGCGTTGACGTTGCCGTAGCGGAGCACGACGGAGGCGAACAGCGCGCCCATGGCGTACAGGGCGGGGATGCCGACCGCGATGACCGCCAGCGCGCGGGCGGCCTCCAACGGACCGATGTTCACGCCAAACCCGATCTGCAGGGCGGCCCCGACGACGAGGAAGATCCAGATCGCCCACACGAGCTGGCTGAACGCCGGCCCGAACAGGACGACGAGCCGCGACGCGGGCGTCAGGAACACGGCTTCGAGCGACCCGCGGACCTGTTCGTCGCGGAGGCTGGTGCCCGGTCCCCAGAGGATGATGCTGAGCCACATGTAGGTCGCCCAGCCGATGAAGAGGAACCCGGCGACCTCGTTCGTGCCGGCGCGCTCGGTGAACGCGGCCATCGTGTCCTCGCGGCCGCCGGCGAACGCCTCGGCCTGGAAGACGAAGGCCAGGGGCAGCGCGATCGGCCAGAACACGAACGACAGGAAGCTGCCCTTGTAGCGTCGCAGGATGCGCCACTCCTTGCGCGTCGCGGCGCCGAACGCGCGGAGGTCGCCAACGACGTCCGCGCGCGTCATTCGCGCAGCGCCCGCCCGGTGAGCGAGATGAACACGTCCTCGAGCGAGATGGGGAGGACCTGGACATTGCGCAGCTCGGCGGACTCCTCTCGCGCCGCGTCGATGACGAACGGCACCAGGTCGCGTGCCGAGCTGCAGTGGACGGTGAGATGGAGCGAGCCGTTCTCGCGCTGCTGCTGGGTGACCTCGCCGGCGCCGGACACGCGCGCGACGAGCGCTGGATCGGCGGTGGCCGGAGCGGTGACCTCGAGGCGCACGACCTCGGTGGCGTTGAGCGATCGCTTCAAGCCGTCCGGGGTGTCGAGCGCCACGACCCGGCCGTGGTCGACGATCGCGATGCGGTCGCAGAGCTGGTCGGCCTCCTCCATGTAATGCGTCGTGAGCAGCACGGTGCGGCCCTCGTCGCGCAGCTGGAGGACCCGCTCGCGAAGGTCCCGCGCGGCCTGCGGATCCAGGCCGACCGTGGGCTCGTCGAGCAGGAGGAGCGATGGAGCGGGCAGGAGCGCTCGGGCCAGGACGAGCCGCTGCCGCATGCCGGTGCTGAACTTCTCGACGTAGTCGTCGGCGCGGTCGGTCAGGTGCACCGTCTCGAGGATGTCGACGATCCGCTGGCGCGCCTCGGCGGGCGGCACGTGGTAGAGCGCCGCGAAGTACTCGAGGTTCTCGCGGGCGGTGAGCTTCCAGTACAGGCTTCGCTCGCCGGCGAGGACGGCCCCGAGGCGTCGGCGGATGGAGCGCGCGTCGCGCACGAGGTCGTAGCCGAGCACGGTCGCCGATCCGGCGGTCGGCTCCAGGAGCGTCGCGAGCATCCGCATCGTCGTCGTCTTGCCCGCCCCGTTCGGACCCAGGATGCCGAACACCTCGCCCGTCTCGACGCGCAGGTCGACGCCGTCCACCGCCCGGAACGACTCGCGCTGATCGGGCTCGCGTCGGAGTCGCTGCCAGATCGTGCGACGGCCCTTCTCGAAGTCCTTGGTGAGGCTGCTCGCCTCGATCGCCAGGGTCATGCCGCCGGCTCCGGCTCGCGGTCCATGTGGGCCGGCACGCCCCACGCGAAGCCGACGAGCGCGGCGGCGACGACGATCGCCCCGGCCGCCGCGTACATGAACGTTGCGAGCCCCAGGTCGACGAGGGCGCCGGCGATGGCCAGCGACACCGGGGCGAGGCCGATCGAGCCCAGCATCACGAGGCTCATGATCCGGCCACGCAGCTCCTCCGGCACGCGCCGCTGGAGCCAGGCGATGTACTGGACGTTGATGAAGCCGATGAGGACGGCCATCGGACCGATGATCGCCAGGGCGACCGGCACGTTCGGCGCGATGCCGATGAACGCGAACCCGACGCCGATGAGGCAGGCGATGACGAGCATCACCGTCCCGAAGCGCGGCACACGCGCGACCGAGCCACCGATCACCGCGCCGATGAGCGCGCCGCCGCCCCAGGCCGCGAAGAGGAAGCCGAACGCGGCGGATCCGCCCTCGAACCGGTTGTCCGCCAGCCAGGCGAGGCCGACGCTGGTGGGGCCCGTGAAGGCGAGGTTGACGGCGGCGACGAGCACGACCGTGGAGCGAACGGCCGGATCGGCCCACGCGGCCCGCAATCCGGCGCCGATGCTGGCGAAGACCGTCTCGCGCGGGCCGGTGGGAGGCGACGTCGGGCGCCGGCCGCCCCGGACCAAGAAGACGGCCAGCGCCGCGACGCCGAAGGAGGCTGCGTCGATGACGAACGCCGGGCCCGTCTCGAGCAGCGCGATGAATGTCCCTGCCAGCGCCGGACCGATGAGGCCCATGATCTGGGCCGAGCCCTGGATCACGGCGTTCGCCGGCGCCAGGAGCCGGCCGGGGACGACCATGGGGACGATGGTGTTGAGCGCGGGATAGAAGAAGGCGTCGACGATCCCGAAGACCGCCGCAAGGACGTAGAGGTGCCACAGCTCGGCGTTGTCGGTCAGCACGAGCGCCGCGACGACCGCAACGACGATCCCGCGGATGGCGTTCGAGACGAGCATGAGCGTGCGCGGCGAGAAGCGGTCGCTGAACGCGCCGCCGACGAGGACGAAGATCGCGCGGGGGATGGCTGCCGTCATGAGCACCGTGCCGAGGGCCAGACCCGATCCGGTGAGCTGAAGCGCCAGCCAGGCGAGCGCGACGAAGTGGAACTGGTCGCCGAGGACGCTGATCGTTTCGCCGCCGAAGATGAGCCGAAAGTCGCGGACGCGCAGCGGGCGGATGAGCGCGGGGCCGCGTTCGGGGAGCTCCCCGGCCAGCGGCGGGGCAACGGTCCCGGACGCGGTCTGATCCATGGTGCCCCTCACTCCACGCTGATGAGGACGCCGCCCTCGCCGTCGGAATCCTCGACGTCGAGGATGGGCCCGATGGCGCCGGCGTTGACGGCTTCGCGGATACGGTCGGCCTGATCGCCGCCCAGCCCGGGCACGAAGCGCAGGGCGGCGTCGACGAAGCCGATGGGGATGCGGAGGTTGACGACCTGTCGCCCGCGCTCGGTGACGCGGATGCGGAGGCGGCGCCCGCCGGACGGCGGGTCGAGGCGATCTCCTGCCCGCGCGAAGCCTTCGTCGATCCGCGCGCCCATGTGGTCGAAGTGACGGTGGATGTCTTCCGTCGGGAGCCGGGCCTCGTGGCGCGACCGGTTCGCGCTGGAGAGAGCGTCGATGATGGGCGCCGCGTCCTCGGGCGTCAGCTTCCCCTCCGCGACGAGGCGCAGGATCGTCTCGAGCTCCTCAGGCATCGGACGGCCCTCCGGCCAGGCGCGCGGCGGCTTCCTCGACGTCGATCTCGCCGCGCTCGAGAGCCTGGAGCACCTCGAGCTGCTCCTCGTCTGTCAGCGGCGGCCGCGGTGGGCGCGGCGGCACCGGTGGCGTGGCGCCGAGCGGCGGAAGCGGCGGCAGCTCCGGCAGCGGCGGGAGCGGCGGGACGATTCCACTGCCGCGACGCGGGCCGCTTACCACGACGTCGCCGGACATCGAGCTGAACAGGAGGCTCGCCCCGCCGTCTCCCACCACGAAGCGCCGGCGGTCGCGGGATCCCTCCGAGCGGTGGGGGAGCGAGACGCTCGCATCGGTCGAGAGGCCGCGCACCTCGAGGGTGAGGCCGCCGGAGGTGGCGAGCATCAGGTCGCCGCTCACCGTCTCGACGCGGTGCTGCGGCCCGGAGGCGAGGAGGCCCTCGAGCTCGACGTCGCCGCTGACGGTCACCATGCGCAGCTCGTCGAATCGGGGCGCAAAGGCGGAGACGTCGCCGCTGACCGTGTTCATCTCCAGGCGCATCGGTGCGTCCCCGCGAAGGCTGACGTCGGATGAGACGCCCCGCACGCGGAGGGCGCCGCCCACGGGGTGGAGCACGAGGTCGCCGGAAACGGTTCGGAACTCCGCTTCGCCGCTGAAGCCGGTGGCGGTGACGTCGGCGCTCACGCCGTCGAAGCTGATGGCGGCGCCCGCCGGCACGTCGGCCTCCAGGGTGGCCTTGATCTTCGTGCTGCCTCCGCTGAACATGCGGACGATCGAGCCGATCCCGCTGGACCCGTGCTTCGGCTCGGTGACCTCGAGCACGCCGGTTCCCCGGCGCACGTGGAACTTGACCTGGTCGAAGAGCTCACTCGCCTCCGCCTCGCTGTCGGCCCGCAGCTCGAACTGGACGCGGACGCGAGCCGTCGTCCTGTCCGTCGCGCGGAGCTCGACGTCCGGGCTCGTGACCCGGAGCGCGAATCGGCCATCTGGGCCGATGTCGTGCTCGATCTCCTGGCTGCGGACGAAGGTGGACATCAGCCCTGGGCTCCGAGCTCGCGGAGCGCCTCCGCGGCCTCGTCGGCACCGATCTCCTTGCGGGCCAGGCGTTCGAGGACCTCGCGGCGAGCCGCCGCGGCGTCATCGGCCTCGGTGGCGGACTCCGCCTCGAAAGCGTCCTCGAACTCATCCTCGGCAGCGGCGGACTGCTCCCCGAACCCGAGGGCACGAACGAGCGAGTCGACGCGCCCGCGGACGGTGGGATAGCTGATCCCGAGCTCCCGCTCCATCTCCTTGAGATTGCCCCGCGAGCGGAGGAAGCTCTCGAGCAGCGTCATCTGCTCGCGGTCGAGGCGGCCGAAACGGCCGACGCCGAACTCGCCCTCCAGCGCGGTACCGCAGCTGCGGCAGTGGAGGCGTGTGACGGTCAGCTCGCCGGCGCAGACCGGGCAGGTGGCGATGACGTCGTGAACCATCGGTCTAGCGGCGGCCGACGGGTCGGCTGGTGCGCCGATCGGTGGGCAGCTGGTAGACCCGCTGCGCCGCGTGACCCAGGAGCGGGCGGCGCGTGCGGGCCTCGTCGTTGATGCTCATGTGCGGATAGAAGAGGCGGTAGTCGATCATTGGTGCTGGCTCCTACCAGATTGCGACCTTGGGCTTCGTTTCTGCGTCGCGATGGCAGCACTGTAAGGGCCAAGGCATAATCTGTCAACTCGTATTGCGCAATTAGAAGATCGGCTTGCTAATCAGATGGCTGCGCATCGGCCAAACGGTGCATCCGAGAACCGGCTACCATGCCTCCGGACCGATGCTGCAGCCCCTTCTCCCGTACTCCCCCGACCGCGATGTCTATCGGCTCCTGGGGGTCCCCGCGAACGCATCGACCGACGAGATCACGGCGGCCTGCCGCCGTCTCGCGCGGACCTTCCATCCCGATCGCAACATGTCGGAGCGCGCCACCGCCGAGATGCAGGTCGTGAACGCGGTGCGGACGGTCATGAGCGACCCACGCGCACGCGCCATCTACGACCGTGAGCGCTACCGCTTCCACACCCAGGCCACCACGCGTCCCTCCACGCCGCGGCCCTTGGTGCGTCCGCTCGACCCCAGGCCGGCCCCGCAGCTGCCATCGCCGCCATCACGGGTCGGGCGCTATGTCCGGGCCGTGTATCTCGGCCTTCAGACGGTCGCGCGCAGCCTGGCGCCTCCACGCTGCAATGGCTGCCGGACGGTGATCAGCGGCGACGACGCCTACTGCGCCGCCTGCGGCACGCCTCTGCTCACGGGCAGCTGACACTCCAAGCAGTCAGCCAGCTCAGGCGATCAGGCGGGACCGCAGCCTCTCGACCTGCCTCACCGTGAGCCCGCCGTAGCGGAGATAGGGTTCGGCGCCGCCATAGCGGTCATGCACGTGTGCGATGAGGGCGAGCATCGTCTCCGGCCGCGCGCTGAATGACTCATCCAGCTGGGCTCGCTCCGTTCGGTCGACGACGAGGTCGAGCTGCCCGGCGAAGTGTTCGGCCATCCGGTCGTCGATGGCGGCGTAGTCGGCGGCAATGGCCTCGGCCGGCACGCCGACAAGGCCCAGCGCCAGCGCGACCACGTTTCCCGAGCGGTCCTTTCCCGCATGGCAGTGGACCACGACGCCACCGGTGGGTGCATCCGCGATCGCACCGACCGCAGCGGCGAGGAGATCGGGGTTGTGATCGAGCATCACCATGTAGTCCTGGGCAAGGGTCAACGTCGCGTCGAACGTGTCGGTCTCTCGATACAGCGGGAGATTCCGGTACATCGGATCAGCCCTGAAGGGGGACGGATCGGACTCGCACTCGGCGGGGCTCCGGACGTCGACGATCCGGCTGACTCTGGCGGCGCGAACCGCTGCGACTCCCTCTTCGGTCAGGCGGGACAGGTTGTCCGACCTGATCAACGCACCGGTCCTGATGCGGCGCCCATTGCTGGCCGGCAGACCGCCCAGGTCGCGGACGTTCAGGCAGTTGGGCCAGTCCAGCGACGTCGGGCCGGCCACCCCCTCAGGCGTAGAGCGGGTTCAGGCGCTCCGGATCGATGCCCAGCTCACCGATCGCGCGGCGCAGCTCGTCCGGCGTCGACTTCGAGTCGAGGCACAGCCCGTGGAGCGCGGCGTACGCGATCTGCTCTGCGTTGACCTCGAAGTGGTCGCGCAGCGCGTCGCGCGTATCGGAGCGGCCGAAGCCATCGGTGCCCAGGACCGTGTACGGCCGGTCGATCCAGCGCGCCACCATGTCCGGCACCGCCTTGAGGTAGTCGGTTGCGGCGACGATCGGTCCCTCAGAGGGAGCCAGGCACTGGACGACGTAGGGCACACGCTGGTCGGCGTCGGGGTGCAGGCGGTTCCAGCGCTCGACGTCGAGGGCGTCGTTGCGCAGCTGCTGGAAGCTCGTCGCCGACCAGACGTCGGCGGCAACGTCGAACTTCTCGGCCAGCAGCTCCTGCGCGCGCAGCGCCTGCTGGAGGATGGGTCCCGACGCGAGGAGCTGGACCCTGCGTGAGCCGCCGGCGGCCGGGCGGAACCGATACAGCCCGCGGATGATGCCGTCCTCGACGCCATCCGGCTTCGGCGCCTGAGCCCAGTTCTCGTTGTAGAGCGTGACGTAGTAGAAGACGTCCTCGCCGCGCTCGCCGTACATCCGGTCGATGCCCTCGCGCACGATGATCGCCAGCTCGTAGGCGAAGCCCGGGTCGAAGGCGAGGATGTTGGGAACGACGCTGGCGAGGACCTGCGAGTGCCCGTCGGTGTGCTGGAGCCCCTCGCCGGTGAGGGTCGTGCGGCCGGCGGTGGCGCCCATCATGAAGCCCCGTCCGCGGGCGTCACCGAAGGCCCAGACCTGGTCGCCGGTTCGCTGCAGCCCGAACATCGAGTAGAAGGTGTAGAACGGCACGACCGGCTCGTTCCACGTCGCGTATGCGGTGCCGGCGGCCTGGAACGAGCTGACCGATCCGGCCTCGGTGATGCCCTCCTCCAGGAGCTGGCCGTCGGCCTTCTCCAGGTAGCTGAGCAGGAGCTCGGCGTCGACCGGCGTGTAGCGCTGGCCGAGCGGGTTG
>DASUFJ010000050.1:0-17222 GCA_036274575.1 Candidatus Limnocylindria bacterium
CGGAGGTCAGGCCGCTGCAGGCAGCGCGTGGAACTCCGAGAGCAGGGCCTGCATCTGTCCGCCCATCTCGACCTGGGTGAGCAGCACGCCCACCGTGCCGTCGGGGTCGACGAAGAAGTTCGTGCCCAGCCCGCCGGACCAGCCATAGCGGCCGGTCCGATCGCCCTGAGTGTCGATACCCACGCCGAAGCCCCAGCCGGTCCCGTCCCAGAAGCCGGGGAAGAAGGCGTCCGGCGTCTTGGCGACCGCCGGCACCTGGTCGCTGGTCATCAGCCGGAGGTGCTCCTCCGAGACGATCTGGCGGCCCTCGAACCGGCCGCCGTCGGCCAGCATCCGGGCGAAGCGCGTGTAGTCCTCGACGGTCGAGACCAGCTCGCCGTGGCTCACGTCGAACGGAGGAGGCCCGGCGTAGAACCCACCGGCGGCCGGTTCGAGCTCCACGAGACCGGAATCGGTGTGGCGATAGCTGGCCGGCAGCCGGCCGACGCTGTCCGGGGACACCCACAGTCCGGTGTCGCGAAGGCCCAGCGGCCGGAGCAGGTCGTCCGCCAGGTGAGCCTGCAACGGCCGGCCGGTCACTCGAGCGATGAGGATGCCGAGGATGGAGAAGGAATGGTGGTAGCGCCAGCCCTCTCCCGGCTGGAAGGCCAGGGGCAGCGTCGCCAGCCGGGCGAGCCATTCATCGGCCCCCAACGCGACGGGGTTGGGGCCGGCCTCGGTGCCGTTGTCGGCCATCGCCCGCTGCAGCGGTGTCTCCGTGAAGATCATGCCGTAGCCAGAGCCGCAGGTCAGCAGGTGCCGCAGCGTGATCGCGCGAACGGCCGGTGACGTGTCGGTCAGGTCGGCGGTCGGGCTCCTCAGCACCCGTCGGCCCGCCAGCTCGGGCAGCCACGCCTCCACCGGATCGTCGAGGCCCAGGCGTCCGGACTCGACCAGGCGCAGTGCCGCCACCGCCGTGATGGCCTTCGTCATCGACTGGATGCGGAAGATCGCCTCGGTGCCCATCGGCGCACCGCCGACGGACAGCGCGCCGGCGGCCGCGATCTCCGGCTCCGCCTTGCCGAGGCTGGCGACGACGCCCGGGACCGCGCCACTCGCGACGTGCCGCTCGAGCAGATCCTGCAACGCGCTTGTCATCCACCCCCCTAGACCGACGCCCCGCGCCGAACTCATCGGCCTCCGCCGCCCGCGCGCCGGGCCTGCGGGATCTCCTGACGCTCGACGAGCGTCACTTTCGCGCGCTGCGCGGCCCGGGCGGCCGTCCGTTTCGACTGCTGCCGACGGCCGCTAGCTGATCGCGACCAGTCCCTGAAGGCCGGCACCGATGGAGGCCCATCGGCTGCCGATGTCCGGCGCCAGCGAGTAGACGATGTTCGTCCCGCGACGCTCGCTCGTCACGACGCCGGCGTCGCGCAGCACCTTGAGGTGATGGCTGATCGTCGGCTGGCTGACGGTGCAGCATTCGACGAAGTCGCACGCGCACACCGAATCGGCGCAGGCAATGAGCTGGCGCACGATCGAGAGGCGCACGGGATCGGCCAGTGCCTGGAGGAAGCGGACGTCGTCGTTCATGCTGGCTGGACTATATCGACATGGACCGATATTGACAATGGTCGATATAGTCGAGCCATGGCGCATCCGCGCCGACGCACAATGGAGGTCCCAATGGAACCGACCCGATGCGACTGTGACTGTTGCAGCGAGGGCTGCTGCTCCCCCGGCTGCTGCTAGAGGAGCGACCCGGTGATCAGCGAGCGAGGCGAGATCCTCAAGGCCCTGCGGGCCGGACCGATCATCCTTCGGCGCCTCGTTCGCGACCTGCCGGACGACGCGACCCGCGCCCGTCCGGCACCTGGCGAGTGGGCGATCGTCGAGGTGGTCGCCCATCTCGCCGACACGGAGGAACGTTTGTTGGCTCGGACGCGCCGGATGCTCGGCGAGGACGAGCCCGCCCTCCCGCCGTACGATCCCGCCGAGCTGGCGATCGAGCGCGGGTACATCGAGATGGCGCTCCCCGATGAGCTCGACCGGTTCGAAGCGCTGCGCCGGGAGCAGGCCGGCCTGCTCGAAGGATTGACCGATGACGGCTGGGGCCGAATCGGCGTCCACGGCGAGCACGGGCGGATAACTGTCCAGCAGCTGGCCGCCCACACCGCCGGCGAGGACGCCGACCACTTTGCGCAGATCGCGCGGCTGATCCCTCTGAACTAGCCAGACCCGTGGGACGAGCCTCCTGCGTCGCGGATGAACGCCTGGATGCGGTCGCGGATGTCGTCACGCGCCCGACGAAAGGCGTCGAGCCGGTCGTCGCCGTCGACCGCTGACGGGTCGTCGATGTTCCAGTGGAGCGATGTGCGTGCGCCCGGGAGGAAGGGACACGACTCGTGGGAGTCGTCGCATACCGTGATGAAGAAGTCGAACGGCTGGCCGCGGAACTCCTCGATGTTCTTGCTCCGCTGTCCGGTCAGGTCGACCCCGATCTCATCCATGACCGCGACTGTCTCGGGCCGGATGACCGAAGCCTCGGTCCCCGCGCTGAAGGCGTCGAAGTCATCGGGCGCCCGATCACGGAGGAGCGCCTCTGCCATCTGTGATCGCGCGCTGTTGTGCGTACACGCGAAGAGGACGCGAGTCTTCGACACGTCCATGAGCCTAGCTCGTCCGGTGTGCCAGACGAGCCTCGAGATCTCGGACCGCCTCCGGCAGCCGCGCGGGTAGCACCGATTGGCGCGGCATTCCCCGAGCTCCTTCGCCGCCAAGGGTGACCAGAAGGTCCGGCATCGAGCGGCGCAACGAGGCGATCACGGTGCGCGCCGCCGAGGCATCGCTCGTTGTCGGCACACCGATCACGGCGGCGCTCGCCATCGTCGCTCTCGCCGCTCTGAGCCAGTCAGCTGCGGGGACGTCGGCGCCGATGTAGTGGACCGCCAGGCCCGCCCTCCGCGCCGCGGTCGCGAAAGCCAGCGCGCCAAGCTCATGACGCGCGCCCGCCGGCAGCCCCACCAGGATCGGCCGCGCGGCTGGCCGGTTCGTACCTGCCGCGTCGTAGGCGGCGCCGATCCATCGGCCGACGGCGGCGCTGGCCGCATGCTCGGCCGCGACAGAAACCGTTCCCGCCTGCCAGGCATCGCCGAGGGCATGGAGCGCCGGAAAGAGATATCGGTCGACCATCGGCTCGAACGACGCGCGAGCTCCCATCTCGTCGAGCACCGCCTGGAGGGCGGCGGGCTCCATGTCGGCTGCCGCCCGGACGAACCGGTCGCGCAGGTCGTCGACATCCGCCGTCCCCGGCGATTCGCCCGGCTGGGGCTCGGCGTCGGGTAGGTCGGCATCCACGACGTCCCGCAACGATTCCGCGGCGGCACTCGGAGCCCACCCATCCTCGACCATCCGACGCATCGCACGGACGCGGCGGATCGCGGCATCGTCGTACTGGCGGTAGCCACTCGGCGTCCGCCGCGGCTCGACGATCCGGTACCGACGCTCCCACGCGCGCAGAACGTCCGTCGTCACGCCGGCCCGGCTGGCAGCCTCGCTGATGGTGTACATGCTTCGTCCAGAGTATAGGATTAGACAGACGCTTGACAACGACAGATGCCTGAGGGTAGAGTCCGGACAAACCTTGGACACCAGTCCAAGGGCGAACACTACAAAGGGAAACGTCCAATGCGCTATCTGAAGGCCGTCGCGCTGCTTCTCGTCATCGTCGGAGCCGTCAACTGGCTCCTCGTCGGCATCGCCCAATTCGACCTGGTTGCTGCGATCACCGGCGACACGTTCGGCGAGACGAACGCCGTCTCGTCGATCGTGTACATCCTGGTCGGGGTGTCCGGCATCGCCCTGCTGCCGACCCTCGCATCGTGGCTCACCAGTGACGCCCAGGCGGTCACCGCCTGAGGCCGGGCGGCGGCGCGCGGATCACCGGAATCGTGCTCCACGGCCGTCGAACCGCTCATCCACGCCGCCCAACGGCTAATCACCCCGCTTGATTGAACTTGGAGGACACTCCCATGAAACGGACCATCACGGTCTCACTTGCCGCGGCCTTACTTGCCGCCGCCGCGATCACGAGCTCCGCCGCCGCGGCCAGGCCTGACGTTGGCTGCATGCAGGCCGGCATCAAGACACTTCAGTCAGCGCGCCTGCTGGACGACGTCGCCCGCCGGGGCATCGCCATCGAGACAGCTGTCTCGCTGGGCGTCACCGTCCGGCCGGGGGCCGACATCTCCGGCGTGCCGAACCCGATCCCGTTCTCGATGGTCCTGGCCGACCACCGCGCCGGCGAGAGCAGTGCATTCCTCTACCCCTGGTGCTAGGGCGGCACAACGGCCCGGCTGCCCGTTCGTGGCAGTCGGGCCAGCCGACGCTGGCATCCAGACGTCCGGGCCGCCGCCCCTGAGCGGTTGGCCTACTCGGGTGGCGCGACTGCCTGCAGATGCGCGTCAGCGGAGTCACGACCGAGGACGAACCAGATCGCGTGCGCCGGGACATCACCCAGGTTGGCCAGCCGATGCGGCGTCGTGGAGTCGAGCGAAACGGCATCGCCCGGTTCGAGCGTGTAGGTCCGGAACGCGATCGTCACCGTGAGCGTGCCACTCAACACGTAGCCCCACTCGTGGCCGGCATGGCGCTGGAAGGCGTCCTCCGGCGACGACGCGCCGCCGACCTCGTAGGTCACGTGGAGGAACTCGACGCCCGGCTCGGAGACCGTGGTCAGCCGATCCCAGAGGACACCGGATGCGAGCCGGATGCGGTGCCGCTCGGTCGAGCGCTGGATGGGTCCACCGATGGGCGGCTCGGTGGGGCGGCGCTCGTTGAACAGCAGCTCGTCCAACGAGATGTCGAGAGCCTGGACGATCGAGTACAGGGTCGAGACCGATGGGTTCGCGCGGCCGCGCTCGATCTGGCTGATGAGGCTGGGCGAGACGCCCAGCCGCTCGGCGAGGTCGCGGAGGCTCCAACCCACCTCCTGGCGGCGCGCGCGCAGCTGCTCGCCGATCTCGGGATAGTCGGGCCGCGCGGCGCGGCCCGCATCGGTCCGTTCCACCGTCATGTCGTCATCCAGCCACCGTCCACCCGCAGGTCGATGCCGTTGACCGCGCGGTTCTCGAGGAGGAATCGGACGGCGTCGACCACGTCCGCCATCTCGTTCAGCCGCCCGGTCGGCGTGCGCGCCAGGAAGGCGTCCAGGTTCTTGCCCTTCCAGTACGGGCTGTCCGCCACGATGCCGGGATGGATGGCGTTGACCCGCATCGGCGCCAGCTCCTTGGTCAGCGTGCGGACCATGCCGACGACGCCGCCGTTCACCGTCGACACCGTGGTGGAGCCGTCGTACGGCCGTTCCTTGGCGAGGCCACCGAAGATGACGATCGCGCTCTCGTCACTCAGCCGGTCGAGGAGGACGTGGATAACCTCCGAGTACCCGACGAGCTTGATCGTCACGAGCCGCATCGCGTCCGGGATGCTGTAGGTCTTGATCCGGTTCTCGTCGCGCTCGATTGCGCCGAGCACCAGGAAGCGGACCGGGCCGACCCCGGCGAGGGCGTCCCGAACGGTCTCGGGCTTCGACAGGTCGAGCCCGTAGCCACGCGTCGAGCCGCCGATCCTCGCGGCGATCTGGTCGGAGATCTCCTGCGTGGTGCAGGTGATGACGACCTCTTCGCCGGCATCGGCATAGTGCTTCGCGATCTCCTGGCCGATGCCGCGGCCGCCGATGACCACCACGCAGCCGTTGTCTGCCATGACGTTCAGTCCGTTCCTTCCTCGAATCGCTTCCAGTGGTCGAGCCACCGGTAGGAATGGCGTTCCGGAGGCTGCGGCGCCTGGGTCTCGATCCATCGCACGCGTCCGCTGCCCTCGTTGAAGAATCCGTGGGTCGCGCCGACGCTCGAGAAGACGACGTCGCCGGCGCGGACGGTGCGGACCTCGCCGTCGAGCTCCGCGCTGATCTCACCGTCGAGGAAGAAGTACGTCTCCTCGAACGGGTGGTCATGGACCTGGGCCGATCCGCCCGGCTCGTAGTCGACGGTGAAGACGGTGAGGAGCTCGGCGCCGAACACGCGGTCGACGAGCAACTTCACGCTGATCCCGCTGTACACGACGAGCGCCGTGTCGCGGCCGACCGGGCGACGGCCGCGAGCCGGATCCTCGAGCGCCAGGGCCTCCGCCTGGGGTGGCGTGCCGTCATAGTGGCCGACCCACTTCAGCCGCGGGTCCCCGAACGTCGGGCGCTCGGCGGCGGCGCTGAGCGCCTGCAGATCGAACGGGTCGCGGGCGAAGAAGGTGTCCTTCCGGCCGGCGTCGCGGGCCAGGCGCAGGGGCGTGTTGAACGAGTGGAGCCGCACAGGTTCCGCCGAGGCGTTGCCGAGCGCATGCCACGTACCGACCGGGAAGAGCGCGAAGTCGCCCTTGTGGAGCCGGTGCGCCCTGCCGTCGAGCTCGAGCAGCACCTCGCCGGCGAGGACGTAGATGGCCTCCTCGAAGGAGTGGAAGTGCCGCTGGAGCCAGCCGCCGGGCTGGATGACGGTCACGGCCAGCTCGCTGTGGACGGCCCCCTCCGTCGGACCCACCACGACCTGCCGTGAAAGGCCGTGCATGTTGGGCGAATTCGGCGTCGGTTGATCGGCGAAGGACCAGTCGACCGATGCGACGTGGGTGGTCATCTCGCTCCAACGCTGTTGAACACCGGTCCCATCGTTGCAGGGCAGTCAAGCAGCGCATGTGGATAACCCACTTGAGTCGGGGCCTACGATTGAAGTACCGCTGCACACGCACCGAGGGTCTCGCCGATGCCCATGCCCATCGCCGCCCCGGGTTCCCAGACCGTCGACTGGGAGGAGCGCGTCAACCCTGAGCGGCTGAGGAACTACCGCTTCGATCGGGTGCGCAAGGCGCTGGAGGCATCCGACCTGGGTGCCCTCCTGGTCTTCGACTTCAACAACATCCGCTACGTCACGAGCACCCACATCGGGGAGTGGGCGCGCGACAAGATGACGCGCTTCGCACTCCTCACCCGCGGCGGCGAGCCGCACCTCTGGGACTTCGGCTCCGCGGCCAAGCACCACCGCCTCCATTGCCCGTGGCTGCTACCGGACAACGTGCGCGGCGGAATGATCGGGCTGCGCGGAGCGGTCGCTCCGGAGGCCGGGCTGTTCACCGGGGCGGCCAAGGAGATTGCCGACATCCTCAAGGCCGAGGGCGTGGCCGACATGCCGGTCGGCGTCGACATCGTCGAGCCGCCGATGCTGGCCGCGCTCGAGGCATGCAGCATCAAGGTCCAGGACGGCCAGCAGACGATGCTCGACGCCCGCGAGGTGAAGTCGCAGGACGAGATCATGCTGCTCAACCAGGCGTGCGCCATGGTGGACGGCGCATACCAGCTCATCAGCGAGCGGCTGAAGCCGGGGATCCGCGAGAGCCAGCTGGTGGCGGAGGTGACGAAGGCCCTGTTCGACATGGGCAGCGAGCACGTCGACAACATCAACGCCGTCTCCGGCGAGCGCTGCTCGCCGCACCCGCATGTCTTCAGCGACCGGCTCATCCGGCCCGGCGACCAGGCGTTCTTCGACATCATCCAGACGTTCGTCGGCTACAAGACCTGCTACTACCGCACGTTCGTCGTCGGCCACGCATCCGACGCGCAACGCGACGCGTACAAGCGGGCACGGGAGTGGATCGACAAATCGATCGAGCTGATGAAGCCGGGCGTGACGACGGACAAGGTCGCATCGGTCTGGCCGAAGGCCACCGAGTTCGGGTTCGACTCCGAGATGGAGTGCTTCGGGCTCCAGTTCGGCCACGGGGTGGGGCTGTTCCTGCACGAGCGGCCGATCATCAGCCGCCTGAACTCGCTCGATCATCCAATCGAGCTCAAGGAGGGGATGGTCATCGCGCTCGAGACGTACTGCCCGGCGAAGGACGGCTACTCCGCGGCGCGGATCGAGGAGGAGGTCGTCGTCACCGCGGACGGCCCGCAGGTGATCACCCACTTCCCGTCCAAGGAGCTGTTCGTGGCGAACGAGTATTGAGGTGAGGCTTCCCGGGATGTCCAGCTCACCGGCGGCTCCGGCGACCGACCTCGACCGTGAGCTGCGGCTGCGGATGTACCGCACCATGCTCGAGTGCCGCCGCTTCGAGCAGCGCACCCACGAGCTGTTCCTTGCCGGGCTGGTGCGCGGGACGACCCACCTGGGGATCGGCCAGGAGGCGGTGGCCGCCGGCTTCGCCGCGGCGATGCGCGACGACGACTGGACGTTCTGCACGTACCGCGGCCACAACCACACCCTCGCCCGCGGCGTGCCGATGACGCCGGTGCTCCTGGAGCTGGTCGGCAAGCAGGGTGCGCTCATGGGCGGCAAGGGCGGCTCGATGCACCTCACCTCGGTCGAGCATGGCGTCATGGGCTCGTACGCGATCGTCGGCGCCCACCTGCCGATCGCCGTCGGGGCAGCGTGGTCTGCCCAGTACCGCAAGACCGATCAGGTCGCGGTCTGCTTCTTCGGCGACGGGACCACGAACATCGGCTCCTTCCACGAGGCGCTCAACCTGGCCGCCGTGTGGAAGGCGCCGGTCGTGTTCGTGTGCGAGAACAACCAGTACATGGAGTACACGGCCATCGGCTCGGTCACCGCGGTCGAGCGCCCCGCCGCCGACCGCGCCGCCGCGTACGGCCTGGAGCCACTGGTCGTCGACGGCAACGACGTGGAGGCGGTGTACGACATGGCGCGCCGGGTCATCGACCGGGCGCGTGCCGGCGGCGGGCCCTCCCTGGTCGAGGCCGTCACGTACCGGCACGGCGGCCACTCCCGCGCGGATCCCGGCACGTACCGGCCGGAGGACGAGGTCAAGGCCTGGCTGGCGCGCGACCCGATCCCCGCCGAGCGGCAGCGCGTGCTGGATGCCGGCGTGCCGGAGGAAGAGGTGGCGCGGATCGAGGCCGAGGTCGAGGCGGCCGTGGCGGCGGCCGAGAAGGCCGCCCGCGAGGCGCCCGACCCCGACCCGGCGGTCGCCACGACCGAGCTGTGGTCCGATGGAGGCTCGTCATGGCGGAGCTGACGTACCGATCCGCGGTGGCGCGAGGCATCGGCCAGGAGATGGAGCGCGACCCATCGGTCGTCATGCTTGGCGAGGACATCGCCGCGGCCGGTGGGGTGTTCAAGACCACCGAGGGTCTCCTGGACCGATTCGGGCCGGAGCGCGTCCGCGACACGCCGATCAGCGAGCAGGCGATCATCGGTGCCGCCATGGGCGCCGCAATGACCGGCCTCCGCCCCATCGCCGAGCTCATGTTCAGTGACTTCTTCGGCGTCGCGTGGGACATGGTCGCCAACCAGATCGCGAAGACGCGCTACATGACCGACGGCCAGGTCTCGCTGCCGCTGGTGATCCGGACCGCCAATGGCGGCGGGCTGCGGTTCGGCGCCCAGCACAGCCAGAGCATCGAGAACTGGGCGATGGCCATCCCCGGACTGAAGGTCGTCGCCCCGTCGAACGTGCGCGACATGGTCGGGCTCATGGCATCGGCCATCCGGGATCCGGACCCGGTCATCGTGTGCGAGCACAAGGCGCTGATGGCCGACAAGGCCGAGGTGCCCGATGGCGAGATCGTCGAACCGCTTGGGCAGGCAAGGGTCGTTCGAGAGGGGACCGATGCGACCGTCGTCGCCCTGGCCGCGATGGTTCCGCGTGCGCTGACGGCAGCCGAAACGTTGGGCTCGGAGGGCATCTCGCTGGAGGTCATCGACCTGCGGACGCTGGTGCCGCTGGACGTCACGACGGTGCTGGCGTCGGTGTCGAAGACCTCCCGCCTCTTCACCGTCGAGGAGAACCCGCGCCTCTGCGGCTGGGGCGCCGAGGTCGTCTCCATCGCCGCCGAGGAGGCCATCTACTCGCTCGACGGACCGGTCGTCCGCATCACGACGCCGCATGTCCCGCTCGCCGCGAACCCGGTGCTCGAGGACGCGCAGATGCCGTCAGCCGAGCGCATCGCCGCCACGATTCGCACGACCCTCGAGGTCAGCGCATGACGACGGTCGGGGTCGTCGGGACGGGGCGCATGGGATCGGCCATGGCGCGATCGCTGGCGCGCGGCGGCTCGGAGCTCATCCTCCAGAACCGCACCATGGAGCGGTGCGCGCCCCTGGCATCCGAGCTTGGCTGCCGGGTCGTGGCGACCCCCGCGGAGGCGGCGGCGGCCGCCGACATCGTCATCAGCATGCTTGCCAACCAGGAGGCCGTGGAGGCTGCCTGGTCCGGTTCGGATGGGCTGCTGTCGGGCGCGCGGCCGGGAACGGTGCTCGTCGACATGAGCACGGTGCCGCCATCGGTCATCCAGTCGTTCGCCACTCAGGCGGCCGAAGCCGGCGCCGGCATCCTGGACGCGCCCGTCTCCGGATCGGTCCCGCTGGCGGAGACCGGGAAGCTGACGATCATGGTCGGCGGGTCGGAGGCCGACCTCGAGAAGGCACGCCCGGCGTTCGAGCAGCTGGCCACGAGCATCCACCACATCGGCCCACTGGGTACCGCCGCGGCGTTGAAGCTGGCGGTCAACACCCTGATCTTCGGGCTCAACCAGTCCGTCTCGGAGGCCCTGGTACTCGCCGAACGGGCCGGGATCTCGCGCGACGTGGCGTATGACGTCTTCGCCGCCGGCGCCGCGGGGGCGCCGTATGTCCAGTACAAGCGAGCCGCCTTCGTCGACCCGGAGGGCACACCGGTGGCGTTCTCCCTGGATCTCGCGGCGAAGGACCTGCGGCTCATCCTCGACCTGGCCGCGTCGCTGGGGGTGGAGATGCCGCAGACGCTCGTCAACCAGTCTCTCGTGCAGGCCGCGACGGAAGAGTTCGGGCCGGACCGGGACACGTCCATCGTCGCGGCCCACCTGCGGGCCAAGGCCCGCACGCTGACACCAGCCGGTAGCAGAAAGGGATCGAACTCGTGACTGACAGAATCCTCATCCGCGGCGCGACCCTGCTGACCCAGGACGACAGCCTGGGCGAAATGGGCAACGCCGATGTGCTCGTCGAAGGGGATCGCATCGCGGAGGTCGGTCGCGGGCTGTCGGCCGACGGGGCGCGCGTCATCGAGGCCGATGGCGACATCGTCATTCCCGGGTTCGTCGACACCCACCGCCACACGTGGGAGACCTCGATCCGGACCTCGGCGCCGGACTACACCCTCGGCGCCTACTTCGGCGCCATCCTCGACAAGTTCGCGCCGAAGTACCGGCCCGACGACGTCTACGCCGGCAACCTGTGGGGCTCGCTCGAGTGCCTGAACGCGGGCATCACGACGCTCGTCGACTGGTCGCACATCATGAACACCCCGGAGCACGCCGATGAGGCCGTCCGCGGGCTCCGCGACGCGGGGCTGCGGGCCGTGTTCGCGTTCGGCTTCCCGAACACGTCGATCCAGGCCTGGTGGTTCGGCCCCGACTACGGCGGCTCCGTCGAGAAGATCAACGGCGACGAGGCGCGCCGCGTCCGTCGCGACTACCTCTCGGATGATTCCGCGTTGATCACCATGGCGCTGGCCACCCGTGGCACGAACTTCTGCAAGGAGGACGTCGTCCGCTACGAGTGGGAGCTGGCGAAGGAGCTCGGGATCAACATCACCGTCCACGTGGCCATGGACCGCTTCGGCTATACGAAGATGCAGCTCCGCGGTTTGCGTGACATGGGCCTGCTCTACCCGAACACGACGTACATCCACTCGTCGCACCTGCTCGACGACGAGTGGCAGCTGGTCGCCGACTCCGGCGGGAACGTTTCTTTGGCCCCCCAAATCGAGCTTCAGATGGGGCACGGCTGGGCGCCCGCCGCGACCGCCACGAAGATGGGCATCCCCGTGGGCCTCTCCTCCGACGTGGCGACCACCGCGTCCTCCGACCAGTTCACCCAGATGCACGCGATCTTCGCGTCGGAGCGGGCGCGCCGCCACCAGGCCGCGTGGGACGAGGACCTCGACGGCAACGAGCCGACCCCCGACCTCATCGACTCGCGCCAGGTCCTGCGCTGGGCGACCATCGACGGGGCCCGCGTCGCCGGCGTGGCCGATCGCACCGGCTCCATCACGCCCGGCAAAAAGGCCGATCTGGTGATCATCGACACGAAGGCCGTGAACGTCGCGCCGGTCATCGACCCGGTGGGCGCCGTGGTCTGTGCGGCCGACGTCTCGAACGTCCGGACGGTGCTGGTGGACGGGCGCGTGGCGAAGGAGGACTTCAAGCTCGTCGCCTCGCTCGACACCCCGCGGCGCCTGGTCGAGGAGTCGCGCGACTATCTCGTCGGCGAGTTCGGTGAGCCGGAGCCCGGCTGGATGACGAAGGAGGGGGCCGCCACCCCGGCCTAGGCCGCAGCCGTTTGGGGGTCGATTTTTCGCGCAGCGCGGCGCCCGGAGCCCGCGAATCGGTCGCGGCTGCGCGAAATATCGGTCAACCGTGACGCGTTCCGGGCCCGGAGGTGCACGGTTGCTCGAATAATCGGCACCCTGTCCCGGAGCGCCGTTTCTGACGGCTTCAGCACTCCGGGTTATCCTGCGCGGCGCCATGCGTGTGCTCATCGTCGAAGACGAGGTCGACCTCGCGGCGGCCCTCGGGACCGGGCTGCGCCGGGAGGGCTATGCGGTGGACGCGGCCGCGGATGCCGCGGAGGCGCGCGAGCGCCTCGAGGACGCTCCCTACGACGTCGTGTGCCTGGACCTGGGCCTGCCCGATGGCGACGGGCGCGAGCTGTGCCGCGAGCTGAGGTCCGGCGCGCTGGGGATCGCCGGCGCCACGCCGCCGCGCGTCCTGATGCTGACCGCCCGAGACAGTCTGGACGACCGGGTGGGAGGGCTGGACGACGGTGCCGACGACTACCTGGTCAAGCCCTTCAGCTTCGCGGAGCTCGCGGCTAGGGTTCGTGCCCTCGCCCGCCGTGCGACCGTGAACGGTGGGGCGACGATCCGACTGGGGACCCTCGACCTGGACGCCGCTCGGCACGAGGCCCACCGCAACGAGCAGCGTCTCGACCTGACGCCCAAGGAGTTCGCGCTCCTGCGCTATTTCATGCTCCATCCGAGCGAGGTGCTGACGCCTGAACGCCTGCTCGAGCATGTATGGGACGAGCGCGCCGATCCGTTCTCGAACACGGTCCGGGTGACGGTCAGCAACCTCCGCCGCAAGCTTGCCGGCGCGGGTGACGGGCAGCCGATCGAGACGGTCGTGGGCGTGGGATACCGACTCGCGGAGGCGGGCGAGTGAGTCATCTGCTCGACCGCCTGACGGCATCGGTGCGATCGGTCCGCTTCCGGCTCGCCATGCTGGTGACGACAGCCCTGATCGTGACCGCCGGCGTGCTGGTCGTCGGCATGAACCTGGCCCTCGACCGCGTGGCCGCGACGATCCCGGAGCAGCAGCCAACGACCCTGGAGGGAGAGCTCCTCCGAATCCTCGACATGAGCCTCGCCGAGCTCGACGGAGGCGGCGAGCAGGGCGCCACCGACGCGCTCCTGGACGTGGAGCAGGCCGTCCGCGAGGAGACGCTGCAGACGGTCCGCACGCTTTCGCTGTGGGCGCTCATCGTGCTCGTCCCGGTGGGCCTCGCAATCGGCTGGGCGGTCGCCGGGCGCGTCGTGCGGCCCGTGGGCAAGATGGCCGGCGTCGCGCGGGAGATCGAGGCGACCGATCTCTCTCGCCGCATCCACCTGGGCGGACCGCCCGACGAGATGCGCGATCTCGCCGACACGTTCGACGCCATGCTCGACCGCCTCGATCGAGGCGTGATGACCCAGCGGCGATTCGTCGAGGACGCCTCGCACGAGCTTCGGAACCCGCTCGCCGTCATCCGGACGACGCTGGACGTCGCGCTCTCGGAGCCCGAGGACGCCGACGGCCTGCGCCGCGCGGCCGAGGTCGCGCGTCGAACCGCCGACCGCATGTCGACGACGGTCGACGAGCTCATGGCGCTGGCGAGGACGAGCGTCCAGCCCGAGCAGCGGACACCGGTCGACCTGGCAGAGGTCGTGTCCGAGGTCGCCCAGGAGTACGACGCGGAGGCGTCGACCCGTGGCGTCCGCCTGTCGCAGCTCGCTCCGTCCGGCCTGGTCACCGAAGGGGACCGCACGGCGTTGAAGCGCGCGCAGGCGAACCTCGTCTCGAACGCGCTGCGGGTCGCGCCCTCCGGCTCCGTGGTCCACTGCCGCGCCGGACGTGCCGGTGGATGGCTGTGGTTCGGGGTGCGCGACGTCGGGCGCGGCATCGCTCCGGAAGACCAGGCCCTGGTCTTCCGACGGGCGTGGCGCGACGGAGCGCCCTCCGCGGAGGGCAACGGGCACGGCATCGGGCTGGCCCTGGTTCGGCAGATCGCCGAGGCGCATGGCGGCACGGTCAGCGTGGCGTCGGTCCCCGGGCACGGCGCGAGCTTCGTGGTGTGGCTGCCGGATCGGTCGCCGGGTGCGAAGGCGGTGCCGGTGGCCGAGCTCAGAACCATGGCCGACCCCCTCTGGACGGTGGGCGCCGCGTCCTGAGCCGATGCCCTCCGCGCGGCCTTTAGGTCGCGCTTATACCGCCCGAACGCCCACGTTATCGGCCGGCTCCTAGCCTCCGGACCAGGATCGGCATCAGTCCGATCTGCGCAGACCGTAGCCCCATCCGGAGGCCGCTCCCGTGGACGACCCCTTCGCCGGCGACGAGCGCCAGCACAAGAGCTGGCGCGACCTCCCACCGACCCCGCCCCTCGTCTGGCCCACCACCCCGCCGTTCGCCACGGCGGCGGCCGGCGCCGCCGGTCCGCCGCTGCCGGCCGCCCGAGCCGCGCAACCTCGACGGCGGCTTGTCATCGGCAGCGCCGTCCTGGTTGCGTCCATCCTCCTCGTCGGCACCGGGATCCTGGCCACCGGAAACCGCCTCAGCGCCCTGCTGGCGCTGGCAGGTGGCCCGGGCGGCCCCACCAATGCCTCGGCGGTCGTCCCGCCGACCGACGAGCCACTGGCCGACACGGCCGCTCGGCTCCTTCCATCGGTCGTCCAGATCGAGGCCGACGGCGCCATGGGATCCGGCTTCGTGGCGGCCGATGGAGGCCTCATCCTCACCGCGTCGCACGTCGTCGGGCGATCGGAGTCGGTCACCCTCCGGCTCCAGGACGGAACGAGCATCTCCGGCTCCGTGGTCGCGGTCGACAAGTCCATCGACACGGCTGTCATTCAGGCGGACGAGGGTGCGGCGGCCGACCTGAAGCCGATGGCCCTCGGCGCCCTCGCGGACGTCCAAGTGGGCGAGATGACGATCGCGATCGGGAGCCCGTTCGGCCTGAGCCAGACGGTGACGACCGGCATCGTGAGCGCGCTCGGCCGCACGGTTCCGACCCCGATGGGCGACCTGCACGACCTCATCCAGACGGACGCGGCCATCAACTCGGGCAACTCCGGCGGCCCGCTGGCCGACGGCGAGGGCCGCGCGATCGGCATCAACACCGCCATCGCGAGCAACTCCGGCGGGAGCGACGGCATCGGCTTCGCGGTGCCGATCGACCAGGCGCTCCAGCTCCTGGACAAGGTCAAGGACGGGACCTGGAATCCCGAGGACAACAACCCGGCCGACGGCATGGACCCGCTGGGAAGCCTCTTCGACCAGTTCATGGGCCCCGACGGCCTGGGCGACCTGTTCGGCTCAGGGCCCGGCTCCGAGATGGCCGATCGGCTCCTGCGCGAGCTGCTGGACGAGTTCATGCGAGAGCTCGCCCCTGCACCGGACCCGACGCCGGCTCCCGAGGAGACGCCGCCGCCCGACGCCTTGACCGATCCGGGCGCCGAGGCCATCGAGCGGCTCATGCAGCAGCTCATGGACGAGCTCCTCCGCGGGCTGAGCCCTGATGGCACGCTGGATCCATCCGCCCCGGACGCGGGCGGCGACGGCACGGGAGCCTGACCATGAGCATCGATCTCTCCACCACCCGCCTGGCGCAGGTTCGCCACGAGCTGAGCCGCGTCATCGTCGGCCAGGATCGTGTCATCGATCGGCTGCTCGTCGCGGTCCTCGCCGGCGGGCACGTCCTGCTGGAGGGCGCGCCCGGCCTGGGCAAGACGCTGCTGCTCGAGAGCCTCGCCCGGACCCTGGGCGGCACGTTCCATCGGATCCAGTTCACGCCCGATCTCAT
Source organism: Candidatus Limnocylindria bacterium (assembly GCA_036274575.1). Taxonomy (GTDB): domain Bacteria; phylum Chloroflexota; class Limnocylindria; order QHBO01; family QHBO01; genus JACDBZ01. The sequence continues at coordinate 16,134 of DASUFJ010000050.1, forward strand.
CCCGTCCGACATCGTCGGGACCCGGATCTTTCGGCCGTCGTCGGAGATGTTCGACGTCGAACCCGGACCGATCATCGCCAACGTGGTCCTGGTCGACGAGGTCAACCGGGCGCCCGCGCGGGTCCAGTCCGCGCTGCTGGAGGCGATGGCCGAGCGGCAGGTGACCGTCGGAGGGCGCACCTTCCCGCTTCCGCAACCGTTCCTGGTCGTGGCCACCCAGAACCCCGTCGAATCGGAGGGCGTCTACCCGCTGGCCGAGGCGCAGCGCGACCGCTTCCTGATGCGCGTGCCGGTCGACTACCCGACCCCCGCCGAGGAGCGCGCGATCGTGGCGCGGATGGCCAACGAGCAGCCCCGGGCCGCGCGCCTGCTGGATCCTGCCGATGTCGTCGCGCTGCAGCTCGAAGCCCAGCGCATCCAGATCGACGAAGCGGCAACCGACTACGCCATCCGCCTGGTCCTCGCCACCCGCGACCCCGCCGCCCACGGGCTGGACAAGCTGGTCGGGCTCCTCGAGTACGGGGCGAGCCCGAGGGCCTCGCTGGGGCTGGTGCGGAGCGCCCGAGCCATGGCGCTTCTGCGCGGACGAACGCGCGCGGTGCCGCAGGACGTGTACGACGTCGCCTACGACATCCTCAACGCCCGCCTGGCACTGTCGTACCAGGCGTTGGCCGAGGGGTTCACGATCGACGACCTCCTGGTCGAGGTCCTCACCACGGTCCCCGCTCCGGGGACGACGGCGTGGCCGCAGCCGGTTGCGACGTACCCGGCACCTGCGGCGGCCCATGCCGAGACCGCGACCCACGCCAGCGCGGTTGCGCCGAGCGCAGCCACCCGTTCAGCGGGGACGCCACGGATCGTCCTCCCGGCCGACAACGCGGCGATACGGTGACGTTCGCACAGGGTGCCGGCTCCGACCTGCCGGCACGGCTGCGCCGCATCGAGCTTGCGGTCAGCCGGCGGGTGTTCGGCCGGCGTGACGGTCGCCATCCCTCGCTGGTGCATGGCCACGGGGTCGAGCCCGGGGACGCACGGCCGTACGAGCCAGGCGACGACGTCCGCCGCATGGACTGGGCGATCCTCGCCCGG
>DASUFJ010000051.1:0-8152 GCA_036274575.1 Candidatus Limnocylindria bacterium
ATGGACAACGAGATGCCGATCGTCGTCTTCGACATGACCGTCCCCGGCAACATCGCCCGGGCCGTGCGCGGCGAGCAGATCGGCACGCTGATCTCAGGAGACCGAACCGATGACGCATGAGGCGCTCACCGCCATCGAGCCGAAGATGCAGCGCGCCATCGAGGCGATGGAGCGCGACTTCGCCGGGGTCCGCACCGGTCGTGCGTCGACTGCGCTCGTCGAACGCATCAACGTCGACTACTACGGCGCCCAGACGCCGCTGAATCAGCTCGCTGGCATCAGCACGCCCGATCCGCATCTCATCGTCATCCAGCCCTGGGACAGGTCCGTCCTGTCGGCGATCGAGAAGGCCATCACGAAGAGCGACATCGGCCTGGTGCCGAACGTCGACGGCACCGTGGTGCGCCTGAACGTCCCTCCGCTCACGGAGGAGCGCCGCAAGGAGATGGTGAAGCAGGTGCACCGTCGCGCCGAGGAGGCGCGCGTGGAGGTGCGCAACCATCGCCGCGAGGCGGCCGACGTCCTCAAGAAGGCGCTGCGTGACGGGGATCTCAGCGAGGACGAGGAGCGGCGCGAGCTCGAGGGCCTGCAACGCCTCACGGATCGGCACATCGAGGCGATCGACGGGCGCTCGGACCGGAAGGAAGCCGAGATCCTGGAGGTCTGACCGGTGCCGGACGCCGTCCGCACGCGGCACGTCGCCATCATCGCGGACGGCAATCGCCGATGGGCGCGCGAGCGAGGCCTTCCCGTCCTCGCCGGCCACGTGCAGGGCATCGAGGCCATGCGACCCGTCGTGCGCCGGGCGCGCGACCACGGCATCGAGACGCTGAGCGTCTACACCTTCAGCACCGAGAACTGGACCCGCCCGGACGCCGAGGTGTCGGGCCTCTTCGGCCTCATCGATGGCGCCGTCCGCCAATACACCGATGAGCTCATCGCCGAGGGCGTCCGCGTGCGAGTCATCGGCCGCCTCCACGAGGCGCCTCCCGACGTCCAGCGCTCCATCCGCGCGGCGGAAGAGCGAACGCGGGAGGGCGCGCGCATGACGCTGAACATCTGCTTCAACTACTCGGGTCGCGCGGAGATCGTCGATGCCGCCCGCGCCCTCCTCGCCGCGCGCGCCGATCCGAATGCCATCGACGAGGACCACTTCGCGGACCACCTGTACACCGCGGGCCAGCCTGAGGTCGACCTGTTGATCCGCACGGGCGGCGACCACCGCACGAGCAACTTCCTGATCTGGCAGGCCGCGTACGCCGAGCTCGTGTTCTGCGCGAAGTACTGGCCCGACTTCACTCCCGACGACCTCGACGCGGCGCTGACCGAGTTCGAGCGCCGCGAACGACGATTCGGAGGCTGAGCCCATGCTTCGCACGCGGCTGGTGACGGCCGCGATCCTCGCCCCGCTCGTCCTCGCCGTCGTCGTCCTCGGCGAGCCGTGGCTGTCGCTCCTCGTCGGGGCCGCCGCCTTCCTCGCCTTCGTCGAGCTCGTCGGACTGCTCGACGCCGGGGAGTTCCAGCCGCCGCAGGTCCTCACCATCGTGGCCGGCATGGCCCTCGCCGCCGCGGGACTCGTCACGGCCAACGCCTCGGGCGTGGGTGGCGTCCTCGCCGGGTTGATGACCGCGGTCGATCCGCCGGGCCTCGTCGCGGCGACGCTGATCGCCGCGATCCTGCTGCTCGCGATCGTCTCGTTCACCCGTGCCGATCCGCGCGCCGCCTTCATCACCTGGGCGATGAGCTCGTTCGGCGTCGCCTATCTCGGCCTCCTCCTGCCCACGCTCGTCCTCGTCGCGCATCTCGCCCCCGCGGGCGGCTCGTGGACGACGCCGGTCGGGATGGTCGGCCTCGGCTCGGGCGCGGCGTGGGCGCTCATGCTCATCCTCGTCGTGTGGGGCTACGACACCGGCGCCTATCTCACCGGGCGCCTCATCGGCCGCACCCGGCTCATCGAGAACATTAGCCCCGCGAAGACGGTCGAGGGCGTGGCGGGCGGCCTCGTGCTGGCGACCATCGGCGCCGGGGTCGGGGCGGCGCTCGTCGGCCTCGAGGCGTGGCACCCGCTCATCATCGGCCCCGTCGTCGGTGCCTTCGCCCAGGCCGGCGACCTGGCCGAGTCGATGCTCAAGCGCGCGGCCGGCCGCAAGGAGTCCGGCTTCCTGGTGCCCGGGCACGGCGGCATCCTGGATCGGATCGACTCATTCCTCTTCGCGGCCCCGGTCCTCGCCGGCTATGCGCTCCTCGTCGCCGGACGGGTCGTGTGACCGCCGGCGTCGCCGTCCTCGGCTCGACCGGCTCCATCGGACGCCAGGCGATCGAGGTGATCGATGCCCTGCCTGAGCGGTTCACGATCCGCGCGCTCGCTGCCGGCCGTCCGGGCGATGCCTTCCTCGCCCAGCTCGCGTCCCATCCGGGCGCCCGGGCGTGGTGCCCCGGCGAACGCCCGTCCGCCATGGCCGACGGCGCCTGGGCGGCTGGCGGGCTGGAGGAGCTCGCAACCCTCGACGAGGTGGAGATCGTCGTCGTCTCGACGACCGGGATGGCGGCGCTGCCATCGGTCCTGGCAGCCCTGCGTGCGGGCAAGACGGTGGCGCTCGCGAACAAGGAGACGCTCGTCAGCGGCGGCCACCTCGTGGCGAGGGAGCTCCGGGCGCTCGGCGGCGATCCATTCGACCGTCTCCGCCCGATCGACAGCGAGCACTCGGCGATCTGGCAGTGCCTGGTCGGGGAACGAATCAGCGGTGTGGCGCGTCTGGTGCTCACGGCCAGCGGGGGACCGTTCCGGGGCCGTCCCGCCGATACGCTCGCATCGGTGTCTCCGGAAGAGGCCCTCGCCCACCCGACGTGGCGCATGGGCCCGAAGATCACCATCGACTCGGCGACCCTGGTGAACAAGGCGTTCGAGATCATCGAGGCCAAATGGTTGTACCGACTTCCGTACTCTAGAATCGGCGCCGTGGTCCATCCCCAGAGCGTGGTGCACTCGCTCGTGGAGTTCGTCGACGGCTCGTATAAGGCGCAGCTCGGCATTCCCGACATGAGGCTCCCGATCCAGTACGCGCTGACCCATCCCGATCGGCTGCCCTCGCCGGCTCCTGCCTCCGCGCCGACGGACTGGGGCTCGCTCGACTTCCTGCCACTGGCCGATGCGGACTATCCCGCGTACGCCGCGGCGCGTCGTGCCGCCGAGGCCGGCGGCAACCGCGGAACGATCCTCAACGCTGCCGACGAAGTCGCCGTGGGCGCCTTCCTGGAGGGCCGCGTCGGGTTCCCGGCCATCGCCGAGACGATCGTGTCCGCGGTCGAGCGTTGGGGCGCCGCGGACGAGCCCGAGCTCGACGACATCGTCGGCCTGGACGCCGAGGTGCGCGCGGCCCTCACCGCTGAGATCGCCTGATGGACGTCCTCACCACGATCGCCGCCTTCATCGGCATCCTCGTCCTCCTCGTCCTCGTCCACGAGCTGGGCCACTTCGCCATGGCGAAATGGGCGGGCATCACGGTTGAGGAGTTCGGCATCGGCTTCCCGCCGCGCATCGCGTCGAGGACGTGGCGCGGCACCCGTTACAGCCTCAACTGGATCCCGCTCGGCGGCTTCGTGCGCATGCTGGGCGAGGACGGCGACGTGGAGGTCAAACGCCTCCGCGAGTCGGGGATGACGACCGACGAGGTCGAACGTGCCATGGAGGGCGCGTTCAACCGGCGACCGATCTGGGTTCGCATCATCGTGCTCCTCGCCGGCGTGGCGATGAACTTCCTCCTGGCGTCCGCCCTCTTCGCCGCAGCCTTCAGCATGCCGAGGCTCATCGGCGAGGGCCCGTTGACGGTGACCGACATCCAGCCCGGCAGCCCGGCCGCGGCCGCGCTCGAGGTGGGCGACGTCATCGTCAGCGTCGACGACCAGACGTTCGATCGCTCGAGCGACCTCACCGCCTACGTCGCCGACCGCGCCGGCGATCCCGTCGTCCTCCAGGTCGTGCGCGACGGCGCCTCCATGGACGTGACGGTCACGCCGCGCGTCCTCAGCGAGGAGGAGCGCAACAACGGCGAGGGGCCCATCGGCTTCGGCTACGACCCCGCGTCCGTCGTGGAGGAGCCGTCAACGGTCACCGGGCCGATCGACGCCATCGCTCGCGGCGTGTCGGCCACGTGGACGCTGGCGGTCCAGATTCCGGGCGGCCTGGCGGAGGCCGTTGGCGGCCTCCTGGGACTGAGCCCGAACGCGCCCGACGCGCGTGGCCCCATCGGCATCGCCCAGGAGACCGGTCGCGTCCTCGAGGCGCCCCTCGTCAGCCAGCTGTTCTTCATCGGCCTCCTGTCGGTCAACCTGGCGGTCCTCAACGTCCTGCCCTTCCCGCCGCTGGACGGCGGCCGGATCGCCGTGGTGCTGGTCGAGGCCGTCCGGCGCCGCCGCCTTCCCGCCGAGCGCGAGGCGCTCATCTACTTCACCGGCTTCGCCGTCCTCATCGCCCTCGTCATCCTGATCAGCATCCAGGACATCCAGCGCCTCTTCACCGGCGGCTAGCGGCGCCTGGCGGCCGATTGGCGGCTGCGGGGCCGGTTGGGTATACTTTCAGACGGTTCGACCGGCCGATCGCGAACCATTAATACTGAACTGAGTGCCTGAGACGTGGGTCGGTTCGCCTCCCACGTCTTTGTTTGTCCCCGTGCTTGTCGGATGGGGGAGCGAGGAGCGGCATGAATCGAGATTTCATCGGAGCACTGCTCCAGCTGAATGCCGAGAAGGGCGTGCCGCAGGAGATCCTCATCCGGACGCTGGAGCAGGCGATCGAATCGGCCTACCGCCGGAATGCCGATGCTCCCGAGAACGTCGTCGTCACCGTGAACCCCGAGACGGGGGAGATCAGCGTCGCGCGCGAGTACGAGGTCATGGCGACGCCGGAGGAGGTCGAGGACCCCGAGGCACAGATGATCGTCCAGGAGGCGCAGAAGATCGACCCGACGACTGGCGTCGGCGGCAAGGTCCGGATCCCGGAGAACGTGACGCAGGCGCAGCTCGGACGCATTGCGGCGCAGACTGCCGGCCAGGTGTACCGCCAGCGCCTGCGGGAGGCGCAGCGAGACGTCGTCTTCCAGCAGTACGCCGCCCGCGAGGGCGAGATCATGACGGGCAACGTGCAGCGTACGACCGATTCGGCGGTGGTGCTCGACATGGGCCGCGATGTCGAGGCGGTGCTCGCCGTCACGGAGCAGCTGCCGAATGAGACGTACCGCATCGGCCAGCACCTGAAGGTCTACGTCATGGAGGTGCGGCGCACGACGCGTGGGCCAGTCATCGTCGCCAGCCGCACGCATCGGGGCTTCCTCCGCCGCCTGATGGAGATGGAGATCCCCGAGATCTACAACGGGACCGTCGTCATCCGCGGAATCGCGCGGGAGGCGGGGAGCCGATCGAAGGTCGCCGTCGAGAGCCGCCAGCAGGGCGTCGACGCCAAGGGTGCAGCGGTCGGGCAGCGCGGGGCGCGGATCCAGTCGATCGTCGCCGAGCTCAACGGCGAGAAGGTCGATATCGTCCTTTGGGACGAGGACCCCGGCCGCTTCGTCGCCGAGGCCCTCAGCCCGGCGGAGGTGCTCAGCGTCCGGATCGACGAGGAGCACAAGATCGCGAACGTTATCGTCCCCGAGCGTCAGCTCAGCCTCGCCATCGGCAAGGAGGGCCAGAACGCGCGGCTCGCCGCGAAGCTCACCGGCTGGCGGATCGACATCCGCTCCGAGGCCGGCGTCGCCACGGCGGCCGCCGGGGGCGGTGAGCACGGCGAGCACGTTGAGGAGGGTGAGCCGATGCCGGACGCGGAGGCCCCCGGGTCAGGCGGGGCGGATGCCGAAGCGACGACCTGATCACATCCCGGCGCGGACCTGCGCAGTCTGCCGCACCGCGCAGCCGAAGCGAGAGATGCTGCGGATCGTCCGCGTCGCCGACGGGACGATCCACCGCGACGAGACCGGACGTCGGCCCGGCCGCGGAACCTATATCTGCCAGAACCCGGCCTGCCGCGATCCGCAAGCGGCCGCGGCGGCCGTCACGAGGGCGCTCGGTGCTGAGCCCGCGCCTGGAGCGCTCGAATTCGAGGTGAACGATGCCACCACGTAGATACCGACCACGCCGTCCACCGCGCCCGGTCCGCAAGCGGACCACGGCCGCGGCCGCCGTCGCGGAAGCCGCGGCCGCTGCCGCGCGCCCAACCGGCCCGGTCGAGCTGCCGAACCCCGTCGTGGTCAAGGACCTGGCGGAGGCACTGGTCGTCAGCCACGCCGAGATCATCAACGTCCTCATTCGCAACGGCATCTTCGCCACCGTCAACCAGTCGATCGACTTCGACACCGCGTCCCTCGTGGCCGGCGAGCTCGGCTTCGAGACCACGGAACGCGGGGCGGCGGAGCGTGCCGCCGCCGAGGCGGCCGCCGGTCAGGAGCTCGTCGCTCCGGGGACGAGCGGGAACGGCGACGGTCGCCGCGTCCTCTGGGCCGAAGATGACACCGCCAAGCTCGAGACCCGCGCGCCGATCGTGACGGTCATGGGTCACGTCGACCACGGCAAGACGAGCCTCCTCGACGCGATCCGCGAGACCAAGGTCGCTTCCGGCGAGTCGGGGGGCATCACCCAGCACATCGGCGCCTCCGAGGTCGTGCACAACGGGAAGCGCATCGTCTTCCTGGACACGCCCGGCCACGAGGCATTCACCGCCATGCGCGCGCGCGGCGCCCAGGTGACCGACATCGCGATCATCGTCGTGGCGGCCGATGACGGCGTCATGCCGCAGACGAAGGAGGCGATCGACCACGTTCGGGCGGCCCGCGTGCCGATGATCGTGGCGATCAACAAGATCGACAAGCCGGACGCCAACCCGGACCGCGTGAAGCAGGAGCTCGCCGACAACCAGGTGCTCATCGAGGAGTACGGCGGCGACGTCATCGCCGTGCCCGTCAGCGCCAAGCAGCGCACCGGGATCGATGACCTCATGGAGATGGTCCTCCTGGTCGCCGACCTCCAGGACCTCAAGGCGAACCCCGAGCGCGACGCGATCGGCACGATCGTCGAGTCGAAGGTCGACAAGGGCCGCGGCAACGTCGCGACCGTCCTGGTCCAGACCGGCACGCTCAAGGTCGGCCAGGTCGTGAGCGTCGGCCAGACATGGGGTCGCGTTCGCGCGCTCAACAACGCCGCCGGGAAGCGCGTGAAGGAAGCGGAGCCGGCGACCGCCGTCGAGATCATCGGCCTCCAGGGACTGCCGGAGGCGGGGGACATCCTTCGCGTCGTCGCCGACGAAAAGACGGCGCGCGACGCGGCCGAGGCGACCCAGCTCGCCGCGGCCGGTGGCGACGGCAAGGCCGTCAGCAGCCTCGAGGAGATCAGCGCCGCCATCCAGGCCAGCGAGGTGGCGGAGCTCCGCGTCGTCCTGAAGACCGACGTCCAGGGGTCGCTGGGCGCGATCCGTCACGCCCTCGAGCGGCTGAACACCACCGAGGTGCGCATCAACATCCTGCGCGAGGGTGCCGGCGACATCAACGAGAGCGACATCAACCTCGCCTCGGCGTCGGACGCGGTCGTCATCGGCTTCAACACGAAGCTCGATGCCGGCGCCCAGCGCTCGGTGGAGGCCACCGGCGTCGACGTCCGGATCTACGACGTGATCTACAAGCTGACCGATGACGTCGGCCAAGCGCTCCAGGGCCTGCTGGCCCCGAAGCTCATCGAGCAGGTCGAGGGGCGCGCGGAGGTGCGGATGGTGATCAAGGCGGGGCGAGCCGGGAACATCGCCGGGTCCTACGTGACCGACGGACGCATCGTTCGCGGCGGCCAGGCACGGCTCTTCCGGGCCGACGAGCTGATTGCCGACACCCGCATCACGTCGCTCAAGCGCTTCAAGGACGACGTCCGCGAGGTTGCCGCGGGCTTCGAGTGCGGGATCGGCCTCGACGCCGATGACATCGCCGAGGGCGACATCATCGAGTGCTACCAGATGGTGTCCGAGCAGGCATAGGCAGCGCCGGATGACGCAGCGGACGAACCGCATCGACAGCCAGATCCGCGCCGAGCTGATGGAGCTCTTTCAGCGCGAGATGAAGGACCCGCGCATCGGGTTCGCGACCGTCACGCGCGTCGAGACGGCGCGCGACCTCGGGTCGGC